>JBFISJ010000009.1:0-30508 GCA_041608595.1 Nitrospiraceae bacterium
CACGATGACTGACTCGACAAAACCGACCGTCCTGATCGTGGAAGACGAGGCAGGCCCGAGGGATGCGCTCAAAGTCATCCTCCGGCCGTTCTATACGATCCACGCTGCAGAGAGCGGGCAGACCGCTCAACGCCTGCTGAGAGAAAACCCTGTCGATCTCGTGACGCTCGACCAGAAGCTGCCGGACTGCCAGGGCATCGAGCTCCTCCAACAGATCAAGCTCGATCATCCGAATGTCGAGGTCATCATCATCACCGGCTACGGGAGTCTGAAGTCGGCCATGGACGGAATCCGTCATGGAGCGGCCGGCTACCTGCTCAAGCCGTTCAATGTGACCGAGCTGATCTCGTTGATCAACCAGACGCTCGACAAAAAGACTAGGCTGGACAGTTTGCGTGGATTTCTAGAAATGCACTGTGACGCATGGGCGTCCGAGGAGAAGGCGGTTGAAATTTGGAAGGCGCTCAGCGAGCAGTACCTCCCCGCTGCCAAGACCGCGCCGGAGGCCGGCGCCCCGGCCGTGCAAGGGTCCGAGCTGTTTCCGCTCTTCTCCGACCTGCTTGAGGCGAGAGACCGCCAACTGCTGAACCATGCTAGCCGAGCAAGTTTTTACGCCACCTTGATCGCCACGCCGCTCAACCTCGCTCAAGAGCAGCTCAAGTCGCTTTCTCTGGGCGCATTTCTCCACGACATCGGCTACCTGGCTTTCGAGGACCCGGGGCACGCGAACGGTGGGCCACCCTCCCGAGACCAGCAGGAAGCGATCAAGCGACATGCCGAGATTGGCGCGCGGATGATCCTTCCCCTTGGCTTTCCCGGGGAGGTGGGGCAAATCATCTCCTACCATCACGAGCGACATGATGGCACCGGGTTGCCGCTCGGCCTCCACGGTGATGGCATTCCGCTTCTTGCGAGGATCGTGTCGGTCGCCCACACGTTCGACAACCTGCTCACAGGCCGCCGCAGCACCGGGCCCATGACCGTGGAGGAGGCCATCAGGCGCATCGAGGGGGAGTCTGGGAAGGCCTTCGATCCGGATATCGTCACGACCTTTGTGAAGGTCATGAACGAGTGCAAGGCGTCTCTCCCCGCCTTGGGCGTCTCGCCAAACCGGGCCACGATTTAGCCTCAGCCGCCCTTCACTCCCGTCGGGCTTTGTCCCCGCGTCAGCGTTCTTCCCTTGCGTCACTCACCATTTCGGCGGCGGTCTGCCGAACCGCCTGGGTGATCCTCAAGCCGCCCAGCATCCGTGCAATTTCGTCCTCGCGTGCCTTGCCGTCAAGCCGACGGACCCGCACGACGGTTCGTTTCTGCTGCACAGCTTTCTCCACCACGAAATGAAGATCCGCTTTTGAAGCGACCTGCGGCAAATGCGTGATACAAAACACCTGATGATGCGCGCCGAGCGCCTTGAGCCGTCGGCCCATGACTTCCGCTACCGCTCCGCCCACCCCGGCGTCCACTTCGTCGAAGATCAGCGTTGGCACGGCATCGCGCTCCGCGAGCACCGTCTTCAACGCCAGCATCACCCGGGATAGCTCGCCTCCTGAGGCCACCTTCGCCAGAGGCAGTGGCGGTTCGCCCGGATTCGTGGAGAGCAAGTACTCCACCCGATCCCATCCCGTCGCGGTGCAGGCGGACAAGTCGGGGTTGGCCGTCGCCACGACCTGCAGCTGTGTCTGTCCCATCCGCAACGAGCCGAGTTCTTTCTTCACGCGCGCCTCAAGCCGGACAGCCGCGCGAACACGTGCCTCCGAGAGTGACCGCGCGAGGGCCCTGACCTCGTCGGCATCTCCTTTGACCAGCTCCTGCAGTTCCGCGATCCGAGCCTGGGAGCCTCCAAGCTGGCTCAGCTCCGCCCGCAATTCAGCGGCCCTCGCCAGGACGGATTCGAAGCTGCCTCCATGTTTGCGCTTCAACTGCTGAATGGCATGCAAACGGTCCTCCACGGCGGAGAGGCGCTCCGGGTCCTGCTCCAACCCTTGGAGATACCCGCGGAGCTGCCGCGTGACTTCCTGCAGATTCACCGCGGCATCATGGCACAACGCCTTCCATTCGGAGGCGGTCTCGTCCACCGATGTGACCTCGGCAAGACGATCCTCCGCCACGCTCAATTCCTTGAGCACGGATGCATCCGAGCCGTAGAGGCGATCGTAGGCCTCCTCGCCCAGGTCACGGAGGCGCTTCACATGGGCCAGTCGCTGACGCTCCAGCAGCAGGGTCTCCTCCTCACCCGGCGCGAGGGCCACGGTCTCGAGCTCTCGAAACTGATAGCGGAGGTAGTCCTCGCGCTGCGCGCGTTCATGCTGCTGCCGCACCGCTTCCTCGAGGGTTTGCTGCCTGACCTTCCATTGCTCGTGGTGACGGGTGTAATCCGCACGCAGTGCGACGAGGCCTCCGAATTCGTCGACCGCATTCAGTTGGTGGCTTACGGAGAGGAGGGACTGCTGATCGTGCTGCCCATGGAGGTCGAGGAGCGTCCCGGCGAGAGCTTCCAGCACATGCAGGGGGGTCAACCGTCCGTTCAGATAGACCCGGTTCCTGCCGGACCGGGCAATGACCCGCCGGATGATGAGCTCGGTGTCCCGCGGCTCCAGGACCCCGGAGCTACGAAAGCGCATGAGGAGGGGCCCGTCCTCGGGCAACGTGAAGGCCGCTTCCACCTCGGCCTCGTCGGCCTCAGCCCGAATGACATCCGTGGTCGCCCGCCCTCCGACGAGGAGCGCAATAGCATCCACCAGGATGGACTTGCCCGCACCCGTTTCTCCGGTGAAGACGTGAAACCCGGTGGAGAACTGGAGGGTGAGTCGATCAATGACGGCGAAATTCGCGATGCGCAGCTCGGTGAGCATGGGCGCCAGGCCCGAGCTGACACAGCCTCACGCCGTGGGGGAAGACTGAGCCAGCAGGGAGTCGATGACCTCCTTGAACTGTCGCTTGGGTCTCGCTCCGACCAACTTTTCGACCGGTTGCCCGTTCTTGAAAAACAGGATAGTAGGAATGCTCATGATCTGGTACCGGCCGGCGACTTCCGGGTTTTCGTCCGTGTTCAGCTTTCGCACACGGAGCTTGTCCCCGTATTCGGCAGCCAGCTCCTCGACAATGGGAGCAACCATTTGACACGGTCCACACCAGACCGCCCAAAAATCGACCATGACGAGCTCTGGAGCCTGAACGACCTCGGTTTCCCACGACTTTTCATCCACTTTCGACGCGTTGCTTGCCACTGAGCCTCCTCCTCGCAATTCAGGACCTTTTGACGCCGAGACGCTGATTGGACACGAAACGGTCGCATCGTATACTAGCGCCGTTTTCGCTGTCAACCACATGCTCCTGCATCGCGCCGCCTACCAGCCCCACGCGTCCGGCGCGCTCGCCCACCAGTCATCGGGGCGCGCCGCACGCCAGGCCGACTGCTGTTTCCACAGTCGGTTCACGGTGTCACGGTCGAGCTTTGCGGCCATCTCCGACGTCACATCGGCTTGCTTTTGTAAGGCGTTGTGCATGATCTCTTTCGCCATTCTGGCCAGCACGTCGGGTGGATCGATGACGTCATCCGCCCCGCGTGCGGCAAGGTTGAGGAACAAGTGCTCCACGGCCACCCACCGGTCCTGGGCGGCCAGATGCTCCATGTATCCATCGATCGCGTGGTAGACGTATGTTAGATACACGTAACTCTCCACCGAGGGCTGCTCCCAGAGGTGAAACAGGCAGGCGTCCAACGCCCGGCGATAGTCCCCCGCCGCCAGAAACACCTGGGCGCGTCGGAGGTAACCAGGCTCTTCCCTTCGATTCTCGTCGTTCGCCAAGACGGGCGCGCGCAATCGTGCGACCACGCGGGCATGGTGGTCCCTGCCCTGCCATGCCGTTTTCGTTTCGCCATCGATCCTCGCGCCGGAGGCGGCGTGCCTCTGCTGGACTGGGGTTACTCCGAATACTGGCTCATGCAGGCAGATCAGACCTGTCAACAGGCAGGTCATCAACACAAGAACGGCGAACCGAATTTGGGCCGTCACGCGGCACACTCGCCAGGTCATGATTGCACCTCCCAATTTCCCCAACTCCACGAACGCATCCATGACCAGGATGCGCACGCCACTGGGATGTCCGTTACCAAGGCAGACCCTTTTCGCCGACGAGGAGAGGTCCGAGTATGCTCTTCAGCAGTGCGGTCCCGAAGCTGTCGGTGCCGCCGATGTCGCGCAAGCTGACCAGGAAGTTGACCTGCGTGCGACCCGGAACCTTCTGAAAATAGAAACCGAACGACCAGCATCGGCAGGGATTCTGGTACAGTCCAACGAAGTCGAGCTCGGGGGTGGACTTCGCTTCGAAGTCACGATAGATCCGACTGCCGACCGTAATATCGTAGGGAAGGCGCACCGCCGCGCTCGCCGTGACGAACTGAATCTTAGGCGTGGGATCAAAGGTCTGGCCGAAGGACAGAGGATTCCAGATATCGCCTCGCTCGACCTGCGGCCCTGACCTCGCGAATCGTTGTCCGACTTCCAGATACCAACGGCGCGCGTATTGCAGGCGAAAGTCCGTGTTGATCTGGCTGAATTCCGTATCATAGGGGTCAAAGAACGTATCGACCGAGAGCATCTGGCTGGTTTCGGGTGGTAAGCCCAGCAGGCCCGTTCCGTTAAACTGACCCCGCGCCCACACGGATGAAAACCTCCGGCTGGGCACACCGAATGCTGCGGTCGCCGGAGTGGGCGGAGGGGGTGTGCCAACGTGGTAGCTCTGTGCGAAGACGAGGTCGAGCCACGTGCTGGATGCACCTCGGCCTTGCACGTTAACCAGCCGATTGCGAAGCAGGTAGGTCAGGAGATTCTTCTTCGGTAGATTGTCTACGTTGTCGATTTGGACGATGTCTGACTGATCGGACGGCGGCACGTACTCGAAGATCACGTCCGGCTCGATCGAATGGCTGAGCGTCTGCTCCTTCGACGGGCGGAACCGCCGTCGCAAACGCGAACTGGCCCGGAGGCTGCTCCAGACGGTTTCGCGATGCACCACTTCCCTCGTGTTGACCCCTCTGGAATAGTAGACGACACGCGGCTTCACGCTCGGGGTCAGGCTCACAGAGTGACCCGGGGAAAACGGCCGGGTGGTGAGCGCCGGCACGAGGTCCACCCTGTTTAGATCAAAGCCCTGCTCACGCCAGAAAAGATCGTAGGTCGCGTCGAATCCCATGAGGGCCAAACTGTCCAGCACCGGCAGCCCGGACAACCGGTAACCGACTTCGGGCAGTCGTTGGAAGGTCTCGTCTCCGCCCGCTTGGAGCGGCTGCAGATACTGCGCGAGGAGGAATGCGCGTCCGTAGGGCAAACGCTGGTCGATGTCCAGCGTGGAGTCGGAGCTGGGGAGGGCCCGAAGCGCCCCGACGTTCGAGAAGTCCTGCAAGTACGTCCGGTCGCTGACCAAGTTGGCCTTCGTCCGAAGCGAGAGATCCGGCGTGACCTGCATGGTGTGAGCGCCGCGGATGAAACCACGGGCGCGATCTTCATCCGTGTCCTCCAGTGCGTTGAGCAGCCATTCGCCCCGGTTCGACCGGCTGAAAATGTACCGGTATTCCAGATCCCCCCCGTAGCCTCGCTTGGTCAGGATGTTCGGCGTGATGGTCAAGTCGTGACTGGGATTGATCGCCCAGAAGAACGACTGCCTGTAGTTGAAGCCGAACTCCGTGTTGTAGCCTGGTGAGGGAAAGAGGAAGCCCGTCTTCCGGCTCACACCGACAGGATATTTGAAGTACGGCAACGGAATGAGCGGCACGTCGTGGACGCAGAACCAGGCGTTCCGCAGCTCGAGGCTGTCCCCGAATGTGACATCCACTTCCTCAAACGTGAATCTCCACGCGGGGGTCTGCCCCTCCATGGCATCACAGCTCGTGAAGGATCCATTCTGCGCCCTGTACCGGGCTTCGGAATAGCGCCGCAGCTTGTCTGCCGTGATCAGCGCGTTGCTGTCTCGGTCGAAAATCCGGCCGCTCGTAACCAGGCCCGCCTCCGTGTTGAAATTGACGTCCAGTTGATCCGCCCACACATCGGTGTTCTCCTGCATGAGATGGACCCGGCCCACCGCTGCGACATCGCCCGTCAGCAACCGAATCGTGGCCTCATCCGCGACCAGCGTGGTGTCGCCTTGGACCATCTTGACGGAGCCTCGGGCCTTCAGGACTTCCGTCTCGCTCGCGTAATCAATCTGGTCAGCGTGGATGACCAGTGCTTCCGAGGGAGGGGCACCGGGTTGGGTACCGGGCGCGGCGGGGGGACTGTCTTGGGGTTCGGCTGCCGGGGAAAATGCGGCGGGAGCCGACATGAGCGCAACCGTCAGGATCAGGACGCCGGCAATCCGATCGTCGCGGCTCATCTCATCCTTTGATGGGAGAAAGCCCGCATCCACGCAGCAGGGCCTTCACTTCACCCACCAGCATGAGCGAACCGGTCACACAGATCAGGTCCTCTGAAGCGGCGAGCCGCCTGGCATGCGCCAGGGCATCAGCAGGAAGCGGCACGCGGTGCAAGACGGCCTCCGGTTGCTTCAGCGACGCGGCGAGCTCGTCTACGGACGCCGCCCGGGGCAGGCTGGGCTCCGTCACGACCCAGTCGTCGCAGACGTGTGCGAGCTCCTGCAGAAACCCGGTCCGATCTTTGTCCCGCATCATGCCAATGAGTGCAATCACACGCGCGGCCGGGTGCGCCCGGCGAAACTGCCTCAAATAGGTTGCCACAACCCGGGCCGCGGCGGGATTGTGGGCCCCATCCAATAGCAAAATCGGACGGGTTTCCGCAATCTCTAACCGCCCCTCCCATCGAACCTGGGAGAGTCCCTGTCGAATCGCCGATTCCGGGACCTCGAGGCCCGCCCGGGCCGCGACTGTGACCATTTCGACCGCACAGGCGGCATTGGCAAGCTGGTGCTCGCCCCCGAGACCGCAGCGCAGTCCTTCGATGACGCCTTGGGGCCCCAGAAATGCAAAATCCCCCGCGTCTTCGATGTGATACCGAAAGTGCTCACCCAGCGCCTGGCACGGGGCTTGCCGTTCGTCTGCGATGCCGCGGATCACGCTCGCGGCCTCCGCGCCCAGCTCTCCCAGCACCACCGGCACGGCCTGCTTGATGATGCCGGCCTTTTCAAAGGCAATCGACGGGAGATCGTGACCGAGGTATTGCTCGTGGTCACGGGTGACGTTGGTGATGGCAGTGACCGCCGGCACAACGACATTGGTCGCGTCGAAGCGACCGCCCATCCCGACCTCGAGCACCGCCACGTCCACGTGCTCGGCCGCGAAATGGTGAAACGCCATGGCCGTGATGAACTCGAAAAATGTCGGCGATTGGGTGCCGCCTGCGGCGCTCCGGAGCCGGTCGGTCCAGGTCACGACCTTTTCCTCGGTGATGGCGACCCCGTCCACCTGGATACGCTCCCGGAAGTCCACGAGGTGGGGGGACGTGTAGAGGCCGACGCGGTATCCCGCCGCCTGCAGCATGGATGCCGCCATGGCCGCCGTGGACCCCTTGCCGTTGGTGCCCCCAATGTGGAGCGAGGGATACGCTCGTTCCGGCGTACCCGTCCGCTCGAGCAAGGCACCGATCGTCTCGAGACCCAGCTTGATGCCGTGCCGTTGCAGCCCGAAAAGAAAGTCGAGGGTGGTCGCGTAGGGCGCGGACATGGCGACGGGAGGAAGAAGATGATGGAGTTAGAGATGGCTCAGCAGCGTGCCGAGCGTCTGCTTCAAGTCCTTGCGCTCGACAATCATGTCGATCATGCCGTGGTCCAGGAGAAACTCCGCCCGCTGAAATTGGTCGGGCAACTGCTGCTTGATCGTCTGTTCGATCACACGGGGGCCGGCGAATCCGATGAGCGCCTTGGGCTCCGCGATGATCACGTCCCCCAGCATGGCGATGCTCGCCGTCACGCCGCCGAACGTGGGATCTGCAAGGATGGTGATGAAGGGCAGCCCCGCGTCATTCATCTTGGCCGCCGACGCGGCGGTTCGAGCCATTTGCATCAGGGAGAGAATGCCTTCCTGCATTCTCGCCCCGCCGGAGGTCGTCACAAGCACGATGGGAAGCTTCGCCGTAAATGCCCGCTCCGCGGCTCGACAAAATTTCTCGCCCACCACGGAGCCCATGCTCCCCCCCATGAAACCGAAATCAAACACGCAGAGCGCGACCCGACGGTCCTGCACCCGAGCCTCGCCCGTGACCAGGGCGTCCTTGCGGCCCGTTTTCTCCTGCTGTGCTTTCAGGCGCTCGGAATAGGGGCGCGAGTCCACGAAGCGCAGCGGATCGAGGGGCTCAATCTCCGCATCCCATTCCTTGTAGGACCCCCGATCCACCAGGAGCGCGATCCGCTCGTTGACGGAGATGGGAAAGTGATAATCACATTTGGGGCAGACCTTGTGATTGCGTTCGACCTGCTTTCGATACACGATCTCCCGGCAATGGTTGCACTTGAGCCACAGCCCCTCGGACGTCTTGCGCCCCTTGGCCGTCCCCGACTTGGCGGATTTTTGCTTCTTGAACCAGGCCATCTAGACGGTAATCTCCTGGCCTTCCTCCAGCACGGTGAGCGCAGAGATCGGGAGGGCGGTTAGCTCACGCTTCAGCGTGTCGCGATAGCGGGGCTTGAGATGGTAGGCGTAAGCCTTGACGTCGGGACGCCCCATTTTCTCATACTCCCGATGGAACAGCGACGGCGTCAGGTGCTTGGTGACCCTCGCGACTTCCGCCATGGCATTGGGAAAAGACGCTTCGATGAACGCGGCCTTGATCGTGCGCAGGCGACCCGCGGCTTTCCACAGCTCGTCCGTCGCGTAGGTGTCCCCGCTGCACACGACCGCCGTCTGTCCGTCTTCGATGATAAAACCGAGCGTCGGGACCTGATGGTTCACCGGGATCGCGGTGACCCGTAAGTCCCCGCAGGACACCGTCATTCCCGGCTCAACCGCCTGCAGGCGAAAGACCGGATGTTCCGGTGTCGGCATTTGCATGAAGTCGGGATAGACCTCGTTGTTAAAGATGTGGGTATGAAGCCCCTTGAGCACCTCGGCCAGGCTCACGATGACAAGCGGACGTCCGTCGTCATCGAATAACGAATCGGCCAGAGTTGGAAGCCCCTTGATGTGATCAAAATGCAGGTGAGAGACGAGCACATGACGCAGGCGCCGTTGCTCGGCCAGGCTGAGGACACCGCCGACCGTCCCGGCGTCCAAAAGCAAGGTCTCGTTGATGAGAAAGGCGCAGGACCGGCATTCGTGACCGCGGGTCTTATCCTTGATCAAATGATCTGAACCGTGGCAGCCCAAGATCCGGATTCTCACGACGATCCCTTGCCCTTGCCCTTGCCTTTGTCGACCCGCACAGTATCCTGAAAAATCGACGCCTTGCGCTCGAACGACACACCATAGCACAGCCATCAGGGCTTCGCACGAACAATCTCCCCGGGCACGCACCCCGCGGGCTCTTGCGGCCCGACGCTGGCCACGAGGCGCAGGCATCGCCCGTACGCGGCCGGAGCCGGTGGGCTAAAATGGAGGGACGTTCAACGCAATCTCCGCCATGATGAAGAGACCCAGCCCCACGCTGCCGACGCTCGCCAGCCCTTGCAGGACCGTTTGGGCTTGCCGACCGAGGGCGGCCGACATGACCAGCGGCACGCTGACGGCCAGCGCGGTCACCATCATCCCCATCACGGATCCCAAACCAAACGCGACCAGGTAAACCGCCGCGCCGCCGAACGAGGAGACCGCCGACGCCACGACCAGCGCGAGCGTCGCCGTCCCCGCCAGACCGTGACACATCCCCACGAGGAGAGGGCGCACCGAGAGGCGCATCCAATGGTGGTGGTCATGGTCACGGACGGTCGTCTCGTGATGCCGATGCAGGTGCCAATGCCGCGTCCCGTCATGTTCGTGGCCGTGGACATGCCACCCGTCATTGATCATCCTGACGCCGAGGGAGAGACCCAACCCCACCAGCATCAGCCCGACGGCAAATTCAATCGCCTGCGCCGCCGCCGCCGGCACCGTGACCTCGAACGCGATCAGGACAAGCCCGGCGCCGACTACCGTCAGGCTGTGTCCCACGCCCCACGCGAGGCCGATGAGGCCGCTCGTTTTCAAGCATGGCTCTCTGGACAGGAGGGTTGTCATCGCAGCGATATGGTCGGCATCCAAGGCATGGCGGGCGCCGAGGAGAACGCCGAGGGTGAGGAAGGTGAGCGTGTCGAGGTCGGGCATGGAGGAGAAGCGGACCGGCTCGTATCTCCGCCCTATCCGATCAGGTCGTCCTGATGTTGGAGAAACAGTGTCTCACCCGCCGCGGGCGTGCATTTCCAAGTGGGGATCTTCCCGCAGCCGCTGGATCTCGATGTACTGCTGGCGTCCGCCGAGCTGCTCCAACTCCTTGCGCTCCTCGGCGCCGCGATCCTTTCGGGCCTGCCACACCGAGGTGATCAGCGCCCTCAGCTCTTCAGGCGAGGCACCTTCGCGCAATGGCCGGCGCAAGTCCACCCCGTTCCGCGCGTAAAGGCACAAGTACCACATGCCGTCGGCGGTCAGGCGACTGCGATCGCAGGTCGAGCAGAACGGCGTCGTCGTCGACGGGATGATGCCGAAGGAGGCGCCGTCCGGAAGAAGAAATCGCTGGGCGGGAGCCGAGCTGAATTCCACGATCGGCTCGATGGGACCGTAGTGGGCGCCAATCTGTCGCAGGATCTCGGCCCTGGACAACACCTGCTCGAGCGACCAATCGTTGGCCCCGCCGACATCCATGTATTCGATGAAACGAACTTCCGCCCCCACTCGCTTGCCGTATTCGATGAGGTCGATCAGCTCATCGTCGTTGAAACCCCGGATGGCCACCGTATCCAGCTTGAGCCCCGTGACGCCTAGCCGGCGTACCGCTTCGATCCCCTCGAAGACCTTCGCATGGGTGTCGCGACGGGTCAGTGCTCGAAAGCGATCGGGCTTGAGGCTGTCCAGACTGACGGTGAAACGGTGCAACCCCGCCTCGTAGAGCGAGTTGGCCTGGTCCGCGAGCAGGATCCCGTTGGTCGTCAAGGCCAGGTCCTTGATCGTCTGGTTTTCCCGGAGCATGGCGATAAAGGCGGGGACGTCACGTCGCAGCAGCGGCTCGCCCCCTGTTAGCCGCACCTTGTCGACGCCGAGATCCGTGAAGATCCTGGTGAGCGCCGCCATCTCCTCGAAGGTCAAGATGTTCTCTCGCGGCAGCCAGGCGTACTCTTCTTCGGGCATACAGTATTTGCAGCGAAGGTTGCACCGATCGGTGACCGAGAGGCGCAAGCTCTTCAGCGGCCGCCCCAGCGTATCCCTGACCTCCTCGGTGATGGGCTGCGGATGACTGGCGCTCATGGATGCTCCTCGACCCAAACCTCGCCTTCGGGCGTCTGCTCGAGCTTCCAGATGGGGGTGATCTGCTTGAGCTCATCGATCGTCCATTTGCAGGCTCGGAACGCATCTGCACGATGCTCGGCCCCGGCGATGATCAGCACGATGTTCTCACCGATCTCGATCGCGCCGCACCGGTGAACGATGAGCACCTCGATCACGTCATGCTCGCGAAGGGCCCGGTCGCGAATCTCTCGGAGCTTCTTCTGGGCCATCCCTTCGTAGTGCTCGAAGGTGATCCCGCTCACGTCGCGTCCTTTCGAGCGATCGCGCGCGGTCCCGAGGAACAGGGCGATCCCGCCGATCCGGGTGGACCGGCTCCGAACCCGTTCGATCTCGGCGTCGATTGAGAAATTCTCGCGCTGCACGCGCACCATCATGGTGTCGTCCGACATCTTCGTGTCCATACCCATTCCACCCGCAAATGGAGGCAACAGAGCTACTTCGTCCTGCGGCTGAAGCCCCAATTCCTCGTGTGCGATCTCCTGATTGACCGAGACCAGGACCTTTTTCTTCAGGATCAGCTCCCCCAGTTCGGGGTGCAGCCGCCCCAACGCGGCCACAAGATCCTTGACACGCGTCTCCCCATCGACAGTCACAGCCAGCTCCGGCTGATTGCCGGCCAGCGTTTTGGTCAACCCGAACAGTTTAACGGTGATATGCACAGCGCGGTTCCTTTTGCCAGCCGCGGCCTCAAGGCCGCACATAGGTCCCGGACTTGCCGCCTGATTTCGACACCAGCGCGATATCGCCAACGCTCATGCCCTTGTCGATGGCCTTGCACATGTCGTAGATCGTGAGCGCGGCGACGGAGACCGCAGTCATCGCCTCCATCTCCACACCGGTCGGGCCGGTGGTTTTGGCCGTCGCCGTGATCGTGATCGAGCAGCGACCCTCCGTGTCGGGCTGGGGTTCCTCTTTGAAATCGATATCAACGCTGGAGAGCATCACGGGGTGGCACATGGGGATGAGGTCCGGCGTATGCTTGGCTCCCATGACCCCCGCGACCTGGGCCACGGCCAAGACATCACCCTTGGCGATCGCCCCGCGACGGATCTGCGCGAGGGTTTCGGGCTGGAGGTACACGCGGCCCTCGGCGACCGCCACGCGTTCCGTGGACGGCTTAGCCGAGACATCAACCATCTTGGCCCGTCCAGCCTGGTTAAAGTGGGTAAATTCCGCCATTCTTCGCTCGGGGCCCTACATTCACTGGAAGAATGCGGGATTATAGGTGCCGCCTGAAACGGGAGTCAAGCGAGGCCCCGACCATGCTTCCTTGACTCCTCCCCGAAGCATCGAGGACAATGCGCGATCCCGAGAAGGCGCATCCATGGCGGACCAACTCATCATCGAACACCTTGAATTTCAAGGTCATTGCGGCGTGACCGAGGCGGAGCGTCTGGTTCCACAACCGATCGCGGTTGACCTGATCGCGGACTATCCTGACCGGGCTGTCGAGGCTATCGCGGAACGCGACGATCTCGCCGACGCCGTCGACTACGCGACGATCGCGCAGCGCGTCATGGAGATCGGCACGAGCCAGCCCTTCCATCTCCTCGAGACGCTCACCGACCGGCTCGCCGCCGTGTTGTTCTCCGAGTTTGCCGTGACCCGCGTCCGGCTTTGGGTGAGAAAGGTTGGTGCGGCGGTCAAGGGGGTGGAAGGCTCCGTGGGTGTGCGCATCGACCGAAGCAATCCCGTGGCCGGACCCAGCTTCGAGCCGGCCGCGTTTTTGATCGAAACCCTTCCCCTGCTACCTCGGGGACGAGTCCTGGACCTGGCTTCGGGGTCCGGCCGAAACGCCCTGTACCTGGCCAGCCTGGGGTTACAAGTCCACGCCATCGACCGGGACGCCCAGGCCCTTTCCACGCTCGCCGCTGAGGCTCGCCGACACACCCTGGCCCACATCACCACGCAGCACCTCGACCTGGAAAAGGATCCTGGCCGGGCGCCGGACCTGGGCAGCGAGATCTATGATGTCGTCGTGGTCTTCTTTTACTTGTACCGACCTGTTGTTCCCCTCCTTCTCCGCGCTCTGAAGCCAGGTGGTGTGCTCGTCTATGAGACCTTTCTGATCGACAATCACCTCCGACACAACCATCCCCGGCGCCGGGAGTTCTGCCTCGCGCACAACGAACTGCTCGTCCTCACGAAGGGGCTGCGCGTTTTGCGCTACCAGGAGGGGCCCTGTCAGCGGCAGGGGACGGAGCCGAGCATCTTCACGGCTCGGCTCGTCGCGAAGAAGGAAGGCTCCGATGGGTCGTCTTGATCTGCACCTGCACAGCACACACTCCGACGGCAGCCAGCCTCCGGACGAGATCATCGCGATGGCGCACAAAGCCGACGTCCGCGCCCTTGCCATCACGGACCACGACATCCTGACCGGCTTGCCCGACGCGGTGGAGGCCGCCCGCCCTCTGGGGATCGACGTGATCCCGGGCGTCGAAATAAGCTCCCGCTTCGACGACGACGAGCTTCACATTCTCGGCTACTATTTCGACCCCGCGGATCCCACCTTGCTCGCCCGCCTGAAAACTCTCCGCGAGAGCCGTCACCGCCGGAATCCGCTGATCGTCGAGCGGCTCAGGGACCTCGGCGTATCGCTCACCCATGACGAGGTGCGGGAGTTGGCTGGAACGGATGCGGTGGGACGTCCCCACATCGCGCGTCTCTTAATGGAGAAAGGTCACGTGAAGACGGCGAAGGAGGCCTTCGACCGTTACCTGGCGCGGGGTAAGGCAGCCTATGTGGCACGTGAACTGCCGGAGCCGACGGAGGCGATTCGGTGGATCCGCGACGCCGGAGGGGTCGCGGTGTTAGCCCACCCGCTCTGGGTCAAACGCACCGGCGAGGCGCTCCGCAAGCTCTGCGAGAAGCTCAAGGAGGCAGGCCTGGGCGGCATCGAGGTCCACTACAGCACCCACACCCCTCAGCAGACCTCGGACTTCCTGAACCTGGCCAGGCACCTGGATCTGCTCGTCACCGGCGGGAGCGACTACCACGGCCTGACCAAACCCGACATCGAGGTGGGCACAGGTCGAGGCAATCTCACCGTCCCCGACAAGCTGCTGGAGCCGTTGAAGAACGCCGCAGCGATCTAGCCGTGTCGCTCGTCGGACGTTAATTTTCAGAATCGACCGGGAAGAAGGACGAGATCAGGCTCAGCAGCGGCCGGAGGATCGTGCCTTCTGTAGGCTTTGACGCGTCACGGCGTTCAATTTTCCGGCGCTTCGACGATGTGGTTTTCGAAGCGCGTGCAGCCTTCCGCGAGGAGCCGATTCGTTAACATCTCTCCCGGCCATTCGATGGGCAGGTCCGCCGTGAAGACCCAGACGTCTGGTGACGTCCAGGCCGGCCCGTGATCCTCGGCCAGGCCGGGATCGAAGAGGTCGGTCCAGACGGGCATATAGACGCCGTTCCCGCACTGGGTGTGCAAATGGACGATGGTCCGGCCGCGAACCTGTGAGTCGAGGTCGCGCCAGACGGCTGCCGTTTCGTCCGCCAGTCGGTGGAGGCGGACGGCGTTCTGGGCGTCGAACATGGCGTAGGCGGCATAGGTGGGCGCCTGGAGCGTCTGCGGCGCGTTCGCCAGCTCCTGGCACTGCGACACCAGCCCATCCATTAGCGCCTGCCGGTCCTCCTCCTCCACCGATTCCGGCAAGCCTGGCTCGGCCATGCCGACAATCTGGAAAAAGAGAAAGGCGGTCGATTCCACAGGGGGGTGAAGGCGCGCGGCGATCGGCTGGGGCCGCTGCGAGTCGGCGATGGTGGCGAGATGCTCATGGAGCCGGTGAAGGGTCAGCAAGTCGAGCGTGGCGTCCGTCAGCAAGCGCGGCTCGACGGCGACGACCGCCCCGGCGGGGAGCTTGAGGTGCTGCCGCAAGAGCTCCGCCGTCGTGACGGGATCGATCTTGAGGCCCAGCGGCATGTTCAGGTTTGCCTGCAGCGGGAGCTCCAACGCCCCCATGACGGCATAGGCCGGCTTGTCGTCTCCCTGCCCTTCCAGCATGATGGTGCAAGCGGCCTCGGCGAGCAGATCGAACAGCCATTCGGCCATCTCTTCGTCGAGTGCGGCCAGCACCGTGAGCAGATCCTGCTCCCGATCCTGTTCGAGGAACGCCTGCAACGTATCGATCGCCGCATCGGCGTCGCCGTGATCATGCCGCCGCGCGTTGATCAAATGAATCAGATCACGCGTCAACGGGTCCGGGCGATACCAGCTTGCCATGAGTGCCTCCCGGTGTCGTGAATCGTGAACCGTCAAACATTAGGCGAAACAATGGCTGCGTGTCGAACCCGGCATCCAACGGTTAACGATTCGCGGCTGACGATGAAGGAGTTTCATGTTGCCAGAGTTCGATGGCAGAGGCAAGCCCATGGGAAGAACGTGACGCGTCACGCGTCACACAGGACAGGTCGTTGACTGCGGAGCGCATGCCCGCTTGCCCTCACAGTCAGTTTGTCACGGGTCACCATCTCTATCATTCTCCTATGATCTTGATCAAGACTCGCTTGCGGCGGCGACCGTCGAACTCTCCGTAAAAGATCTGCTCCCAGGGACCGAAGTCGAGCTTTCCCCGTGTAATGGCCACGAGGACCTCTCGACCCATCACCTGACGCTTGAGGTGGGCATCACCGTTATCTTCCCCGGTGCGATGGTGGCGGTAATCACGCCCGAACGGCGCTAGTCCTTCCAGAAACTCGTCGAAGTCCTGAATGAGGCCGGACTCGTCATCGTTGATGTAGACGCTGGCGGTAATATGCATCGCGTTGACGAGCGCGAGGCCCTCCTTGATCCCACTCTTCTTCACGGCGGCCTCGACCTTCGTCGTGATGTTGATATAGGCTCTCCTCGTCTCTGTCTCGAACGACAGCTCCTCGCGGTACGATCGCATCGTCGTCTCCTCGTTCAAGCCGGATTCTTGCTCCGGCACCGGCTCGGTTGCAAGCAGTTTTCCACGCCGCTCCGGGGGGGACGGGTCGTGGCATGAGGTCGACTGGGGCATGGCATGCACGAGCCAGTTGTCCTATAATAATGAAGGCCCGCGAGCCTTCGGCCGGGCCCGGAGCGATATGACACGTGTCAGTTTGCCATCCCCGCGGTTGTCGCCTAACGCTCTGACCGTGCTCCGGCGGCGGTACCTGACCAAAAACCAGGCAGGCCGGTCGGTGGAGACGCCCGCGCACCTGTTCTGGCGCGTGGCGGAGAACGTGGCTCGCGCCGAGCACCTGTATCTGCGCGCGGCTCGTGCTGCCGGCTCCCGGCGGGGCGGCAGGGCGAAGGCCATGGCCCAGGCTGAGCTTTTTTACGACCTCATGCGCCGGCTTGAGTTCCTGCCGAACTCCCCGACCCTGATGAACGCAGGGCGCGACTTGCAGCAGCTTTCAGCTTGCTTCGTCCTGCCCGTCGAGGATTCCTTGGAGGGAATCTTCAGCGCGGTGGGGCACCAAGCGCTCATTCATCAGTCAGGCGGCGGCACCGGCTTTGCCTTCGGCCATTTGAGACCCAAGAACGATCGTGTGGCCTCGACCAGCGGTGTGGCGTCGGGCCCCGTGTCGTTCATGCGGATCTTCAACATGGCGACGGAGGTGATCAAGCAGGGCGGCACCCGCCGGGGTGCCAATATGGGGATTCTGCGCGTTGATCATCCCGACATCCTCGAGTTCATCAGCGTCAAACAAGATTTGAAGGAGCTGACCAACTTCAATCTGTCGGTCGGAATCACTGATGTCTTCATGCGGGCGCTCGAGGAGCGCAAGGAGTACAAGTTGACCAACCCCCGCACCGGTCGGGTCACCGGCACGCTGGCCGCGGAAAAAGTGTTCGACCGAATCGTGGAAGCTGCCTGGGCGACCGGCGACCCCGGCGTCATTTTCCTCGACACCATCAATCGCCACAACCCGACGCCTCGCCTTGGCACGATCGAAGCGAGCAACCCTTGTGGTGAGCAGCCGCTGCTTCCGTTCGAGTCGTGCATCCTCGGGTCGATCAATCTGTGCAAGTTCGTGACGGGGCCCAGCGGATCGCGGCGGATCGATTACGACCGTCTCGCTCAGGTGATCCCTGTCGCCATTCGATTCCTGGACAACGTCATCGATGTCAATCACTATCCGTTACCCGAGATCGAAGCGATCACCAAGGGCAACCGCAAGGTCGGGCTCGGTGTGATGGGATTCGCCGATGTTCTGATCGCGCTCGGAATTCCCTACGACACGGAAGAGGCTCTGAGCCTCGGCGACCAAGTCATGGGGTTTCTCAAGGAGCAGGCCTACGAGGCCTCTCGCCAGTTGGCATTGGCACGCGGCCCATTCCCGAACTACAAGGGGAGCCATTGGGCGGCCAAAGGACTGAAGCTCCGCAACGCGACACTGACGACCATCGCACCGACCGGCACGATCAGCATCATCGCCGACTGCTCACCGGGGATCGAGCCGCTCTACGCCGTCAGTTTCACGCGTACGGTCATGGAGAACGTCCGCTTGCCGATCGTGCACCCGGCCTTCGTCGACAAGGCCCGGGCGATCGGCATCTTGTCGGACGACCTTCTGGGGCGCGTGGCTGCCACCGAGTCGATCCAACACCTCACGGAGATCCCCGCGACCATGAGGCGATTGTTCGTCACCGCCCACGACGTGTCGCCCCAGCACCATGTCCGCATGCAGGCCGTCTTTCAGAGACACAGCGACAGCGGCGTGTCGAAGACCATCAACTTGCCGGCCACTGCGACAAAGGAGGATGTGGCCTCCGCGTTTCTGTTGGCCTACCGACTCGGCTGCAAGGGCATCACGGTCTTCCGAAGCGGAAGTCGCGACAAGCAAGTCTTTACCTGCTCCAACGTCGAATACTGTTAAAGAGGAACGGGCGAGGGGCGCGCGGCACGTGGCAAGGGGTCACGCCATCGTTCCTCCAGCCACGCTTCACGAACCCCTGGCCCGTTGACCCTGTCTATGTCACGTCGCCTTCCCGCAGTTGCCGGACAGTTCTACAGTGCCTCTCCGCAGGCGCTTCGCGCCGAGGTCGAGCGGTGCCAGGACCCCGAGGGGCGCCCCGAACCGATGTTGATCGGGATCAGCCCTCACGCCGGCCTGATGTACTCGGGTCCGGTCGCCGGGGCGGTCTATGCCCGGCTCGCCTTGCCGGAGACGGTCGTGCTCATTGGTCCAAACCACACCGGGCTTGGCCCATCGGTCTCGGTCTATCCGGAGGGCAGTTGGCTCATGCCCGGCTGCGAAGTCCCGGTCGATCGATCGTTGGCGCAGGTCATCCTCAGTCGATTCCCGGAGGCTGCGCCCGACGAGTCGGCTCACCGTTACGAGCATTGCCTCGAGGTGCAACTGCCCTTCCTGACCCACGCTCGTCAGGACCTCCACATCGTTCCGATCGTCCTCGGCACGACCAATCCGGAGGCATGTCGCCGGCTCGGACGCACCCTGGCTTCCGTGATCCGCGAGCGCGCCGCGGGAGACCCGTCGTCCCAAGCCCTCATCCTCGCCACGACCGATATGACGCACTACGAGCCGGACCATGTCGCGCGCGAGCGTGATGCCCACGCCATTGGCGCCATCGAAACGTTGGACCCGGACACGCTCTACGCCGAGGTGCGGGCCCGTGGTATCTCGATGTGCGGGCTGGGGCCGACACTGGTCGCCATGGAGATCGCGCGCGCCTGCGGAGCGACCCATGCCTCCTTGATTCGCTATGCGACATCAGGCGATGTTGGCGGAGATCGCGACCGCGTCGTCGGCTACGCAGGCTTCGTCATCCCGAAGCATGAGGGAACCGCATGATTTCATGACAGAATTTGACAGGATGTGCCGATGGTGGTATCTACAGGCACAATCGTGCGATCGTATACGTTCCTGCGCCAGGAAGGAGGCCTCCGATGGTCGCTGCCTTTCCCCACCTTCACGCGAATATCTCACTGCCCCGATGGGCCGTGATGTTCGCCCGCGAGCCCGAGCCGGACTTAGACTTCGAGGAAGATCTCGACGACCTCGAGGAATCCCCTTCACGGAGCTATTCCCCCAAGAGTCCAAAGAAAAGCTCCGGTCGAGGCCCGTTGGTGTGGATTCTGCTCCTGGTGCTCGTCCTGGGCGGCGGCTACCTCGCGATGGAGCCCGAAGTCGCCATGGATCTGCTGAGCCCACTCATTGGGGAGAGCACGCCGCCGCCGATGATCGTGAAGCCGCCCCCGAAGCCCGCGGCGCGCATTCCGCCGACACCGGGCGGTCCGGGCACACCGCAGGCGACGACCAAACCCGCTACGCCGGCCGCGGCCGCCGTGCCCTCGCCGCAATTCCGTGAGGGGCAGCAGGTGTCCGTCATTCTTGACCCCGCGGCTCCCGGCGGCTCGCTGTCGCTCAGCGCGGATCCGTCGGGGGCGCGACCAGGCCCCCAGGTGAAGCCAGGCGCGACCCTCGTGGTGGTCGACGGTACGCTCCAAAACAATACATGGGTCTACGTTGTCCAGACGCAGAGCGGGGCCAAGGGCTGGATTGCTGAGAAGCGTCTGGTCCCAAAGCCCTAGCCATAGGCAGCGAAAGGCCTCCCTCCCATTCCTCCCAACTGTTGGCGTCATGGAGACGGGCGTCGTGTTATACTCCTTCCGCCCGACCGCCACACTGCCCGCTTCGCCCGATGCTACGTGCCATCATCTTCGATTTCGACGGCGTCATCGCCGACAGCGAGCCGATTCACCTGGCCGCGTTTCAGCGTGCCCTGGGTGAGATTGGAATCTTCCTGCCCCGGGACGAGTACATCGCGCGCTACCTGGGCTACGACGATCGAGCGTGCTTCCGGGCCATCCTGACGGACCGGGGCCGCGGCCCCGGTCCCGCGGAGATCGAGGACCTCGTTGGAAGAAAGGCCATGGCGCTCCGGGAGTGCATCCACCGCGAGGTCGGTATTTATCCGGGCGTGCACGAATTGGTTCGCGACGCGGCTCCGCGCTGCCGGCTCGCCATCGCGTCGGGAGCGCTGCGTCAGGAAATCGAGTCTGTCCTCGAGCACGCCGACCTGAGCAAGGACTTTGAACATATCACCAGCGCGGAGGACGTGAGCCGAGGCAAACCAGACCCCGAAACGCCCTTGCACGCCCTCCGCTCGCTCAATCGCCTGACGCCGTTCGGAACGGACCCGCTGGAGCCGTCGGACTGCCTGGTTATCGAGGACTCGCTGGCGGGGGTTCAGGCCGCCCAGGCTGCCGGCATGAAAGTCCTGGCCGTGGCGACGACGCATCGACTCGTTGAGCTCGACCACGCTGATTGGGCGGTGCACTCTTTGCGGGGGTTGACGGTGTCGGCCCTCATGGACCGACTGTGGAGCGCATCGTGATCGCGAGGCATCCATCAAAAAACGGCCCCGGTCGCTCGCTGCGAGTGTGTTCGCTACTGCCGGGAGCCACCGAGGTCGTGGCGGCCCTGGGCATGGCCGACACGCTGGTCGGCATCAGCCACGAGTGCGACTACCCTCCCGAGATCCGCGACAAACCCGTCCTGGTGCGTGCCGCCGTGGAACATGAGCGTGCCGACAGCCGGGACATCGACCGCCAAGTCAACGCGTGGGTCGAACAGGGAGAAAGCCTGTACGCACTGGACGAACAGGGCTTCGTCCTGGCTCAGCCCAACGTGGTGATCACGCAGGACCTGTGTCGGGTGTGCGCGGTTACGCCACGGCATCTCGACCGGGCCGTGGCCGCGCTTGCCCAGGCTCCGGCCGTTGTCTCGCTCAACCCCACCAGCCTCAACCAGGTCCTGGACGACATCCTCACGATCGGCCAAGCCCTCGGGCGAGCGCACGAGGCGAGCACCTTGGTCGCCAACCTGCGCGCCCGGCTCCAGACCATCCGCGATCTTACCGCCCTGCTGCCCAGGCGCCCCCGCGTCGCGTGTCTCGATTGGCTCGACCCGCTCTATTGCGCCGGACACTGGGTGCCCGAAATGGTCTCGCTTGCGGGGGGAATAGACGCATTGGCACAGCCCGACCGTCCCTCGAGGCCGCTCGCCTGGGACGAGCTCGCGGCCGCCTCGCCGGATGTCCTCGTGTTGATGCCCTGCGGGTTCTCCGCCTCGCGGACCGCTCGTGAAGCTCAGCCTCTTCTCCACCGTTATGACTGGGACGCGCTGCCGGCAGTCCGCTCTCGGAAGGTCTTCGCCGTCGACGCAACGTCTTTTTTCAGCCGACCCGGCCCGCGTCTTGTGGAGGGCGTCGCCATCCTGGCCGCGTTGCTGCACCCTGAGGTGGCCGGGGGGTCATCGTTGGACGGGACTGAGGTCATAAATCTCCACGCCGGCAAACTGGCGGGGGAATCGGCATGAACGCATCCGAAGCCCAGGCACACTGCACGCGTGTCACCAAGCGCAGCGGGAGCAACTTTTACTATTCGTTCCTGTTCCTGCCGAAAGCGCGTCGTGATGCGATGTACACGGTGTACGCTTTCTGCCGGGAGGTGGACAGCGTCGTGGACGACGCGCGTCCCGGAGACAACCCCTTGCAGCAGCTCGAACAGTGGCGTGCCGAGTTGGCTGCCGCATACGGCGGCAACCCGGCGCATCCCGTGACGATCAGCCTCGCGCGCCATGCATCGGAATGGGAGATCCCCAAAGCCTACTTCGAAGAGCTGATCACCGGGGTCGAAATGGACCTCACGATTCGGCGATACGCGACGTTCTCCAGCCTCCACGTGTATTGCTATCGCGTGGCGTCGGTTGTCGGATTGATTTGCCTCAAAATCTTCGGAACCCGCTCGGAATCCGCCGAGGACTACGCCGTCAACCTCGGCCTCGCGTTTCAACTGACCAACATCTTGCGGGACCTGAAGACGGACGCCGAGCGCGGCCGTATTTACCTCCCCCAGGAGGACCTCGCTCGATTTGGTTGCGCCGAGGACGACATCCTCAAACAACACTATTCCGCGGGATTGCTGAGTCTCCTGCAGTTTGAGTGTGCGCGTGCCCGTGGTTTTTACCGCAAGGCCGAAGCCGTGGCGGAACGGCTGCCGGCAAGGGATCGCCGCTCGTTGATCGCAGCCGATATTATGTGCGGCGTCTACTCACGGATCCTCGACCGCATTGAGACCTCGGGCTATCGGGTGTTCGGGCCGCGCATCAGCGTCTCCGCCACTACTCGACTCGTTATCGCGTCGGGCATCTGGCTCCGTTCCGCCCTTTCGCTCCGAGGGTCTCGCGCAGCTCGAACCGAATGACGCGCTCCGTTTTCGTGGTCGGCGGCGGTCCGGCGGGACTCACCACCGCCCTTCGTCTCGCCGAGCTCGGCTACGCCGTCACGCTGGCCGAGGAACAGGATAGCCTGGCGGGACGGCTGCGCGCGTCCTCGACAGTTCATTTTGGATGTGACACAGCTGTGGCCGCTCTCCTTGGCTCCCTTGGCCGGGGATCTCCAGTCTGGACGTGGCAGCCCGCGCGACTCGAGGTTGCGCTCCCAGACGGACGCGTCCGACTGCGTCGCCCCTGGCTTCCGGGGGCGTTGCATGGGCTCTGCGCCCTCGCCATCTTCAGCGGGCTCGCGATTGCGGACCGGTGGCGCGCCCTGACCTTCGTCGAGCGGACATGGGAGGGGGCCGCCTCACTGCCGCCGGACCTCGACGCGCAGCTCGCTGACGAATGGCTTGCCCGGCAGGGGCAATCCGCGCTGGCGCGCGAGCAGGTCTGGTCTCCCCTCGCACGCCTGCTCCTCGGAAGCGACCTGCGCACGGCCTCCGCGGCCCAGTTCGTCCGCGCCATCAACCGGCACCTCCTCGGAACGCGTCGCGGGGGCAACATTGTAATTGCCGAGGAGTCGCTGCACCAGCTTACTGTCGAACCGCTGGTCGCACGGCTTCACGCGTCGGGGGCGGACATTCGTCTCAACACGCCCGTCACGAGGATCGAGTTTGATCACGAGCGCGTCGCCGCGGTCCGGCTCGAGAGTGGAGACCGCGCCACCGCGCAGTGGTACGTCCTGGCGTTGCCACATCAACGAGTCTGTGGCCTTCTCCCCGATCGGCTCCTGACGCGCTATGCCTACTTTGAGCAGCTCACGCGTCTCCGCGATGTCCCCGCCGTGGTCGTGCGATTGAGCGTGCGCTGGGGCGATCCGCAAGCCCGGCTGGTGCTCCGCCCGAGCGGCTCTTTCCATTGGATCGTCGTGCCTGGCGCCGCAAAGACCGCGCGGCCGAGCCGCACCCTCACCCTCGTGGCCACGGATTGCCCGGCCTTGCTGCACCGGTCCGATGAGGAGTTGCGGGACCTGGCTCTGACGGATCTGGGGGAGACGTTTCCGGAATCCGGCGACCCCGTCGACGACAAGTGCGATATCGTCCGTGATCCCCGCGCGTTCCTCAGTCTAAGCCCCGGGGCCGCCATGCTCCGGCCTCTTGCGCAGACGCCGATTTCCAACCTGCTCCTGACCGGCGCCTGGACCGACACGGGCCTATCCTCGACTTTGGAGAGCGCGGTGGTAAGCGGGTTGCGCTGCGCCACGACGATCGCGGCACACGAGGGGTGAACGCGCTGGCATCCGCGCTTGAACGCGGCACGGGGGCCGTGCACGGATCGGGCATCCGCCCGACCGAGCAGGAGGTGCGCGCAACCAAGGTCGTGAGGGAGCTCGCGACGCTGGCCTCTTCAGGGAGCAACATCTTGAGGGGAATACGGCTGACCGCGATCGGCCTGGTCACAACGTTGGCATGGGGCGTCGCGTCGCCCGACACGGTCGGGGCCCGACGCGAGATTCTGACCGCGGAGCAGAAGCAACGCCTGCGACGCGTAGAGCGTGTTCACGTCGAGGCCATTGCGCTGACGGACCGCGGAGAAGGGGACCCCGCCGGTGTCTTGCGCGTCGTGGCGGCACAGCTGTCAGGCCTCGGTTTCACCGTTGTGAACGATCCCAGCCAGCCGCATGACGTCTCTCTCCACGTGAAATGCGAGCAGCGCAAGACCTGGGAGGGCCCGGTACGCTCCGGGGGCGACGCGGATCTGCCCGGTGTCGCATCCCACCGCTGGAGAGGGCCCGCCTGCCAGATCATCTACACCTTGGACGGCCAACGTATGGGTTGGCGACACGAGGTCCGCACTGTCCTTGAGGATCAGGGCGAGGCCGCCCGGACCGCTGGCATGGACGACCCAGGAACCTATGCTGTGGCGGCCTTGATGGCCCGGCTGCAGGAGGATGCGTTTCCCCTTATCCTGGCCGCCGAATGGGGGCAGACGGAGCGCCTCCTGCGGCTATTGGCCGATCCCAAGACTGAGCCGGCGCGCAAGGTGACGGCCATCTCCTTGCTGGGCAACATGTTTGCGGTGGAAGCGATCCCGCAGCTGGGTCGGATGGCCAAGGATCCCGATCCGTCCGTCGCGGAAGCCGCCGCCGGGGCCCTCGGTGCGATCGGCGCACAGGACGGGATTCCGGTGCTCCTCGAACTCCTCCAGACGGGAACCCCGCCGTTGCGTGTCGCCGCGGTCAAAGGGCTGGGACGGCTCGCTCCGCTGCATCCGCAGGTGGACATCGTGCCCACCTTGTTGGAGGTTCTTCCGACCGAACCCGTCCCCGTGCAGACCGAGATCGTCCGTGCCCTTGCTCGCACCACGGATCGCCGTGCACTCATGCACCTGCAACGGCTCAATACCGCCGTCCAAGCTCTCAGCGGCGCTGACGTCACGCCCGAGATCAGGGAGCTCAAAAAGGCGTTGGGCATCCTGCTCGATCAGTACGACGGCGTCCACAATGTGGAATACTGAGACAGCGCCGTGTGGTCCTCACCACGCGCTGTTCTATATTAAAAGACCTGTGGATGTTACGAGCGCTATCGAGGTGGGGTTCCGGTATAAAGGTGGAGCGAATCTTGAAGATCCTGCGGGAGCGTCGGCGGGCAGTCATGTGGGGGGCTGCCGGTGCGGCATTCTTCCCGCAGTTTCTTGTGGACCAGAATCCGCGCAGCCCTGCGCAGGGCCTTGGCCGCCTCCTGAGTAATTTTCAAGGACAACGGCACCCTGACGACCTCCTTCCACAGGTCTGCATACGTCTGCGTGGCATCTTCCAGTGACATGCTCGTGAATCCCTCCGCGCGCGCGCAGGGAAGGGGGTCGCCCACGCACCGTTCGATGTCCCGCAACCGGACGTCCGCGACTGCGAACACGTCTTTGAAGGTACCATACTTCCGCCTGAACACGTTATTCTGCTCTCTCAGGAAGGCTTTCAAGGAGTTGAGACGCAATTCAGCTTGGATCTCCAGCAGAGCGAGCGAGGCCATTTTGATGTTGTGATTCACGAAGAGATCAAACACGGGGATTCGGACATCGGGAAGGCTTTCATCCTCGCCCTCGAACGGCAGGCCGCTATCCAGAATGATCAGCATGACGCGGTCTAGACAGTCGTCGTCGTCTCTGATCGAGACCCGGTCGACCGCTCTCACACACGGCCGCTCCCGCTCCGTGATATCCTGGAGCATGAGCTGAATGGCCTCACCACCGAGCCGGTCGTACAATCCACCGTCGACGATATGTAAGTACTTCGCCATCACGTTGCTCTCACCCTGACCACTGTCTGAGCCCGGAAAGGCGGCCAACGTCAAGGGGTGGAATGCCCCGGGAAACGCCCCTGAACCGACCACGGCGAATGCAAGGGGATACTCGTGAAGATCCGACCGCAAGACATCTTCGAACGTTTCGAGGGTGAACAAAAAGTGCTGGCCCTGCAGTCCTCCCCCAAGATTTTTGCCCGATGAATTCATCGCGTTCATCACCAGGTTCGGCCGACGGGGGTTCAGATGGCGAAACTTCATGCCGTAGTCTCCTGCATCATCGCCGGCTCCAAACAGGGACGACGCGAATACCTCCGCCATGGTGTCCGTCCGGTCATGCCCGGTGGTGCGGTAACGAAGCAGGTTCCAGGGCAACGACATCTTTATGAGCGCGCCGCGGAGGAAATCGGTCGTCAGCATGTCGAAGATCCGTTCCTCCTGTGCCGGTATCCAAAGGAGCTTCTCTTTACCCTCGTACAGTGCCAAGCACTCCGCGTCCTGTTCACAGCTTCTGGCAAAGAGGGCGGCCGGTATCGACCCCCCCGAGACGGAGGAGATCAGATCAATCTCACGAAGCAGATTCTTCCGTTGCAGCTCGAACATGACCGCCGCGGAAAACACGGCAGATCGGCTCCCGCCTCCCGGAAGCGCGAGAGCCACGATCTCTCGGTTGTGCGCGTCGCGGGGGATGCGGGTCCTCGTCTGCTGAACCAGCGTCCAGCAAGACAGCTTTTTCAGATCACGTGGCGTGTTGTCCGGTGCTCCCTCCGCAGGAAGCGAGAGCGCGACCGCGCGATTAGCCCCGGCATGCGCACGGGAAAGCTCATAGAACCTCTTTCGAAACGATTGCACCTGCTCGAGGGTCAACTGGGGGTCACCAAGGCTCACGCACCACGGCACATGCAGCGAGGCGAGGTGCGCCTGCGACTGCTCCTCCGAGGCCGCCAGGGGCCTGATGGGTTCATTGAAATATCCTCGAGCCGTTGGGGATCCGCTCACACACCCGGACAGCAGGAGCATGATCAGACATAGGCCTGACCAGGCGAAGGGGTTGTTTCGTGTTTGCCGCGTTGGCATCCTCACCAATGACATGCAGGATTTGCGCTTTGAACGAAGGATCAAGGACTGGGCGGGCCGAACCAGCCACCCTGCCACTTATATATGACCACCTTTATCCGGCGACTGCAGCCTGAACCCCGCGTGCGACCGAGGTTCCAGCCCGGGTGTGTTGACATTCTCCACGTCGTACCGTACTCTTCAACATCGTTGGGCTTCTAGACCCGATTCTGAGGGAGGCTACTCCCCAAACAGGGGACTACGCTTACCGACGGCGACATTGCCCGTAGTCCCCCCTCGAGGGAATGGCCGACCACAAGACCCTCCGCGTCCCTGTGGCCTCCCCAGGAGCCCCAGGTTAGGCATCTAGCCACACCATCTGAGTCCAAGGAAGGTTGCTAATGATAATTCATTCAGCGTTCGAGCTCAACGTATGAGCGACCCCCTGGAATCTGCTCCCCTCTCTAAAGGTCCGTCGGCACGCCTCCCCGTTACAGGCTCCCCGTGCCCCGCGACGTCGCGGGGGGCGGGACCACGGGCCCCCCGAGTCACCGCAGGCCTCCCCAGCGAGCCCCAGGCATCATGGCCCTAACCCCACGCGGGGCGGCTTTTTTCTCCAAAACCGTCTTTAACTGACAATCTCTAGAAACCTGGTAGACTTATGCTCATAAAGGCCGTCTGCCGGCCAAATCTCTTCGAAACGGTGCAGCCCTCATTACGCCCTACGTCTGCCCGTACCGCTGTGCCCCAAAGATCGTGGTTGGAGGCCATGAGAACGTGCTCTCTCTGGATCGGTGCTCTCCTCTTCATGGGGTGTCTCCACTCCACGGCGCAGGCAGCCGCCTCTCTCCTGCCCCAAGACACTCTGGTAAGGGAAACGAGCACAGGAAAAGTATTTCCGACTAGTGTGTACTTTGTACAAAACGAAGGTTCGTACAGCTTGTCGATCACCGGGCTCGCAGTCCGCACCAGATTCTTCTTCAAGATCTACTGCCTTGCTCATTATATGCAGGATCCGCCCACGGGATCCACGGGAGCCATTCTGCAGGCGATCATGTCGGACAGCCAGGCGAAGCAGGTCACCATGCATTTCGTTCGAGACGTGAGCGCCGACAGGATTCAACACGCCCTCCTCGATGGGTTTCAGAGAAACACGACCGATTCGGAGCTGGCGGTGATCCAACCCTTTGTCGAGCAATTCACTCGCGCGATTTACCGGGACGTCAAAGAGGACGACCAGTTCGTGATCCGCTGGCTTCCCGGCGGCACGACGACCTCCGTCTTCGAGGGACGCGAGGTCACCAATATTACGAGTGCCCCGTTTGCCAAAGTGTTGTGGTCAATCTGGTTTGGCGAGCACTCGGTCGTCAACCGGGATCACCTTTTGCGGTTTCTCGTCGTGGGGTCATGAAGGGGTTGTTTTTAGAGGATAGACCACGCCTGCAAAACACGCTGGGGGTCGGGTGGCGCGTGAACCCGGGGATTTACTCGTGAAAATCACCAAAGGCGAGCTTCAACATGGTCGGTTCATCATTCCGTACCGGGTGTACGGAGAGGCCGACAAGGTTCTGGTTTGCGTCAGCGGTGCACAGCAGACGATGGCGGTGTGGAAACCGGTCGTCTGCTATTTTTCCTCGGAATACTCCGTCGTCGTGTTCGATTCACCGGGCCAAGGCCGCTCGCGCCTTCTGTATGGGGCCCCGGTGATCTCACTGGACGAGCAGGTGGAGGCCTTGCACGCGGTCATTTCCGCCACGCATCGCTACACCCCCCTCCATCTAGCGGCAGCCTCATGGGGGACGATGGTTGCCTCAGCCTATGCCGCACGCCATCCCGGCACCGTGGAAAAGATGGTCCTGGCGAGCTTTGGCGTCAAGCCGAGCCAGGCGATGCTGGAGGTGATCAACGAAGGCCAGAAACTCTACAAACAGGACAGAGGGCCCGAGATCGCCCATTTGATGATCCAACGTTTCGGTTCCCAGATTCCGCCCTCGTATCAGCGCCGCATTATCGAGCAGTTTCGCCATATGACGGAGGAGCAATTCCAGTGCTTCTACGCGCATTGCGATTTCGTTCAGGGCGCCGGTCATATCAAGAACTTTGTGGATCTGCAGAACATCAAGGCCAAAACCCTCATCATCAACGGTGAGCACGACACAATTCTGGACCTGGAGGATGTCTCGTTTGCCATGGATCGAATCCCCAACTGCGAGGCGCGGATCGTCCCCGGCGTGGGCCACTTCCTCCATTTCGAGCGAGAGGGCATTCTCCCCATTTACAAAGAGTTCCTGTTGAACGGTAATGGTTCTGCGGGTACGCGCAGCCCTTCTCCCGAGCTGTGCGAGCCTCGCTAGCACGCCTTCCTTCAGGCTCCTGCACAACCCACTCGCGTCGCCACCCTGACGGGTTCGGAGAGATGGAACGGCCAAAGCTCGATCTTCTGCCCATTCCACGAGTTCCCAGTCTCACCAAGGCCGAGTTCCGGCACACCTATCTTCTCCCCTCACGCCCGGTGATCATGACCGAGCTCGCCTGCTCCTGGCCAGCGCTCAAGAAGTGGTCGCCAGAGTTTTTCAAGACGCGTTACGGCGAGAGACCCGTTCGTGTCTACAACGCCGGCTTTACCACGCCCGGACGATCCTACATGTCCAACGCACAAACACTCTCATTCCGGGATTACCTGGATTTGATTTTGACAGCTTCCGCGGATCTGAGAATGTTCCTGTACAACGTGAAGCGGGAGATTCCGGAGCTGCTCGATGATATCAAGTTTCCTCCGATCGCCGACGGGTTCTCCAGAAACTTCGTATTCATGTTCTTCGGGTGCAAGGGCTCGGTGACGCAAATGCACTTCGATCTCGACATGTCACACGTATTCCACACCGCACTGTACGGAAAGAAGCGCGTGTTCCTCTTTCCTTACGAGGAGCGGGCCCACCTGTACCACCATCCCTTCACGTGTCGCAGCTACGTTGACGTGGACAAACCCGATTTCACCAGGTTCCCTGGGCTCAGTCGGGCAAAGGGATATGAGACCATCTTGGCAGCCGGAGAGACGCTCTTCATGCCGGCCGGATATTGGCACCACATGGTGTACGAGGAGGCGGGATACGCCCTTTCGCTTCGCTGTTCCAACCACCGTCCCGCCGGCAGGTTACAGGGCTACCTCTACCTCGGAGTCTTGTCACCGATCGATCGTGTCATGAACAAAATCTGTCCGACCCGCTGGTTCCGCTGGAAAGAGCAGTACGCCGCCCAACGCGCCTAACCCGCGCACGATTCGTTTACTCCGATTTATCTTCCCCTACCCCCCCACCGAGACGGAGGGAGCAGATAAGCTCTTGGACGCGGGTGGAACGGCTGGCCCTTCGACTCGCTGCGCTTGCTCAGGGTCGCTCAGGACAAGCGCGACGGCGGGTACTCGCGAACGACTGACTGAGCCACCGGCGGGGGGGGCCAGCCTGGCGTCGCGAATCGCGGAGGTTCGGGCCCCGCACTTCCCGAGCAGACGCGGTCCGCG
>JBFISJ010000010.1:0-30104 GCA_041608595.1 Nitrospiraceae bacterium
GGGAAGGCGATCATGGCGTGCCAGGTGTCGACGGAGACGATGATGTCGTGCGTGGGAGAGCCGGGGGCCGGAGGCCACAGCTCCTGGATCGGGCTGGCGCAGCCCACCCCCAGGAGAAGCAAGCCTGGAAGCAATGCCAGGCGCACGCTGGTTACGCCCGCCGGCCCTTGACGACCAGGACGGAGCAGGGCGCGTACTTGACGAGGGCCTCTGAGACGCTGCCGAGCTGAAGCCGCTCGGTGCCCGTCAGGCCACGAGACCCCACGACCACGAGGTCGGGATGGGTGCGCTCAAAATGCGTGATTAGGGTCTGGCTTGGGTGACCTGCGAGCAGTTCTGTGGAGACCGCGCAGCCGTCCTTGAGGAACGCCTCCCGCAGCTTGGCCAGGAGCCGCAGGGCTTCTTCCTGCGCCGGCTTTTGCAATCGCTCGACCTGATCGGCCGGCAGGACTCGAGCCGCGATGTCGGTGGCAACCGGTGGGACAACGGACAGCACCGTCAGCCGCGTCTCTTCACCCAAGACGGACGCGCGCAGGAATTTGGCCGCGCCGGCGGCGTGCTTGGACTCATCCACGGCCAGAACGACACGTGGGACCTCCGGCAAGTGGCGCTTGATGACCAGCACCGGACACCGGGCTTGAACGACGATCTGACGAGACACGCTGCCGAGAAGAAATTCGCTGATGTCGCTCAGCCCCCGCGAGCCGACGATGACCAGATCCGCCCGACGCCTCGCCGCCTGGCGCACGATGGTGTCGGCGGCCCGCCCCTGGGCGAGGACCGTCTCGATTTTCGTGGCGGGAGCGTCCGGCGGCTGCCCCAAAACCCTGCGCACCTCCTGCGCCATGTGGCGCAGCAAGTGTGCGCCCTCGCGCTGCACGGCGGACAGGGAACGCGTCAGGTCGACGCGCTCGCGTCTCCCCCTCGCCCGGAGCCGGCCCGTATCGAGCACATGGAGCAGCACCACGGTTTTCGGAGGGTGACGTGCCAGTGCCCCGAGCGCTTCCGTGCTCCACTGGGAAAACTGCGACCCATCAATCGCGCACAAGACCTTCATCGTCCCACTCCTATACCAGCCCTTGCCAAAAGTCATCGGATTCTGGCCTCGAAGATGCATCCCATGTGCCTGCCTGGAGGCAGAGGGGTCTCTCGTCGCAGCTCCCGGGATGACGGCCGCCCATGCGGTCACAAGGGGCCTTCACAAGTGACCTCCTGAAAGCATATAAATAAAGGCAACCGGAATGCCTGCGGCGTTTTGCATCAACCTCAGCCGGGCGACTGTGGTGATTGTCACCACCAACCGGCACTGTGGAGTCGACGCACAGGCGCTGCCCGGGATCATGACGGATTCAGATCGCGAACCGTGGAGGCTTGACGATGACCGATGACGCAACCATGAGAGCTTCGGGGAACCGACTTGTTCGGCCAAGCGGGCACAGACGGACAGTATTCGCTCCTACCCTCATTGGGATCACACTCGTATGGCTGTTGCTGACGCCTCCGGGAGACGCCGCGACGACTGCCACCATGCTTCCTTCCGGGGACGCGATCGAGCTGACGGGAGACGGTGCGACCGCGTCGTTCAAGACGACCATTCCGATCCATCGTTCGGGAGGAATTCGCTATTTCAGTGCCGGCGTTGGCATGGAGGAGCGCCAGGCGGAGTATCCGCCGTTTTCGCTCAAGCTCATCCTCGTAGCCGGGCCCAAAGCCTACTTGAGCAAGGCGGGGGTCACGATCACGAATGACAGTGGGACGGTCCGGGTGGACATCCCGAGCGATAATGTCAACGGCCCCTGGGTCTTTGTAGATCTGCCGGACGGCACGTACGACATCGAGGCGGTCAGCGCCGGCGAACAGGTCGACCAGAGAGGCGTTCACGTGCGCGAAGGCAGGACCCGGACGGTGTATTTGCGCTGGCCGCGCGGCCCGGAGTTGTTTTAAGACTCAGGGCTGCCGTGTGACCGAGTCGGCCAGCCTGCGGACAGCCTTGGAGATCTCGACCCCGATCGTGCCCCCCTCCTCCAGCTCCTGAAGCCCTTTGGGGAGGCGGCCGAGTTCCGCGCGCGCTCGCTCGCGCAGCGTCGACAACGGTACGGAGGCCGCGACGCGGCGACCGCCGCGCATCACCGGCGCGACCAGTGGTGTTCCATCCATGGGATCATCCACGAGGGTCACCGTGTCGCGGGCGATCCGCCCCTCGGCGTCGTACCAGCGGTAGATCTGCTTCCGGCCCGGCCAGGTCGCCTTCCCTTCCGATTTTTTGCGACGCGGCCTTCCGGCATACTCCTGCAGCTTATAGGCGCAATCCAGATAGGGCACGTCGGACGAGGTGACGAGGCTCGTCCCGACCGCGAAGCTGTCAATGGGGGCATTCGCTTCCATGAGCGTTTTCAACGCGTATTCGTCTAGACTCCCACTCGCCAGGATTTTCACCTCGGGGAGCCCGCCCTCGTCCAGGATCCGACGGACCTTTCGGGCGTGGTCCGCGAGATCCCCGCTATCGAGCCGCACCGCCTTGACCGCAATACCCTTCGCTGTGAATCGCGGGGCCAGCGTCACAACTTTGCGGGCTGCGGCCTCCGTGTCATAAGTGTCGATCAGCAACACGACGTTGTTGGGTTGCGCATCCGCGAAATGTTCGAAGGCGGCGACCTCATCGTCATGGGCTTGAATGAAGGAGTGCGCCATGGTGCCGTAGACCGGCACGCCGAACCGGCTCCCGGCCAGGACGGTCGCCGTCCCGGCAAAGCCCGCCACATAGCTCGCCCGAGCGGCCAGGAGCCCCGCCTCGGCGCCGTGCGCCCGCCGCAGCCCGAAGTCGATGAGCGGCTTCCCCTGTGCAACGAGCACGGACCGGGCCGCCTTGGACGCGATCAGGCTTTCAAAGTGCAGGAGATTGATGATGCGGGTCTCGACCAGTTGCGCCTCACGGATGGGCGCGGTCACGCGAATGAGGGGCTCATTCGGGAAAAAGATGGTCCCTTCTGGAACCGCGTCGACATCCCCCGTGAAGCGAAGGTCGGCAAGCGAATCCACAAAGTCCGGCCTGAAGTAGCCGCTGTCGCGCAGCCATTGAAGCTCCGACTCGGCGAACTGGAGCTGCTCGAGATAGTCGACTACCTGCTCGAGCCCCGCGGCCATGAGAAAGCGGCGTTTGGCCGGCAGCTTGCGGACGAAGAACTCGAAGACGGCGGTTTCGTTCATGCCGGCTTCGAAGTAGCCCTGCATCATGGTGAGCTGATACAGATCTGTCAGGAGCACGCCGGATGGCACGTCAGGCTGCAACCTCGTCCACGGTCACCGGAACGGCGCCCTTCTGAACCATCTCGTCGACCGCCTTGGGGCCGTCCCCGGGTTGGAGATTGACCGCGCAGATCCCGTCGACGAGCAGGCATACCTGGTAGCCGCGGCTGAGGGCGTCGCGCACCGTATTGAGCACACAATAGTCGGTGGCCAGACCTCCTACGAACAGCCGGCGAATGCCCGCCTGCTTGAGCTGCGCGTCGAGTGACGTTCCCTGGAAGGCGGAGTAGGCCTCCGTGTCCGGCTCCGTCGCTTTGTGAACCGTAACCACGGATTGGGGCGGACGAAAGCTCGGAGGGTGTTCCGCTCCCTTTGTGGCCGCCACACAGTGCCGGGGCCAGATCCCCCCTTGCTCCTTGAACGAGCAGTGGTTCGGAGGATGCCAGTCCTTGGTGACAACGATAAGATTACGCTTCGCTTCAAATTTCTCGATGTACCGCAGAGCCACCGGAATCACCTTGTCGCCGTCGGGGACGCCCAGCGCTCCCCCGGGTAGAAAGTCATTCTGAATGTCCGCCACCAAGAGCGCATCGTCCGGCCGGATGGTTACCATACCCACCACCCTAAACAATGACCTCGGACCTTGTCTACCGAATACGGAGCGCTCTTTTGGCCTTGGCAAAGTCCCGCTTTTTCACCCAGAAGATGGCGCCGTACCGCCCCGAACCGGCTGCGACTGCGTCCAGCGCCGTCACGTTGATTTTCTTCGTCGCCAGCTTGGCCATGAGCCCTGCGACGGCACCAGGCCGATCCTTACCCATCGCGACGAAACAGGTCTGAGGCCCCACGACCTTGATCTTGGCCTGCTTGGCGGCACGTTTGAAAGCCGCGGGGTTCGCCGGCGCAAAATCGACCTGTGCGCGCCCGCTGCGGGGGAAGCCCGAGAAGCCCACCAAGTTCACCTTACCCTTTCGAAGGCTCTCGAGCATCTTGGCCCCCACCCCCGCCCTGTTGGGCACCTTCACCTTGAAATACTGAACGGTCTTGATCGTGTCCGCCATGGTCTCCCTCCTGGTTATGAACGCCCGGTCCGCTCTGTCCGCCCTGCCGGGTGCCGGTTTCTTTCGCCAATGCCTCCTCACCCTAGCCCTCTCCCCCACCGGGGGAGAGGGGAGGGAGAGGGGCTTCGCCTGATGAATGATGAAGCGAATTCCGGAGACCCGTCACTAGAGTTTATAGCCGAACCTACGGAGCAGTGCCCTTCGATCGGTGATATCTGCCGCCTGCTCGATCCCTTTGGGACTGCGGCCGTCGATCACCCCCAGGATGCCCCGGCCTTGACTGGTCTCCGCGAGCACCACCTCCACAGGGTTCGCCGTCGCGCAATAAATTCGGCAGACCTCGGGGACCTGGCGGATCGCGGGAAGCACGTTGATGGGGAAGCAATGCTGCAGAAAGATGATGAAGCTGTGTCCGGCACCAATCTTCTTGGCGTGGCCCTTGGCGAGCTCGACCAGGTCGTGGTCGGTCCCGCTCCATCTGACCAGACAGGGACCGGAAGACTCGCAGAAGGCTAACCCAAATGACGCGTTCGGCACCGAACCGACGATGGCCTCGTGCAGATCCTCGACCGTCTTGATGAAGTGAGCCTGGCCGAGAATCAGATTCACGGCCTCTGGTTTCTCGATGTAAACCGACGTGATGTTGATCGCCATCGTCATCCCGCTCAAGTCCCGAACGTCATCCCACGCGATGAATCAGACGTGACCGACCACATGCGAATCTGAATTTAGTTCTCGCCGTTGGCGTCTTCCCCGACCTCGCTCCGTTCCATCCAGTCGCTCACGATGAGCGCCATCTCTTCCAGTCGCTCCGAAACTCGGCGATACAGTGTACCCTCGGGATAGTTGCCGTTCGCATCACGCTCCCCCGTCGGGACCCCTGTGAGCAGCTCCAGGGCCTCCTCGACGGTGTTGACGCCATACACCGCGAATTGCCCCGCCTCGACCGCCTGCACCACCTCCGGGCGCAAGGCGAGGTGCTTGGTGTTGCGGGCGGGAATGATGACCCCCTGCTTCCCGGTCAGGCCGTGCTGTTTACACGTCTCGAAAAACCCCTCGATCTTTTCGTTGACGCCGCCGATCGGCTGGATCTCCCCGAGCTGGTTGACTGACCCGGTAATCGCGAGCGACTGGTGGATGGGAACGTCCGCCAGGCTCGAGACTAGGGCGGCGATCTCCGCTGCAGCCGCGCTGTCGCCCTCGACCTCCGAATAGGTCTGCTCGAAGGTCAGGGTGGCGCTCAGGGCGAAGGGATGTGAGCCGGCGAAGCGACCGGCAAGATAGCCCCCCAGGGTGAGGACGCCTTTGCTGTGCACGTGTCCGGCAAGCGCGGCCTCGCGCTGGATGTCGATTACGCCCTTGGTGCCGACGTAGGCCCGCGCGGTGATCCGGCAGGGACGGCCGAAGGTGGAGTCGCCGAGCAGGTGGACGGACAAGCCGTTGACTTGCCCGACCGCGTCCCCCTCCAAATCGACGATCAAGGTACCTTCTTTGATCTCTTCCTGAATCCATTCCTCCGGCAAGTTGGCGCGGAACCGCTTCTTGGCGATGGCCGTCTCGACGTCGCTCGCCGTCACGACCCAGCGATTTTCCTTCCGAGCCCAGAAGGCGGCCTCACGGATCAGGTCGGTGAGCAGGCTAAGGCGGAGCGACAGGCGATCATAGCGATCAGCCATCCGTAGGCCCTGATGGATGACCTCGGCCACCGCCCCGGCGTCGAAATTCGGCAGATGTTCTTCCCGGCAGATCCCGGCAATGAACCGGGCATACCGTTGGTCCTCCTGCTCGGTTCGCTTCAGGTCGACGTCGAAGTCCGCCTTGACCTTGAACATCTTCGAGAAGTCCTCCTCGTAGGCCTGCAAGAGGTGGTAGAGAAACGGCGGGCCGAGGAGGACGACCTTGAGGTTTACCGGCACGGGTTGCGGCTTGAGCCCGGTGGTGGAGAAACCAAAGAACTCGCCCGGATCCTCAATCTTCACCTCCCGCGTCTTGATCACCCGTTTGAGCGCATCCCACGCGAACGGCTGCCGGAGAAGATCCATCGCGTTCAGGAGCAGATAGCCGCCGCTGGCCTGCACGCAGGCGCCGGCCTTGATCTCCGTGAAGTTCGTGAAGACGACGCCGAGGTGGGACCGGCGCTCGATCTTCCCAATCAGGTTGGCATAGGTCGGATGCGACTCATCGACGACGGGTGCTCCCTCGTCGGGCTTATGCTCCACGATGAGATTCACATCGTAACGGGAAAGGTCGGCCTGATGCCCGCCGCTGATGCCGAAAAGGGGAATCTGCACCTCTTTCTGGACGAAATCCCGGTAGTTCGTGACGACGTCCTTTTCGACCTCGTTCAGGTAGTTGATCACGTCCGGAAAGCGCTCATAGGCTTCTCGGAGGGGGTCGAGCCGGCGGCTCAGCAAGCTCTGGACGACTTGACGGTCTATGTCGCGGAGCGCATGCTCGGCTTGGTGGTCCAGGGTATGCACCTGCGATTGAAACTCCCGGATCCTCCGTTCGATGTGTCGTCGCTTCTCGCTGATATCTTGCCTCTCGGCCTCGGTCAGCCGCTTGACCTGCTCTTCCTTCATCGCCCGGCCTTCCTTCATCGGAACGAGCGAGAATCCCACGGGATCCTCCTGAAAGCCGAACGATCGCTCGCGAGCCACCTCGTTCACCTCGTGGAACAGCGCCTTTTTCTTGCAATCGAATTCCTCCATGATTTTGGCACGCGCGTCGAGGTACTTCGTGCTTTCAAAAGCCGCGCGAATGTCGTGGCGCAGCGCCTTGACGAGCACCTCCATGGCCACCTTGAACGGGCGGGCTTCTCCGGCGGGAAAGGACATGCATCGTGGCTGGCTTGCATCCTGGAAGTTGTTGACGTAGCACCAGTCCGGAGGGCTGGCTCCGCACTTGGCCTTTTTGGCCACCATGCGCCTGACGATGCTCCACTTCCCGGTGCCGATCGGGCCCGCGGCGTAGATGTTGAAGCCCGGGCTTTCCATGCTCAAGCCGAACTCCAGCGCCTCGACGGCACGTTCCTGGCCGATGGGCTCATCCAGCGGGGCGATTTCGCTCGTGTCGGCAAACCCCAGCTTCTGGGCGTCCACCCGGGGTGACAGCAGGGAGACAGGGATTTGGTATCTGCCACTCATCAGTCCACCTAGTCTTGCTATTTATGAATGCCCCCCCAATCTCTAAGTGAGGGTGGCAATCGACATGCCATCTCTGCTATGACCGAAGGGCGCCCATGCTCGCGTAATTTCACCAAAAGGACCCCAGCACCGCGCGGTGCGGCCAGTCGCGCGATCGGACTGGCGCATATTTCCTCAGTCCGTAGGTCGCCATTGCCGCCAAATGCGGCAGGGGGGACCTGTTCGACTGGCCGCCCCCCGCTGAGGAAAAAGAGCTATTAGCTCATCATCTGGGCCGCTGTCCACGGAAGACCAAGTCCTACTGGGCTGCCCCCCCGGCGTGGTCTTGCTGGAACCCCTTTTGCTCGCCAAGACATTGTCATGCCAGTCTTGCATCGCCGACATCTGAAAGACTATTTGAAGCGGACGTTTGGCCCTCGTACCGAGCTCGTCTCATACGGGCTGATTGGTCAAGAAAGCTCCCACGGCTCCCTGAAAGGCTATGGGTATGGTGCCCCCGTGAAGGTGACGTTCACGGTCAATGGGAATAAGCGCAAGGCCGTGATCGCAACGATGAGTCCGGGCCCCTTTGGCCACGAGCACATGGCCGACCGGGCGCAAGGGATCCTTTGGGATTATGACTCCTACGGGAGACTGCCGAAGCATGTCGGGGCACTGGACGTCGGCGCCTTCACCAACGACGCAACCATGCTCTCCGTCGCGCCGGCACGCGAATTTTTTGTGCTCAACGAATGGGTGGAGGGCGAGGGATACAATCGGGACTTCGACCGGCTCATGCGCACGGGACGGTTGCTAGCCCTGGACCGGCGGCGGACAAGGGCCCTGGCCGACTACCTTGCGGACATTCATCGCGTCAAGCGCCGGGACCCGAACCTCTATCGGCGACGACTGCGAGAGCTGATCGGCCACGGTGAGTGCATCATGGGTCTCACCGACAACTATCCACCTCGGCTCGGCTTCATCACCCCGGATCTCCTGCGATCGATCGAGGACAGTTGCAACCGCTGGCGCTGGCGATTGCGTGGGCGGACGAATCGCCTGTCCCAAGTGCATGGCGATTTTCACCCGTGGAACGTGCTGTTTCGCAAGGACGTTGACTTCAGTGTGTTGGACCGATCGCGAGGCGAGTGGGGCGAGCCCGCCGACGACGTGACCTCGATGAGCATCAACTACCTGTTTCATTCGCTCCGCAAATGGGGGACGCTCCGCGGACCCTTCGAAATTCTCTTCCGCGAGTTTTGGGACCGCTACATGCAAAAGACCGGGGACAAGGTGGTAACCGCCACCGCCGCACCGTTTTTCGCGTTCCGAGGCCTCGTAATTGCGAACCCGGTCTGGTATCCCCATTTGTCGCTGTCCATCCGGCGGAAAATCTTCAACTTCGTTCAGAACGTCCTCGCGGAAGATCGCTTCAAACCGGCTGAGGTGAACCGGTACTGCAAGGGATAGAAGGAGGGGCCCGAGGCAAGAGGCCAGGGGCACGGGGTCACGTCTACACACGGTAGAGTGAACTCCCCCTCGCCACTTGCCACGCGCCCCGCGCCGATTTTATGAATGCGTTTGCTATTTGGCTGACCGGCCTCCCTGCTTCGGGGAAGAGCAGCATCACTGCGGCGCTCAAGCCGAAGCTCGAGGCGCTCGGCCACCGCGTGGAGGTGCTGGAGTCGGACGTGGTGCGGCGCGCTCTGACGCCCTCCCCGACCTACTCCCGGGAGGAGCGGGACCTCTTTTACCGGGCCTTGGCGTACTTGGGCAGCCGACTGGTCGCACAGGGCGTCTCCGTCGTGTTCGATGCGACGGCCAACAAACGGGCCTATCGAGACCTGGCCCGCCAATGGATCACGGTCTTCATCGAAGTCGCGGTGCAATGCCCTCTCGCGGTATGCGAGCAACGGGATCGAAAGGGGACGTACAAGAAGGGCAAGGACGGGGCCTCCGCCACCGTCCCGGGGTTGCAGGAGGCCTACGAGTCCCCTCTGCACCCGGAGGTGACGATCGACACGCAGACCACCGACGCCGAGGCGGCCTCGGCGCAAATCGTTAAGGCGCTCAAAGAGCACCTGTCCCCGTGAAGATTAGTCGGTTTTTTTCGTCATGCCCGCTCAGGCGGGTATGCATGTTTGTTTCTCCTGCCTCGCCTCACTCGAGCGGGATGCGGCCCTTGTTCCGGGCAAGCCACGTGTCGAATGTTTGGAGGTCCGGATTCAGCGTGCGGGCGACCTTGGGATCGCGTGCGCTACAAAAGTCCTCGTTGAAGTCCCGCTTGAATTGGAACATGTTCCCAAGGTCATCGGCGCCCGGAAATCCCAACCCACGATAGATCTCCGGCGACACATCGTTGTATCGCACGTCCTTTCCCAGCACCTTCGTGAGCGCGGCAGCCATTTGCGCGCCTGTCAGGTGCTCCCCGGCGATGCCCACGGTCTTACCGATGTATTGTCGGCCCTTCTTGAAAATCGCGTAGGCGCACTTGCCGATGTCCTCGGCGGCGATGCCCGGCAGCTTCTTATCGCCCATGGGAAACGTGACCGCGAGCTTGCCGTCCGGCCCCTTCTTGGGACCCATGCCGAAATAGATCAGGTTCTCCCAATAGAAGGACGTCGGCAACAAGGTGGTTGGGACACCGAGTTCTTTGAAAACCTGATCAGCCTCACCCTTGGCGTCGAAATGAGGCACCTTGTACCTCCCCATGAGGGTCGGCATGCGGTTGTCGCTGAGGGGCACCCACTTTCGCGTATCCTCGAGCGTGGACCAGATCACGTGCTGGAGACCGGCCTGCTTCGCCGCCGTCGCCATGGCCTTGGCCTCCGCAAGCTCCTTCTCGGGCGAGAAATGGGCCCAGAAGAATGTCACACAAAACGCTCCATAGGCACCGCTGAATGCCCTGTGCAGACTGTCGATGTCATCAATATCGACGGCCACGACCTCGGCGCCCAGCTTGGCCAGTTCCTTCGCCTTGTCGGTCTTGACATCACGGGTCAGCGCACGCGCGGCAAACCCACCCTTGGGGTCGCTCATGATCGCGCGCACCAGTCCCCCGCCCTGCGCGCCGGTGGCACCTACGACTACGATGATCTTCTGATCTGCCATACCTTCCCTCCTTCACGGGACATGCGGACTCATCATAAAGCCACCTCGCTCGCGCAAGCAACCTGCAGGCGGGCTTTCAAAGGGCTTCTCGCGAAAGACCAGCTCTCACGCGGTGAGGTAGCGCTGGAACCAGCCGCGGGCGAGGTCGGCGACTTGCTCAAGCGTCCCCGGCTCCTCGAAGAGGTGCGTGGCGCCCGACACGACGGCGAGCTCCTTGGGGCAGGTCAGGAGGCTCAAAGCTTCCTCGTTGAGGCTGAGGACCGGCGCGTCGTTTGCGCCGACGACAAGCAACGTCGGCGCCGTGACTTGCGGAAGGAAGGTCTCGGCCAAATCCGGGCGCCCGCCCCTCGAGACCACCGCGGAGACCAGCGCAGGGGACCGCGCCGCGGCTTGCAACGCCGCGGCGGCGCCGGTGCTCGCGCCAAAGTACCCGACGCGCAGCCCCAGGGTTCGCCGGTCTCGATTCAGCCACCGCGTGATGGCGAGCAGGCGGTCGGCCAGTAGGTCGATCGCGAACACATGCTCGCGGTCGGCCGCCTCGGGCTCACTGAGTAAGTCGATGAGGAGAGTCGCCAAATCAGCGTCCTGCAGGGCGCGGGCGATGAAGGCATTGCGCGGGCTGTGCCGACTGCTCCCGCTCCCATGCGCGAACAACACGACTCCCCTCGGCCGGCTGGGCCGTGCGAGGATGCCCTGCAACGACACGTCCCCCGCCGCTACCTCGACCTTTTCCTCAATTGTCTGTGGTGCTGATGGAAATGTCATGTGTCCATTCGCGCCTTGTGCCCACTCACTCTCGATACGGCACTCCCGCGAATAATGTTGCGTTCCGCCACAGTCGGACTGATAAGACTGTAGCGACACTCCCCCCGCACTGCAAGCACTCTGTACGCAAATGTGGCAACGGCCAGAGCGTATAGCCAGTTGCGTGCCAGTGGCCTCGCGCGAGTCAGGCATCCGCCTTGCTGAGACGTCTGGCGCGAACAGACAAGGAGACCTGCCTATGTCCTACGACGAGCGAAAGCTGTGCGTGGTCTGCGCCTGGCGCGGCACCTGTAACCTCAAGTACAGCATGCCTGGCGGCGTCGCGCTGCATTGCACGGAATTCACGCGCGACGTCACCCTCAAAGAACCCGAGGAGGAGATTCGCCAGCGGAACGTTTTGCTGATCGGCCCCCGGGAGATTGGCAAGACGACGCTCGTGCAGCACACCGTCGAGCGAGCCGGGCTTCCGGCCGACGGGTACTACGCCAGGACCGTCAAGGAAGGCCTGTTCGGCGGGCGGCGCCAGGAAGTGGTCTTCATGTCTGGCGGCGTCCACACCATCGCCACGACCACGCCTCACCGCAACTGGTACAGGCTTGGCAAGTTTTACGTGAACCTCGAGGTCATCGAGCACGAGCTCGTGCCGCATCTGCGGCGCATCCTGCAGTCCGACCAGGTACGGCTTGTGGTCATGGATGAGGTGAATCTCTGGCTGTGCCTATCCGAGGCGTTCCGCAACCTCGTCGTCGATTCGATCACGGCCTCGAAGCATATCTTGACGAGCGTGAACGTGGGCGAGGAAGACGACGCGTTCGTCCGCGCCCTCGAGTCGCGGTCCGACGTGACCGTGTTTCACCTCACCTACGAGAACCGGGACATCCTCGGCGACCGAATCCTGTTCATGCTCACGGGGCGTGCCGCGCCGCCAGCGGCCATGCCTAAGCGTGAGGCGGCCGATCGCCCGCTCCGCCCTACCCCTGAACCAGATTGACGGCGCTATGGGTAATCAACGCGATCGAGACCACCAGCGTGAAGAGGGCAAAGCTCTTCGTCAGCCTGGCCGGTGAGGTGAGCCTCGCCACTTTCGCGCCCACCGCGAGTCCGGCCGCGCTTCCCGCCGCCATCAACGCGATCAGACCCAGATCAAACGTCCCATGCTGAAGATGTCCGGCGATACCAGCGACGGACATAAGTGCGGTGATCAGCAGCGACGTGCCGACCGCAACGCGGATCGGAAACCCAAAGAAGAACATCAACGCCGGAACGATGAGAAATCCGCCCCCGACCCCGAAAAAACCGGTCAGCCATCCGATCACCAGACCGACTCCCGACACCTTAACCGCATGACTCATGGTCACCGCGTTCACATCGAAGTCATTGGGGGACGCATTCACTCTCGGGTGACCGTCTCGCAACAGGTGGATGGAGACGAGGAGCATCAGGAGGCCGAAAAGCACCAAAACCCACTCGTCATTCACAAGGGCGTGTGCCCGCGCCCCGACCCAGGCGCCCGGTGCCCCGGTCGCCCCGAACATGATGGCGACGCGCAGGCTGATCTCCCGGGTTCGTAGATGGCCGATGGCCCCCAGGAACGCAGAAAATCCGACGAGGATCAGCGAGATCGCCACCGCCTCCTGGACGCTACGGCCCAGGACGTACACCAGCAAGGGGACCGCGATCAGCGCCCCACCCGCCCCCGTCGAACCGAGGGACAAACCCACCAGATGCCCCGAGAGCAGCGCGAGCAGCGGATACCATGCTATGACCATGGTGAGTCTGCGTTCTCTGGGGTGGCTGCCCCTCAGCGGACGATCAGGACAGAGCAGTGACTATGCTGGAGGATCTTGGTTGACGTGCTTCCCAGCAAGAAGCGGGCGACCGCGCCCAGGCCCCGCGCACCGGAGACGATCAGGTCGACCTCCCGCTGCTCGGCATAGGTGATGATCTCCTCCGCCGGATTGCCGATCCTGGGGACCTCCTCGGTTTGGAAGCCCGCCTTCTGAAGGCGCTTGGCGGTGTGCGCCACGATGCTCCGGCCCGTTTCCTTCAGCTCCGGGTAGCGGAGAAAGGGCATGACGTGCATGACGACGACTTCGACGCCCCCCGCCGGTCCGCGCGCGTGCAACTTCAGCGGCAGAAGGTTCTTCTGAAGAAAACTAATCACCTTGCCCGACTCAAGCGAGCCGTCGGTCGCGAAGAGGATCCGTTGTAGGGGACGCGCCGGTTGTTTGACGATGAGGACGGAGCAGGCGGCATGGTGCACGACCCTGCTGGAGACGCTGCCAAGGATGAACCGATCCAGCGCGCTCAGCCCCCGGCACCCCATGACGACGAGTGAGGTCTTTTTCCGCGCATGCTTTAGGATCGCGGGGCCCACCGCGCCCCGTTCCACGACCACCTTGGCCTTGAGCTTGAACGCGGCCACCTGCTCCTTGGTCTGCGCGGCGATGCGCTTCCCCTCGGCAGCGAGCCGTCTCATCTCGGCCTGGATGATCGCTTCGTTCCACACGATCACGGGGTGCGGCGTCAGCGGCGCACGCAGCGACACCAGATCGACCACATGGAGCGCTGTCACCTTGGTGGACGAGGCGAAAGGAAGCTGCGCCACCCAGTCCAAGGCCCACTGACTGTACTTCGACCCGTCGACAGGGACAATCACATCCATCGCGAATACTCCTGGGTAAGAAGTGAAAAGTTGGAAGTGAAAAGTGAAACGCAGTAAAGAAGGAATCGTCGTGCGTACAGCCAATCTTCTATCATGTCACCTTTCACTTTTCATCTTTCACTTTCCTGCTTGAAACGAGACGAGACAGTCTCACCTTGGGTAGTAGCCGCTGCACGTCCCTCGCCTGACAGAGCTGGTTCCCCGGCGCCAGGGTCGCGGCGGTCCCCGAGGCTGTCGCAAATCGCACACAATCCTCCAGGGCCTTTCCCGCGCCGTGACAGAACACGAAGCCCGCCACGGTCGAGTCTCCCGCGCCGACCGTGCTTCGCACCTTCACGGAGGGCGGCACGGCCCTCAAGCGTTCGCTCGTGCTCACTACGAGCAGGCCTCGCCGGCCCAGCGAGACGATCACGATCGTCACGCCTTTCTTGTTCAGCGTACTGGCAGCGGCAAGGATCTGCTTATCCGTCCTGAGCACACGCTTCGTCGCCCGTCGCAACTCGTTCACGTTCGGCTTCACGGCAAACGGCTTCGCTTTCAAGCCTTCGCGCAGGCAGGGGCCGTCTGCGTCCAGAATCGCCCGGGCGCCTTGTCGCTGAACTAGCATGACGATCTGCCGGTAGGCGTCGACCGGCAGGCCGCGTGGCAGGCTCCCCCCGACCACGACATACGAGTCCCGAAGATCCAGCATGCGGAGATGGGTGAGGAAGCTGCGCCACTCTTCGGGCGTGACCGCGGGCCCCCGTGCATTCAGCAGCGTCTGGCCGCCGCGGCGGACGTGGCTGATGATGATGTCCCGCCTGGTTTCCTGGGAGATGGGGGTAAAATACGGTGTGACGCCTTCGGCCTTCAGCATGTCCACCAGGGTCTGTCCGTTGTGCCCGCCGATGAAACCGAGCGCCATGCTTTCCCCGCCCAGGTGCCGGATCGCCCGGGACACGTCGATCCCCTTCCCGCCCGCAAAGAGGCATTCCCCCCGAACCCGGTTAGCATCGTCCACGCGCAGATCCTCAGTCTCCATATAATGATCAAGCGCTGGATTTAGAGTAATCGTGTAAATCATAAAAAAACTGGTACGAGGCTCCTGGCTCGGGGCAGCAGAAGGAAAAGATACCTCGGCCTCGGGTCCGTCCCACCTCTTGCCAGGCGTTTCTCGCCCCTCGCCCTTCCGATTGCTAGCAGATTCTCGGCATTTGCTCTCCCGATAACAAGTCGAGAATGCGGGTCGTCCCGAACGTCGTACGAAGGAGGACGGGCGCGGCATACTCCGCCGTGACCTCCCCGACGACCCGGGCCTCCGCGGACACGGCGTGGGACCGCAGAACCCCAACCGTCGCGTCCGCCTGGTGTGCCGGAACCAAGGCCACGAAGCGTCCCTCGTTTGCCACGTACAGCGGGTCCAGACCGAGAAGCTCACAAGCTCCCCGGACGGATTCACTGACGGGGATTTCGAGCTCGTCGAGCACCACACTCACATTCGCCTTGCTGGCGATCTCGTTGAGCGCGCTCGCCAACCCACCACGCGTCAAATCGCGAAGGCAGGACGGCGTGATGCCATGGTCGAGCAGGTCGGCGACGACCCCATGGAGTGGCGCCGCGTCACTCTCAATCCCTCCGTCGAACGCCAACCCCTCGCGCACACTGAGAACGGCGATGCCGTGGTTGCCAAGATCCCCGCTGAGCACGAGCTTGTGTCCAGGACGCACGGACTGCGGGTTAACGCTCACTCCATCGGGAACGACCCCGATCCCGGTGGTGTTGATGTACATGCCGTCACCCTTGCCCTTGTCGACCACTTTCGTGTCACCCGTCACGAGCATGACCCCGGTCGTCTCAGCAGCCCGGGCCATCGAGGCTGCAACCCGTTTGAGCGTGTCCATCGGCAGGCCTTCCTCGAGTATGAATCCGACGCTGAGATACAAGGGCCTCGCCCCGCACATGGCCAGATCGTTAACGGTTCCGTAGACGGCCAACCGACCGATGTCCCCGCCCGGGAAAAACAAGGGCCGGACGACGTAGGAGTCCGTCGTCATGGCCAGACGCCCCGCCGGCCTGGGTAACACCGCCCCGTCATGCTCGCGGCGAAGGTGGGGGTTGTCGAACCGCTCGTGGAACACGCGATGGATTAACCCCTGCATGAGCCGCCCTCCCCCACCGTGTGCGAGGAGCACCCTGTCCGTGCCTGAGGTCGGCACGGCACATTCGAGTTGGACCTCTCGCTGACCTTCCATAGTGCCTCCGTACGGAAGTAAAAAGGCAACGGCAAAAAGTACAAAAGAGGAGCGCTTTGTAATCTAGACTGTTTCCTTTTTCCTGGTTAATTCTTCCTTACCGCGATAGCGGTAGTAGGCAGCGCAGGCGCCCTCTGACGAGACCATAGGCGCACCCAGCGGCTGGTCAGGCGTGCAGCGCACTCCAAAAGCCGGACAGTCCGGAGGCTTGATGAGCCCCTGAAGCACGAGACCGCTCATGCATTCCGATTCGTCCTGCTCCGTGGAACCTTCTCTATTCGTCCGCGGCACGAAGCGCTCCATCGCATCGAACTCGGCATAGGGCGCGCGCAACCTCAGTCCGCTCTGCGGAATATGGCCGATGCCTCTCCACGCACGTGGAGTCGCCTCGAAGACCTCGCAGACCGCGGCGCGTGCCTCTACGTTCCCCTCGCGTCGCACCGATCGCTCGTATTGATTTGCGACTTCCGCCTGCCCCTGCTCGAGTTGTCGAACGAGCATCAGGACGCCTTCGAGAATATCGAGCGGCTCAAATCCCGTCACGACAATCGGAACGTCATGCCGCCGCACGACTTCCTCGTACTCCTCGTACCCCATGACCGTGCACACATGGCCGGCAGCGAGAAATCCTTGCACGCGATTTTCAGGCGCCGTCAGAATCGCCTCCAGCGCGGGCGGCACGAGGACGTGTGCGACCAACAGAGTGAAGTTCCGGAGACCGGCCCGCTTCGCCTCCAGGACCGCCATCGCAAAGGCCGGCGCCGTTGTCTCGAACCCGACCGCAAAACACACCACCTCACGATTCGGGTTCGCGCGTGCCAGCGCCAGCGCATCCAGCGGCGAATAGATTACCCGGACATCGGCCCCCGCCGCCTTGACGTCGAACAGACTTCCCTTTGACCCCGGCACGCGCAGCATGTCGCCGAACGAACACAAGATGACGGTGGGGCTCGACACGACGTCCATGGCGTGATCGATGAGCGAGATCGGTGTGACGCAGACGGGGCACCCCGGACCGTGCACGACAGTCAGCTCCTCCGGCCAGAAGGCATCCAGACCGAACCGGACAATCGCATGGGTTTGGCCGCCGCAGACCTCCATCACGGTCCAGGATCTGGTCGTTGCTCGGCGGATCGCTCGACCCAGAGCCTTCGCGGCCTTCGCATCACGAAATTCAGTCACGTATCGCATAGAAAATAGTTTGAAGTTCTGAGTTCTGTGTCGGGCCCAACGAAAAACTTACAACTCAAAACTGTTCTTCCTGTTGCTCGAGAGATGCAAGCGTCTCCAGCGTTCGACTTGCCGCCTCCTCATCGAGCTTGCTGATCGCAAAACCGACATGAACGATGACGAAATCGCCGACTCCTGCCTCCGGCACGAGGGCAAGGGAGACCTGCTTTTTGACACCGGCGAACGAGACGGTCCCGGTCCTCATCGGATCTTCACCCACCGACAGCACCTCACCAGGAATTGCTAAACACATACAACCCTCACCTGGGCGAGTGGCTCGGGGCACGCGGCTCTGGGCAAGAATGGACTCATGAGATTCTTACCCCTTGCCACCTGCCCCTGGCCCCGAGCCTGTTGCGCTTTGTGCGGCGGCGACCATGACTTGCCCCAAGGCCAGGCCTCCGTCGTTGGGGGGAACCTGTTCATGTGCGTACACATCGAAGCCGGCCGCGCTCAGCTTCCGCCGGGCCAGCCGTGTGAGCAGCATGTTCTGAAAACAACCCCCGGTGAGCACCACCCGATGATGACCCACCTCGAGGGCGACGCGCCTCATGAGGTTCGCCAGGGCCACGTGAACCTCATACGCAATGCGATCCGGATGATTCGCATGCTCGAGATCCGCAAGGACGTTGCGGACGAGCGGTGTCCAATCGGCAACCATCGGGGTTCCCGGTTGCGTGCCCCTGCGCAGCGGGAGCTTATACCACCCTTCCGAACAGGCATCTGGCTCACGCATCGTCGCTGCGAAGCGCTCCGCAGCAAACTCAACAGCCATGGCGGCTTGTCCTTCGAACGTCGTGGGGCCGCTCAATCCGGTCAACGACGCGACCCCGTCGAACAGGCGTCCCATGCTCGAGGACGTCGGTGTCGCGACACGGCGCTCGATCATCGCGAGCAGCACCCGTGCCTCCTGTTCCCATTCGGGCCAGAGTCTGCGCGCCGTACCTAACGCATCCTCCCCGAGCGCCCCAAACAGCAGCGACAGGGCCGCGCGCCGTGGATCGCGCACCGCTTGCTCGCCTCCGGGCAATCCGAACGGCAGCAGGTGGGCGCGACGCTCGCAGCCGTGATAGTCGGCAAGAAGGAACTCTCCACCCCAGAGGGTTCCGTCGAGGCCGTAGCCAGACCCGTCCCAGGCGATGCCCAGCACCGCCCCCGTCAAGCCGTGCTCCGCCATGCAGGCCGCCACATGCGCGTGGTGGTGTTGAACGGTGACGAGCGGAAGGCGCTCCTCACGCGCCTTCTCAGCCGCGAACGTCGAGGAATAATAATCGGGGTGTAGGTCGCAGGCGAGAAGGCCCGGCGGCCGTTCGAGGAGGAGGGACAGGTCCGCGACAGTCTGTCTGAAGCCGCGGATCGCCTCGTCTGTTGACAGATCCCCCACATGCTGGCTGAGGAGCACCCGGTCCCCGTCACCGAATCCGACGGTGTTCTTCAGGTGTCCTCCGACCGCCAGGATCGGCGGGAGCGGTTTTCCTCCCCGCGCGCGATCCCCGATGTAGAGCGGGGTCGGCACGTACCCGCGCGCCCTGCGCACGATGATCGGCCCCGTCCCGGACACGCGCGCCACCGAGTCGTCGATCGGCCGCGCAATCGGCCGGTCATGAACCAAGAACAGATCCGCGATGCCGGCGAGTCGGCTCAGGGCCTCGTCATTGTCGGTCGCGAGTGGCTCCTCGGAGCGGTTCCCGCTCGTCGCGACGACCGGAAACCCCAGCAACGCGGCCATGAGATGATGAAGAGGTGTCGAGGGCACCATGGCGCCGACGGTCGGGTTTCCGGGAGCGACGGCCGCCGCCAAATGCGCCTGTGGTCGCCGCGGGAGGATGACGATGGGTGACTGAGGCGATGTGAGCACGACGGCGGCCTCATCGGAAACCACGCAATAGGCGCGAACCGCATCCAGCGAGGGAAACAGCACCGCCAAAGGCTTGTGGGGGCGCCGCTTTCTCTCCCTCAGCCGTTGGACCGACGCCTCCTCCCGAGCGTCGACCCACAACTGAAATCCGCCCAACCCCTTCACCGCCAAAATACCGCCTTTTCGAAGGTGCTCGGCCGCGGCATGCAGGGCGCTCCTTCCGCCGCCGATCGTACCGCCCTGTGCATCCATGAGCGTGACTTGAGGCCCGCAGTTCGGGCAGGCGGTGGCCTCCGCATGGTAGCGCCGATCGTCCGGATTTTCGTATTCGTCGAGGCAGTCTTTGCAGAGAGGAAACCCGGCCAGCGTGGTCCGCGCGCGATCATAGGGGATGGCCGTCAGCAGGCTGTACCGCGGCCCGCAGAGGACGCACGTGATGAACGGATAAAGGTGCCGGCGATTGCGTGGATCCCGCAGCTCAAGCCGACACGCGTCGCAGGGGGCGAGGTCTGGCGGCACGGCGAGGGCCTTGGCACCATGCTCGACGCTCGGCAGGATGCGAAATTCGTGCTCCCCGATGGCCGGGACCCTGCTGGCCGTCATGGCATTAACTCCCACCGGTCTCGGCAGGGTTGAGGCGAGCCGGTCGACGTAGCGACGCACCTGTGAGTCCACTCCCTCGACCTCGACCGTGGCACCATCCGAGGTGTTCGTGACCCAGCCCGCGAGCCCCATCTGGAGCGCGAGCCGATGGGCGGCCGGCCGGAATCCCACTCCCTGGACAACGCCGCGCATCTTGACGCGAAGCCTGATCATGCCTCTTCGACCTCGATGTCTTGGAGACAGATCTCGGGCTCTTCCGTGAGGGCCAGGACCGCCGAGCCGCAACCACTGCAGGCGATCACCGGCTGCGCCCCATCTTGCTCCTGTCCGCATGTCGGGCACGTGACGAGGACGCGGATCGCGTTGACTTGCAGCACCGCCCCTTCCACACGGGTGCCGGTCGCAATCATCGAGAAGGTGTCATTCAACGCTCGTGCATCGTGCTCAGACAAATGCGACCAGGGGCTGACACGGATGCGCACGGTCACGGGACGACACTCCGGCCTGCCGGCCAACCGTTCCTCGACGAGCCGGACGATCCGTGACAGCAGCAGCGTCTCATGCATGGGTCGTGTCCCCGACTTCACGGACGATTGCGAGCGCCGCGCCGTCCACCGCTCGAGTTACGGGCGGGCTGAGCTCAGCTCCCGCTTCGACCTGCCCGACTTCGACGCCATACATGATGACGCAGCCCGGCAGCTCACCGAGCACGCGCGCTAGCTCCACGGCATCCATCGCATTGATGGTGTGGGTGGAATGCGGAAACGGGTTCTGGGCCGGTGCCTGCTCGCTGACCTCCCATCGATGGACCGTTCCCGCCGGCGCCCCGGTGTGCGCCCCATCGACCAAGATCACCTGGGCCTTCCCCTTCATCAGCTCCAGCACCTCCACACCCAGCATCTCGGCCTCCACGACGTCGCTCTCGGGCCCCAGCAGGTCTTTCACCCGTCTTGCGACATGCAACCCCACAGCGTCGTCGCCGCGGAAGAGATTGCCCAAGCCAATTATTCGTGTGCGAGACATTGCATGGTCCATACGTAATTGGGCAACTCGGTAATTGGGAGAACAGAGGGGGTTAGGCCGTCTCTCTTACCCGCCTTGTGTCGTCGCGCGCAAGCACAGTCGCTGGCTTCCGCAATTACCCAGTTACCCAATTACCTCCTTACGACTTACCTCCTTACAACCTCGAGTCTTAAAAAGTGCGTAGCACACGAGATACATGGATCGTAACATCGAATGACGCGCTCGCAGCCAGCCGCGGCCTCCTGATCACTGAGGTTGAGCACAGCCGGGACAAAGGCCCGGAGGTCATCCTCCATCCGTCGCTGGTTTTGCGACGTCGGTGGAACGATCTTCGCCTCCAACACGGTTCCATCCTCGCCTACCACATAGCGGTGATACAACGCGCCGCGCGGCGCTTCCGTACAGGCCATGCCCGTGCCGCCGCGGACCGTGAACGGCACGGCAGGCTCGGCTGGGGGGTCGTAACAGTCGATAAGGCGGAGCGTCTCCTCGGTGGCGTAGAGAATCTCCACGGCACGGGCGACGATGGCATGAAATGGATTCCTGAGCGGCAGCCTCAGTCCGGTCTCCGCCAGCACCTGCCGCGCGAGGGGGGAGAGCACGCCCGCGTTCAAATGCAGGCGGGCCAAGGGGCCGGCGACATACGAGGCGCCGTTCAGGGTGCACTGCAACGCGTTTGAGTAGGGCACCTGCTCTTCCCGAAACCGCGACTCAAACTCCGCCGCCGGCACTTCGACCCCGCTGCTCGACGCGATCGGCCCTTCGTTGAAGGGGTATTCCTCCCGCGGCTTCAAGGCCACGTAGGTGTACTCTTGGGTGAACGGGGGAAAGTCGAACCCCGCAACCCAGCGCACGGTGTCCGCCGCCGCGTTCCGCGCCCAAAGGAATTCCTCGCGTAACGAGGTGAGTTCCCGCCGGGTGGGGACCCGCGAGAAGCCTCCCACCTTCACCGATACGGGGTGGACGGAGCGGCCGCCGAGCAGGGTGATCAGTCGGTTCCCTGCCTTCTTCAAACGCAGCCCACGCGTCACGATCTGTTGATGATCCTTGGCCATCTCGATGGCATTGTCGTATCCGAGGAAATCGGGCGCATGGAGCATATAGACGTGCAGCGTGTGACTCTCGATCCACTCGCCACAGTAGAGCAGCCGTCGCAGGTCGCGGAGCGCGCCCTCCACTCGAACATCAAAGATCTGTTCGAGCGCGTGGACGGCGCTCATTTGATAGGCGACGGGGCAGATGCCGCAGATGCGGGCCACAATGTCGGGCACTTCCGCATAGGATCGGCCGCATAGAAACGCCTCGAAGAACCGGGGCGGCTCGAAGATGCGCAATTGGACGTCCTGCACACGACCGTTCTCCACGATCACACGCAGCGCGCCTTCACCCTCGACGCGAGCCATCATGTTTACGCTGATCGTTCTACTCTTCGGCTTCTTCCCAGGCATTGCTTTCCGTGCGAAACGGACGGACGTAGCCGTTGATCCCGCGGAAGCGACGGACCACGTCGACCGGAATGAGGTTGAGCTTCTGATGAAACTGTCGCGCCAATGATGCGGTGTTGGGGGGATAGGCCGCGCCTTCGGTGAAGCCTTCCGCCGGTCCAAAGCACCCGTAGCAGTCGCGCCCCATGCTCGGGCAGATGGCACCACATCCCGTCCGGGTGACCGGTCCCAGACAGGGCATGGCCCTGGCCACCATGACGCAAACGTTGCCCCGTCGTTTGCACTCCAGGCAGACACTCTCCGTGGGCTGCCGGGGTATGACGCCGGCCAGGAGGTCCGTAATCACCGCGAGCAACTGGTACTTGTCGATGGGGCACCCCCAGAGCTCGAAGTCCACGTGCACATGCTCGGAGATGGGAGTCGACGTGCTCAGGCTGGCGATGTATTCCGCGCTGGGATAGACCGCCTGCTTGAACGCTTCCACATCGCCCCAGTTGCGCAATGCCTGAATCCCACCCGCCGTTGCGCACGCGCCGATCGTGATGAGCGTGCGCGCCTGCTCCCGTACGTGCGTGATGCGCCGCGCATCCTCCGGCGTCGTCACGGATCCCTCGACCAGCGCGATGTCGAAGGGACCCTCCCCAAACCGGCTCGATGCCTCGGGAAAGAAGGCGAGGTCCACGGCCTTGCCCAGGGCGAGCAACTCGTCCTCCAGGTTCAGGACGCTGAGCTGGCACCCGTCGCAGGACGCAAACTTGAACACCCCGAGCTTCGGTCTATGCGGCGTGATACGTGTCGACTTGTTGGCTTTCCGCTGCTTCATTCAGGACTTCCCCAAAGAGCTGACAGGCTGACAGCAAGCAAGCTGACAAGCTCTAAAAAAAGAAGCGCACTGTTCCACTTGGTGGTCAGCCTGTTACCTGTCAGCCTGTCAGCGTTTTCCTTTAGACGCCGTGTCGTCCCAACCAATGCGCGATGGTGTCGTACCGCATCACCGGGCCGTCCTTGCAGAGAAAATACGGGCCCATCTGGCAATGCCCGCAGAGGCCGATGCCGCATTCCATGTGCCGCTCGAGCGAGACGTAGACGGAGGACTCCGAGATCCCGCGATGGACCAGGATCGGAATGCCGACCCGCATCATGATCTCGGGGCCGCACATCAGCACGACGGTCCGGCCGGGAGTGATCCGGACTTGCTCGAACAGCTCCGTGACAACCCCGATATGATATTGCCAGCTCTTGGCCGGCTGGTCGCTGGAGAGAAAGACCTCCGTGTCGGGCTGGCGCCTCCAGGCGTCGAAACGCTCCCGGTACAGGAGATCGTGCGGCGCCTTCACGCCGTGGAGAATTTTGACGGCTCCGTACTGATCCCGTCGACGAAAGATGTACTCGATTGCCCCGACGACGGGCGCGCACCCAAGCCCCCCGGTGATGATGACCACGTCCTTTCCCCTGGCTTTGTCCAGCGGCCAGCCACGCCCGTAGGGGCCTCTGATCCCGAGCACATCCCCAGGTCCCAAACGGCCGATCGCCTGCGTGGTCCGACCGACGATGCGGATGGTGTGGTCGAGTAACTCAGGATCCTCCGGATCGGACACGATCGAGATGGCGACTTCCCCGACGCCGAAGGCATAGACCATGTTGAACTGCCCGCCCGCGAATTGAAACGCGCGGCGCACCGCCTGGTCAACGAGACGGAGTCGGTAGGTGAAAATATCTCGTGCTTCCTGAGCCCTCTCGACGATCGTGGCCGGATGTATCTGGTAAGGATTCATGATATCAGTTGGATCAATTCAGTCAGTTGAGTCGGGAACTGACCGGATGGACTCAACCATTCTTATTCCGCTCACCATCCAGTAGAGCTGGCAATTCTTCGGTGAGGTCGATGCCGACCGGACACCAGGTTATGCAGCGGCCGCACCCGACGCAGCCTGACTCGCCGAACTGGTCGATCCAGCTCGCCAGCTTGTGGGTGAGCCACATGCGGTATCGATCCTTGATCGTCGGTCGAAGATTTTTCCCGTGAATGTATCCGTGGTCAGGCGTGAAGCAGGAGTCCCACACCCGTTCGTGCCGGCTCTCCCGTAGGGACAAGTCGGAAATCTCCTCGACGCCGTGACAGAAGCAAGTCGGGCAAACCATCGTGCAGTTCGTGCACGCGAGGCAGCGTGACGCCACCTCGTCCCACCGGCCATGCTCATGCGATTCGTAAAGGGCCTGCGGCAGTTTCGACGTTTCCAGCCGACGGGTCTGACTTTGCGCACAGGCTTCGATCTGGGCGCCGGCTTCATCCTCCCGCTCGGACGGCGCCGGCGAGAGCTGCAAGGCTGCGAGGGCGTCCTCCCCCTGCGCGCTTCCCGCCTCGAACAGAAATCCATCGTCCAGCTCGGTCAGCGCCAGATCGTACCCGGCTCTTACCCGAGGACCCGTGCCCATCGAAGCGCAAAAGCAGGTCGACACGGCTCGTGTGCAGTTCACCACGATCGTGAAGAGGGCTTGGCGCCGCACGTTGTAGTAGGGATCTGCAAATGCGCCGCGCAGAAATATCCGATCCTGCATGGCCAGGCCGGCGATGTCGCAGGGCCTGGCGCCGAGAATCGCGAGCCGCTCGGGCTCCGGGAGGGTCTGGCGTACGGCGACCTTCTTGGACCGTCGCTCGATCACCAGCAGTGGCTCGCGCGGTGCGAAGGCGAACCGCTTGAGGGAGTCCGGTCCAAGCACGACGTCGAACAGACGCTCGGAGCTCGATCGTTCGAGCCGATGTTGGCCGGCCTCCTGCGTGTCGCGCCAACCGACCGGAAGATCGGAGACCGTACGGATGTCGTCCCATACTACCGCCCCGTCACGGGGGGTCGGCCCCAGCACGCGGTACCCGCTGCTCAACAACCAATCGAGAAAGGATTGGAAAGATCCTTTGGGGAGGAATTTCGCCGCCACAAGGCATCCGAAGATGAATTAAAGACCTACGTGCACCCGGAGCTTTTGATAGTCATAGCCTGCCCGACCCGTCCGGTGCCGCGCAAGATCGAATTGCTCGATGCGGTCAATCACCTCAGGCACCTTCGTCCTCGTGTCGGCGGAGGCCGCCGCGTGGCGCGGTGTCTTTCCACCGAGAGCGGGCGACGGCTTATCGGGCCAGTCGAGGTACACCTCTTCGAGAAAAGACGACCAGAGACGCTGCTCCTCCTCCGGCGAGACGGTGATCAGGCGACCCTCGGTGAGATCCTTGCTGAGGTCGGGTTCGACGAGTCGATGTAACGGAGCCATGAAAGTCTCACCGCGGAAATGCAGTGAGAAGCCGAACGTGGACGCCAAGTCGTGCTTGACGGCCTCGAGCCGATCAGCGGCTGCGCATTCCACCCAAAGTTGTAAGGGCGTCAGCGTAATCCGTGCCACCACCCGGTCCGGGGCATGCCGGCTGGCGTCACCGCGCTGCACCCATGTGCGTGCTGCTTCACCCTTTCCCTGCGCACCCTTGCCGGGTTCGATCCCCTGCCACGCCCCCCCCGACCCCAGCTCGCCTGAGAGGTAGGCGAACTCGTGATGCTCGTAGACCGCCACGGCCGGCAGAAACGGCGCTCCGCTCGACGACTCGTACCGGGTCATCGTTTCAGCCTCGATTAGTCGGCTCAGGCGGGACTGCGCGACCTGCCACAGGAGCAGGTGTCCGTATCGCTTGGTGAACTCGGCCCACTCCCCCAGCTCGAACGACCCGGCGAGAGCTTCCATCTCCCGCCGCGATTCGTTGACTGCAGCCATGACGGAGGCCGCCACACCTTTGGCCAAAAGGACCCCGGTCCCGCAAAGGATTCGTCGATCGTCACGCGACACGACGCGGGTCAGCAGAACCTGTCCGACCTCGACGGGGCGCGCCAGCTCGGCGGGAACGAGCTGAAATTGTTGTTGGTCACCCAGCGAGCACACGTGCAGCTCAATCTCGTCCCCGCAAGGATGAACGCCCCTCACTTCCAGTACATCCATGGCGGAGTGGCGCACGGGGTCGAGCCAGTCGCGTTCCTCCTGAGGCACGTGGACCTCGATCAGGTCGCGGACTTGCTCGATGAGAGACAGTTGCCCGCCTCGTGGCAGATGGTCTGCATACACGCACTGTTCGGCGAGTGTGAGTTCCTCCGGAAGCGGTGAGAGCGGGCGGGATGCCTGCGGCCCCGCATACGGTTGAAGAAAGCTCGCCAGAGCCCGTTCGCGCTCCATGGCGAAGGCAGGCTCGAGGGACAGCGACTCCAGCCGCTTCAGCAAGGCGTGCAGGGTGGGCTCCACTGAGATCCACATGCCGGATGACACGTCCAAGCTTCGTCTCATGCATTTCCTACTGGGACGGGATGACGACCGGAAGGCGCGTTCTGTGGTCGGCCAGGACCGGACGGTGCGCAGGCGCGAACTTGGGACTTCTGACTGTCAGCACCGGACAGGGGGCCTTGCGCACCACGCTCTCGGCCACGCTTCCGCTCACCAGGTGCGAGATGCCCCGACGCCCGTGCGTGCCCATCACGATCAGATCGCAGCGCTGCTCGTGGCAGCGTCCGAGGATGCTGTCCGCGGCTTCCCCGGCCGTGACGACTTGGGTCACCCTGAGCCCCTGCGAATCCAGGCTGGAGGCCAGGTCTGACAACCAGGATTCCACCTGCTTCCGCTGTTGCCGCCGCTCCTCCACGTGGCGGAGGGTGAAGTCCAGGCCGAAGGCGACCGGCTCAAGCACGTGCTGGATCGTGAGGGCGGCGTCAAAGGTCTTGGCGACAAAGATCGCGAACTCGAGGGCATCGAGCGAGCAGTCCGAGAAATCGAGCGGCGCCAGGATCCGCTGAATCCGTTCGGGATGAGGGGCCTTCGCTGCTGTCGCCTTCGGATCGTCCTTCGTCCGGACAGTCAACACCGGACATGGCGCCGTCCGCACCAGGCGTTCCGCCGTGCTCCCGATGAGCACGTGGTCGAGCCCGGTCAATCCCCTGGTCCCCAGCACAATGAGCCCGGCGCCCAGCAACTCGGCCATCTCCGCGAGCGCCTGGCTGGGGATGCCGGTTTCGAGACGCCCCTGCGCCGTCGCCCCGCCCCCTTCGACCTCCGCGATCGTCTGGCGGAGCCGGGCGTCCGCCTCGTCCCGCAACCGTTCCAGGTACATCTTGTTGACCGGCTGTTCGGGATCCATGCCCGGCGGAAATTCGATCACATGGACCACATGAAGCCTGGCGCCATGTGTGCTCGCCCAGAACGTCGCATGCGCCTGCGCGTGCCTGGCGCATGCGGAGAAATCGGTCGCGAAGAGAATCGTCTCGATCGTCTGGTTCATAGGTGTCCAGAGCTCTTTTAGACTATTCCCACATTCATGAGCAACAGCTCACCCTTCATCTCGGCGTGGATCGAGCAGCGAAACTCATATTTGCCCGGTCGCTCAACCGTGAACCGAATTGCGGCCCCCCGACCGGGGTCGATAAACACACCCGCGATGCCCCGGCCGTAGGAGGTGATTCCCTCACTCTCGATTTGCGTCACGGTGCCTTCAAAAATCGTCGAGCCGAAATCATGGCGGACATTGTCGTCGTTTCGAATCGTAATCAGGATCGAACTGTATGGTTGCAACGGGATCTGCTTGGTGATGAATTGATAATTCTTGATCGTGACTTCGACGCGCTGCGCAGGCTGGGCGGCCGCACCGGAGACCAGAAATGCAGCCAGGAGACCGGCTCCAACCAGGCTTCTTAATGCTCTCCTCATCGTCACGCTCTTTTTTCGTGTCATATTCGGCTCCATTGATCACTTTGCGGTTGACGGACGTTCCTTGCGCCGGAGGGGCACCGTCAGGACCGGACATCCCGCCGCCCGAACGACCTTCTCCGCGGTGCTTCCGAAGAAAATTTTCTCGACGCTTCCGACCTGCCCTCCATAGCTCCCAAGCACGACCAGGCTGACCTTCTCAGCCCGCACGCCCCGGGCGATTTCGACGAAAGGCGAGCCCTCGGTGACGACCCGCCGCAGTTGGACCCCCTTGGCTTCCTCGCATTCCATCAGGCGACGCGCGTTGAGCCTGGCCTGGTGGCGGAGACGCTTCTTCTGTGCCGCTTCCTGCGACGGCAAGGCCAGCCCCAGGCGGTTCAAGGTTTCGAGCGATTTGGTGTCGATCACGTGGAAGAGCAAGACCTCAGCCTGATAGACGCGCGCCAACGACAGCGCGACGCGAAAGGCCTCCTCCGAACAGGGGGAAAAGTCAACCGGCACGAGGATCTTCAGAAACAGCCCGTTCTCCATTGACGGCCTCCCTTCTACCGTAAACAGCCAGCAAGGCGAATGCCATGCGAGGGCCCTTTTATCGTACTTCGTTTTGTCCAAAAATCCTTTGGGTTACGTGCACTTTCCGTCACGACACAGCCTCGTGCCGGGGTGTACCGCTACAGTCTAGTTTTCACCCCTGTGGCGGAACACCACAGAGGTCAAACGAGGTGCTGGACTCAAACGGTTTCAGGCATAATTCCGGTGAGAAAACGCTGGAAATCGAATTCACCTTTTCTGTATGAATGAGACGCGCTCTCCACGGTCGGTTTGCCTTGAAATTTCCCGAGACCGCTCGCTCTCGGCAGATTGGCACTCCTTTTGCTGGCCTCATGGTGTGGAGGCGTATGAAGTCATGAGCCGAGCGACATGGTTGCTCATCAGCGCGGTTGCGCTGGGGATCGCCGTGTTCATGTATTTGCTCGTGTTCTGTCCCAGGGAATGCTTTTAATCTGATCGGGGTGCTAGATGAAGATTTTGCTCGCCATTGATGGATCTGAGCATTCGTATGACGCCGTCAGAGCACTGACACAGCTTTCACGGGCCGACGAGCTCACCGTGCTGCACGCCCTGGATATCCCGCAACCCGTCTATCCCAAGGTTACCCCCGAAGTCGCCGCGGACATCTATGCCACCGTCGAACGCCAGATGCGTAAGGAGGGCGAGCGCGTTCTCGATCAACTGACATCGATGCTGCCGCTCGATACGGGTCCCGTCACCAAGCGGTTGGAAACCGGCAAGCCCTTGGATATGATTTTGTCTCTCGCCCAGGAACGGCAGGTCGACCTTATCGTGATGGGAACCCGCGGGGTCGGCACGATCAAGGAGCTGGTGCTCGGGAGCGTCTCGCATCGAGTCCTGTGCCAGGCTCATTGTCCCGTCCTGGTAGTGAAGCAGCCCCTGCGCGAGGTGCGCCAAGTCCTGCTGCCGGTGCAAGGCCAGGACGATGCCCAGGCGGCCCTGACCTTTGCCGCCATGAGGCCGTTTCGCAATCCCATCGACGTGACGGTGCTAACGGCGGTCAGCTTCGCCCCGCCGCCCTGGCCCGCGGACGCCGGTGTCGCGGAGGCGATCAGGACGGACGTCATGGAAAGCGCCCGCTATTTCGTCGAAGACGTGGCTTCCAAGCTCCCCCCTGACAAGTACCGCGCCCGCGCCATCGCACATCTGGGGACCCCTGGAGGCGTGATTTTGAAGGAAGCCACGGCACTGAAACCCGATCTGATTCTCATGGGCTCACGCGGCCGACACGGCCTCACACGATTCGTCCTGGGCAGCGTCTCACACGCCGTGCTGCACCAGGCAAGTTGCCCGTTACTCATGTTTCCCTGGCCTGGAGCCTGAGCTTCGCTCAAGAAAAACAAGAAAGATAAAAAAAGTGAAAAATACCAAAAAATCTATTTCTTAATTTTTTAATTTTTGCGTTTGCCTTTTTACTTTCGTATTGCTGGAGGTGCCA
>JBFISJ010000011.1:0-29930 GCA_041608595.1 Nitrospiraceae bacterium
GGTGTCGAGGGTGCCGGCCCGTCCCTCGATGGTCAGGCCCGGCTCCGCGCGCGGCGGTGTCGTCACGACGTGGATCACGCCGCCCATGGCCCAGGTGCCGTAGAGGTTCGAGCTCCCTCCGGGGATGACCTCGATGCGGTCAATGGCGTCGGGGATCAGCCCCCAATTGATCCAGCCTCCGAATCCGTCGTTGAGCGGGACGCCATCGAGCAGGACAAGCGTCCGCCGCGAGCCCACCCCGCGGAGCGAGGCGGCTTGCGCCGTGGGATGGTTGAACCGGCTGCTCAAGGTGCTCGGCTGGAGGCCTGGCACGTAGCGGAGCAGGTCGTCGACCTGGAAGCCTTGGCGGTAGGGCGTTGCCTGGATATCGTGTTCCGTGAGGACGGTGGCGGAGGCGGGCACCACGCGCGCCGACTCCCCCGTGCGCGTGGCGCTGATGACGATATCCTGGACCTCGACGCTCGGGGACTCCCCAGTCGGCGTGGCCGTTCCCTCGGCGAAGCAGAGACGCGCGAGGAGCAGGATCGTGCAGAGCACGGCGCCCGGCAAGGGCTGCGGGCGCAGCGGCCTGACGCCCCCGCCCCCCACCGGTCTGAAGCGATTCGTCATGGGCAGTCGTCTATCCCTACGAGCGCAGGGAAAACACCCGCAAGCCGGCGATGCCAGCGACGATAAGGACGATGCAGAGCAGACGCAGGGGATGGCGAGCCTCGCCCAGCATGATGATGCCAAACAACGCCGTTCCGACCGCGCCGATGCCGGTCCAGACGGCATAGGCGGTGCCGATCGGAATCGACTGCAGCGCCTTGGCCAGCAGCCAGAGGCTGGCGGCCATGGCCGCCAGGGTCCAAGCGCTCGGCCAGAGGCGCGTGAAGCCCTCGGTGTATTTCAGTCCCACCGCCCACGCGATTTCGAACAGTCCTGCTATGAACAACGCCATCCATGCCATGGGTCCTCCATGCGCCCGCCCATTCATTGGTCGATCGTCACGACTCGCTGTGAGGTCGGGCGGCGGATCGAACGATTGAGGCCCGCATCAAACCGAGTGGGCTGGCCCGATCAATCCATGAACTCCAGAATGCGCTCTTGCTTCTTCCGGAGCGCCTTCGTGACCCGCAGCGGATCGTACAGTCGAGGAGCCGGCAGGATCGCCGCCAACAGGGCGGCTTCCTCCTTGGTCAGCACGCTCGCCGATTTGCCGAAGTGGTGGCGCGCCGCGGCCTCCGCTCCGTACACGTGGTTCCCCCACTCGACCACGTTGAGATACAGCTCGAGGATGCGCCCTTTCGTCAGGTTATGCTCGAGCGTCCTGGTGATCAGGGCCTCCCGTACTTTGCGCAGAAGGCTCTTTTGCGGGGTGAGGTACAGGTTCTTCGCCAGTTGCTGAGTGATGGTGCTGCCCCCGCGCTTGAACTTCCCGGCTTCCAGGTTGTCGAGGGCGGCGTCCCTGATGCCCTCCCAATCGAAGCCCTCATGGGAGTAGAAGCGGGCATCTTCCGCCACGATCACGGCACGCTTGAGGCTCGACGAGATGCGCGAGAGGGAGATCCAGCGCTGCTGGGGAAAGATGCTTCTCCCCCGCTTGCGGGCCTCGGCGGTCCGGGCATCGATCAGGGCGGTGGAGCGCGGGTTCGCTTGCGCGAGCTCCGTCACGTCGGGCATCGTGATGAGCCAGTAGAGCGCGAGCGCGCCGAGGGGGATCGAGAGAAAGAAGGCGACGAGAGCCAGAATCGCGACGGGTGAGCGGCGGCCGTCGTTTGACTTCACAGCACGGGCGTCGGTAGAAAGATTGGTCATGGTCAGAGGTCAGCGGTAGGCGGTAAGCGGTCATCGGCCTTTATCGCTCTCGTGAACTTCATGCTCCTGCTGACCCCTGACCGCTCACCCATTCTTCCTTATGAAAATTCTGTCAGCCGAGTTTATCAAAAGTTGCTATCAGACCGAACAATTTCCTCGGGTCCGGCTCCCGGAGGTCGCGTTCGTCGGTCGCTCCAATGTGGGAAAGTCCTCCCTCATCAACTCGCTCCTGAACCGGAAGCAGCTGGCCAAAGTCAGCCGCACGCCCGGCAAGACGCAGGCCATCAACTTCTACAAGGTCGACGCCGGCGACCTGCGTGCGCGCGCCTTTTACGTGGTGGATCTCCCAGGGTACGGGTTCGCGAAGGTGTCGAAGTCCGTGCGCGCCGAATGGGGTCCGATGATCGAGGAATACATCACGGATCGGACAGGGCTCCGCGGAGTGGTGTTTCTCGTAGACGCGCGCGGGCTGGGGTGGCAGGATCGCGGCGCGCTTCGCTGGCTGCGGGACCTCGGGCTTCGTACGGTCGTCGTGACGACCAAGGTCGACAAGCTGAGGCGGAACGAGCGCGCCGGAATGGCGGCCTTGGTACGGGAAGGGCTGGGCCTCTCGGGGCCGGACGATGTGTTGCCGTATTCGTCGGTCACGAGAGAGGGAAGGGAAGCGGTGCTGAAGGCTCTGGAGCGGATGCTGGTCGACACGGGGGACTAGAATTTGACCTCGATGTACGCATCGTCCTTTAGCTCATTGATCCACCTGTGATAAAAATGCTCGCTTTTTTCTTTGTACACGAGGTTTTGTATCTCTGACTTGACGAGGGGGAACTCCTTGTATCGAGGGGGCGTCCGGTCGTCGAGCCGCATGATGTGAAAGCCACGCTCCGTCTCGACCGGCTCGCTGATCTGGCCCGGCTGTAGCCCTTCAATGGCTTGTTCGAGCTCGAACGCCAGCTCGCCCTCCCGAACCATGCCGAGGGATCCGCCGTGCGCCGCGCCCGGGCCGTCCGACTGGCTCGTCGCCAGCTCCGCAAAGTCCCGCCCGTTGCTGAGCGCCTCGTAGACCTGGCCGGCCCGTTGCCGCGCGTCGGCACGGTCCTCCCCTTCACGCTGCCTGATCAGGATCTGGCTGATGCGGTACTCTTGCGGCAACCTGAAGTGCGTCAAATGCTCGTCGTAATACCGCTTGATCTCCTCGTCCGACACCGTGACGCCGCTTCGCACCTCACGCTCGAGGACCTTCATCATGGTGATCTGTTCTTTGATGTTCTTCAACAGGAGGGGATCTGAGGGATCGCCGTTGACGTCCTGTCGGGAAAAGTCCTGCAGTGCCCTCTGCACTTCTGCCTCGGTCGCCTCATGCCCGCGTTTCCTGGCGAGCTGCATCTGCAGCCGCCGCTCGATCAACTCCGTCAAGGCCTCGTATTCGAGCTGACGCAGCCGCCGCTCGAGATCCGCGCCGCTGTACGTCTGCCGCAGGCGTCGCTCCTCTCCGTGAATGAGCGCCTTGACCTCGGACAGCGTGATCACCTCGTCGTTGACGATCGCGACGATCCGATCGGTCAGCCGGGTTCCATCCGCCGCGGAGGCGGGTGCGCAGATCGCTAGCAGGAGCGCGGCGAGCCACTGACACCGCCGGTCTCGCCAAGTGTGTTCCCCCGTGTTTCTCATGTGTCCGTGCAACAGACGGGCGTTCTCAGGGCGCGGCACTCGAACGAAAGGCACGAGCCGACCCCGTGCCGTAGCTGGACGAGCCCGCGATCCGGATCGCGGCGTTTTCCTTCAGTCTCCGCAGATAATCTTCGACGTGTTGCTTGCGCTTTTCGGCGATGAGCTCCTGCTTCAGCAGCTCCCTCGTCTGGAGCACTTCCTTCGTGTCGCCGGGCCTGCGGCGCGTGACTTTCACCAGGTAATACCCGGATTCGGTCTTGATGGGGTCGCTCACGCGGCCGGGCCGCAACCGATAGATCATGTCTTCGACTTCATCGGGGGCGGTGCCCCTCTGGTAGAGACCCAATTCCCCTCCGCTCGCCTTTGAAAATTGATCGATGGAATAGCGACGCGCCAAAGTCGGGAAGCTGATGCCTTCGTCGAGCATGCGCTTGATGTCGCGGGCCGCGTAGACGTTGCTGGTCACGATTTGCGAAACCTCAATGCGATCCGGGGGCGGGAGCACGGCGCCATGCTCGGCGTAGTACGCCTCGAGCTCTTCCTCACCAATGTCGACCGAGGAAGTGACCGCGCGCGTCACCTCTTCGAGCAGCAGCTTCTCCTTGTAGCGTTGGGATCGGACCTGGATGGTGGGGCTTCGATGCAGACCCAGCCGTCGGGCTTCCTGCATCAAGAGCTCGCGGGCGATGAGCTCCTCAAGGAAACGTTGCTTGCCTCCTTCGCTTTCGTAGCGCTCGCGGGTCGGTGTCGGAAGCTCTGACCAGCGGAAATCAAACTCGCTCAAGGTGATCGGCCTCCCGTTGACGATCGCCAGCACCTGCGTATCGTGCGAGGCCGGGGCGCAGGCCCAGGCGCCGGCGAGGAAGCACCAGATGAGGCTCAGGACCAGGCTTGGCCCGCGCAACACGCTCCGCGCTCTGCGTCCGTTCGAGGAACTGTGTGTCATCGTGGTCTCGGGATCTGAGGGTTGAATGTGTCTGGGGGGGAATAACTCGGGTGGGTCATGTGGTATCACAGAACACCAGTGTTTGCAAGGCGGCGGTCAATTCCGGGACGAGACCGGGCCAGTCGCTCCGTCCCAGGCGGACCTCGAACGAGGAGGGCGACAGCATGCGGAACCGCCGGTCATAACGATCCATCACGCGGCGCACCCCCTCCTCAGGCACGCGCGCCTTGGGGTCGAAGGTCAGGACGACGGCGGCGTCCTTGATCTCGAGGGAAGCCACGCGGGCGTGCTTGGCCAGCAGGCGAATTTGCATGACCTCCAACAGACGCTCCACGGGCTCGGGCGGAGGGCCATAGCGGTCCTGCAGCTCCCCGTGCAAGAGGGCCAGATCCCCCACTTGCTGGCTGGAGGCCAGGCGCTTGTAGAACGAAAGCCGCTGGTGCGTGTCCGTCACGTAGTCCTCTGGGATATACGCGGAGACGTGGAGGTGGAGGGCGGGATCCTCCGGCTCCTCCTCCACCTTCCGACCACGGATGTGCTGGACGGCGTCCTGCACCATTTTGATATAAAGGTCGAGCCCGACCGCCGCGATGTGGCCGGATTGTTCCTTGCCGAGCAGATTGCCCGCTCCGCGGATCTCCAGATCGGCGGCGGCGACCCGGAAGCCGGCCCCCAATTCGGTGAACTCCTGAATGGCGATCAGCCGTTTCTGAGCATCGGTCGTCAACACGCCCTCGTCGGGCGTGAAGAGATAGGCGTAGGCCTGCTGCCCGGACCGGCCGACCCGCCCCCGCAACTGGTAGAGCTGCGAAAGCCCGAAGGTGTCGGCCCGGTTGATGAGAATGGTGTTGGCGCTGGGCACGTCGAGCCCGGACTGACTGATGGCCGTCGTGACCAGCACGTCGGCCTCGTGCTTGAGGAATTTCAGCATCACGGATTCGAGCAGCCGCTCATCCATTTGTCCGTGCGCGATGACGACCCGGGCCTCGGGGACGAGCTGTTGTAACCAGGCCCCGGTCTGCGCGATCGTCTGGACGCGGTTGTGGACGAAGTACACTTGCCCCCCACGCCCCATCTCTCGAAGTACAGCCTCCCGCGCCACTTTCTCGTTGAAGCGTAGTACTTGCGTGCGGATGGCCAGACGCCCGACGGGCGGTGTCTCGATCACGGACAGGTCTCTGACGCTGGACATGGCCAACTGGAGCGTGCGGGGAATCGGCGTGGCCGTGAGGGTGAGGACGTCGACCTGCGTGCGCATTTGCTTGAGGCGCTCCTTATGGCGGACGCCGAACCACTGCTCCTCGTCGATGATCACCAGGCCCAGATTTCTGAACTGGACGTCCCGCTGCAGCAGTCGGTGCGTGCCGATCACGACGTCGATCGTCCCCGCGGCCAGGTCTTTGAGGACGGCTTTCGTGTCTTTGGCCGTGACGAACCGGGACAGCATCGCGACGCGCGTGGGGAACGGTCCGAACCGCTGCTGAAAGTTGTCGTAGTGCTGCTGCGCCAGGAGGGTCGTCGGCACGAGCACCGCCACCTGGCGGTTGTCCTCGACGGCTTTGAAGGCCGCACGCATGGCGACCTCCGTCTTACCATACCCCACGTCACCGCAGACGAGGCGATCCATGGGCCGTGGTGACTCCAAATCCTGTTTGACGTCTTCGATGGCGCGCAACTGATCCGCCGTCTCTTCGTACTCGAAGGCCGCCTCGAACGCATGCGTCATGCTGCTGTCGAGTCCGTAGGTCTCGCGCTTGACCACTTCCCGGCTGGCGTAGAGCTCGGCCAACTCGTGGGCCATTTCCTCGACGCCTTTCTTGACCCGGGCGGTGGTCCGCGCCCAGGACGTGCCGCCGAGTCGGTCCAGCCGGGGCTGATGGCCGTCGGGGCCCATGTAGCGCTGGACCTGGTTGAGGCGGTCCAGAGGCACATAGAGCTTGTCCCCGCCGGCGAAATCGAGGATCAGATAGTCGCTGTCGAATCCCTGGATCGAGAGACGCCTCAACCCCTCGTAGCGGGCGATCCCGTGCTGGATATGCACGACCGCATCACCGACATTGACGTCTTCCAGTGAGGACAAGAACGTCGCGGCTTTCGACCTGGGCGGGGGCTTGTGACGCAAGCCCTTGGCGAACAACTCTTCTTCGGTGATGATGGCGAGGCGACCCTCGGGGGAGACGAACCCAGCCGAGACATCGCCCTGGGCCACGAAGCACGGCGCCTTGGTCGAGGCGCTCGCGCTCCACTGGGGGGCTGTCCACTTGGCGGCCGTCAGGTCGTGTTCGGCGAAGAGTGCGAGGAGACGGTCGACTTGCCCTCCACTGCGGGCCACGATCACCACTCGACCGGCGGCGCGGAGACGGTCCAGGAGGCTCAGGGTCTCGAGAAAGGGTGTCCCGCGCTGCCCCAGGCCGGCGCTCGCCGGGGACTGGACGGGCAGCGTGGCCACGGGGCTCCAGGCCTCGTCGAGTGTGCCGACGGTCTCGATGGCCACACAGCCCTCCCACTCGAGCCGATGCAGGAACGAATCCCACGAGGTGTACAGGCGGTCGGGTGAGGGATACGGGCGGCCTTCCGGGTCTGCACCGTGCTGGGCGAAGGCCCGGCTCACCTGATCGCCGAATGCCTCCGTCTGTTTCTCCAGCTCGCCCAGTCGATCGAGCACGATCACGGGGGAGACCGCGAAGTAATCGAGCACCGTCTGCATCTCGGCGTAGACGGCCGGGGCGTGCCACTCGGCGTCGGGAGGTAAGGGGGCCAGGCTCGCGGGATCGCCCGCCGGATAGATGAGCTCGCGAGCGGGAAGGACCCAGGCCTCGTTCAGGCGGCCAGTGGACTTCTGCGTGGCCGGATCGAAGAGGCGCATGGACTCCACGGAGTCGCCCAAAAACTCCACCCTGAGCGGGTCCGTGTACGCCGTGGAGAAAATATCGACGATCCCGCCGCGAATGCTGAACTCGCCGGGGATTTCGACCACCGACACCTGGTGGTAGCCCAGGCGCAGCAACCGCGACACCATGGCTTCGCGCTCCAAGACGGCGGCACGACGGAGCTGCAGGCACGCCTCAACGAACACCGACGCGGGCAGGACGCGCTGGAGGAGGCCGGGGGCCGAGGTGACGAGGGTCGTCGGCAATCCGTCTGCGAGCCGCCGCAGCGTGCGCATGCGGCGGGCGACCAGATCGACCGGGGCCGCGATCGGTTCATAGGGGAGCGTTTCCCACTCCGGAAAGAAGGCCAGCGCGTCGAATGACTCACCGAGGAGACCATGAAAAAAATAAAGATCATCGTGGAGACGCTGGGCTGCCTCGTCGGTCGGCGTGACGACCAGCCAGGACGAAGACAACGGGTCCGTCGTCGTTCGCTGGCGGATCAGTGTCAGTGCGAGGGCTGCTGCCGAACCGTGGGTCGCGATGAGAGCGGGCCTTGCGCGTGGCGTGCGGAGGGCGTCGGCGATCGGTTGCAAGATGGCTTGCCAAGCGTCGCGGGGGTGCTCGGAGCTCATGGCGCGGGTTGGCCCCGAATTTTGCGAATGAGGTCGGTCGTGGACACGCCGCGCACCAGCGGAATCGTCAGCACACGCCCCCCGCGTCCCTCCACGACGTCGCGCCCGACGATCCGGTCGGGCTCCCAGTCGCCTCCCTTGACCAGCACGTCCGGCTCGAGGTCGGCAATGAGCGTCCCGGGGTCCGGTTCATCGAACAGCACGACATAGTCCACGCAGGCCAGGCCGGCCAGGACCTCAGCGCGCTGGGTGGCCGGCACGACGGGCCTACCCTGGCCCTTGCGCAACGACTGAACGGAGGCGTCGCTGTTGACGCCCACGACGAGCAGGTCCCCCAGTTTCCGGGCGGCCTGCAGGTAACGAGTGTGGCCGACGTGCAGGAGGTCGAAGCAGCCGTTCGTGAACACGATCGTGGCGCCCGCCGCACGCCGCTCGCGAAGTGCCGAGGTCAGTTCCATTCTTGTTTGCACTTTGTCGACCATGGGGAGGTTCCGGACCCTGACCGCATGATACCGCGGACGCGGCCTCTGCTCCTAGCCCGGATTGCCCCCTCACCCTGGCATTCCCCCCTCTCCGTGTACTTGTTTCGGAGGCCTCAGATTTACTACACTTCGGCCATGGGCGAGGGAATTTGGATCGTCGCCGCCGTCATTGGGGTCGGGGTTGTCTACCTGATCGGCCGGCTGATCTATCGGCGGTGGGTGGCCGGTAGGTTGGCGGACGATCTCCTGCGCGAGGTGGTGAAGGGCAAAGATGCCTTTCGTCGATGAGGGCCAGGCTCTCGTGCCCTTGTCCCTCTGAGCTCAGGCGACCCCTTCGGCGAGACCCAGCCGGGTCCTGATGTCTCCCACCCGGGCCGCGACTGTGTCGGCTTCCTCTGCGCGTTTCTGCTTCCGCAACAACAAGAGATAGTTCTCGAGGGTGGTGAGCAAATCCGGATGATCCGGCGGCAGGTGTTTCCGCCGAATGGCGAGGGCCTGCTGGTACAGAGGCTCGGCCTCGGCGTAGCGTCGCCTGGCGAAATGCAACGCCGCCAGGTTGTTCAAGCAGATGGCCACGTTGAGATGATCGCTCGGGAAGGATTGTCTCGTGAGCGCCAGGGCCTGCTTGAGAAGCGGCTCCGCCTTGGCATACCGGCGCCGCTGGTGATAAAGGCCGCCCAGGTCGTTATAGGCCGCCGCCACTTCCGGCTTGGGCATTTGATCCGCGTTCGCCAGGGCGTCCTTGTACAACTTCTCCGCCTGTCGCAGCCTGCCGGTCGTGTGGTAGAGGCGCCCCAGACTGTGTGAGTACACGCCTAGCGAGGCATGGCCCGAAGGCAGCTCAGTGCGCGCGATGAGGAGCGCGCGGTCGAAGAAGGGCTCGGCCTCTTGATAGCGCCGCTGCTCGCTGAGCCGACACGCGAGCTCGTGCACATACTCCGCCACCTGGTGATCGTTTGGCCCGTAGGCCTCCTCATTGATCGCCAACGCCTTCGCAAAGCACTGATCCGCCTCCTCCCGTCGCGACAGATCCAGATAACGACATCCGAGGATATGAAGGTAGGTCGCAATCTCCGGATGGCGCTTCCCGGCGTTGTGCTCCCGGATTGCCAGCGACCGTCGTAAAAATTCGTCCGCCTGCAAATGCCGTCCCTGGTCGTCGTAGCATCGCCCGAGGTCGTGCAAATACCGCGCGACGTCCGAATGCATGGGCCCGCTCGCGTGCTCGCGTGCGGTGAGCGCACGCGTGAAATACTGGTCCGCCTGCGCCCGCTTGTTGGCAGTAAGATAGTGCCGGGCCACCTTGTTGGCGAGGTCGGCCACCCGCTGATGACTGCCCTCCTCGGCCGTGTCGTAGCCGCTCAAGGCGCCGAGGTACAAGGGCTCCGTGACCGCGAAGCCGGCGAGCGGCTCGAAACGGGTCGTCAAGCGCTCGAAAAACCCGGCACCCCCCGCATGCTTGAGCCATCCGTCCCGGGCAAGGTTGGCGGCGACCGCCAACCACGGCAGGACGCGGTGCGGCTCGGCCGACCCAGCCTCGCCGTTCGCAAGACAGACGCGTTCCACCACGCGTTGCAACCACTCGCCCCGGCGCGCCATGTCGCGCTTCTCGATTTGTCGGAGCGCCAGGCGCTGCACCGCGGGATGGACCGCGTACCCCTCCGGGTCGGGTGTCCGGTGGATCAGCCCCACGCGCGCGAGCAGGCCCAAACATTCCTGCATGATGCCGAGCTCGGATTGGTTGCCGTTGAGGGCCGGTGTCAGCACGGGCCCTGCGTCCTCGCCCCATTGGCGCAGCAGATCCAGCGACAGCAGCTCGCGACCGAGCAAGGCGCTCGCCAAAAGACATTCCGCCGACTCCGGCGACGTCTGGAGGATTTCCTCCCAGCTCAACAGGGCGGTCAGACCGATGGCGTCTGCGAGTTGATCCTGGTTCGCCTTGGCCTCCTGGGCGGGGGCAAGGCGGCCGCGGAGCGTTCCCAGGTAGTCGCGAAATCGAAGGTCCGAGGCGGCGACAAACGCGCCCGCCAGCTCCAGCGCCGCGGGAACTCCGCCGAGCAGCGCGGCCAGGTCCGCGGCGGCCCGTCGTTCGACGGGATCGTTGTCCACACGGTGCGTCCGCTTGAACAGGAACCGCATCGCCTCTTCCTGCGTCAGGCCGCTGAGGGTGACGCTACGACCGACGCCGAGCGCGGAGGATGCCGGCCGGCCCGAGACGGCGAGGACGTGCCCGGTCGGGCGTTCGGGCAGGACGGCTTTCGTGAGATCGGAGTGATCGACGTTGTCCAGAATCAGGAGCCAGTGCTGGTTGGATTCGAGCCAGCTGCGCACCGCCGCGAGGGATTGGTCCCACGGCCGCTCCGCAGGGAATTCAACCCCCAGTGTGACAAGTGCGGCGAGGCTGTCTTCGATGAGCGTGCTGGGATCATCCGCGCGCAGCCAGAGCACCTGGTGATAGTCGGCGCGAAAGCGGTGCGCATAAGCGGTCGCCGTCTCGGTCTTGCCCATTCCGGACGCCTCCGAATGCCGCGGGGCCCCGGTCAGCACAGCGAGATGCCCCTCCTGCAACGCGTCCCGCAGGTCGCTGAGCACCTTAGCCCGCCCCGTGAAGAAGGGATTGAAGGGGTGGCGGAGTGTCTTCACCAGGGAGGAGTCCGCGGGCTCGGGCCGGGGCTGGAGTCGGATGCGAGGCTGGATTCGAGGACGCGATGGCGACATGTCCCTCACCGGAAAAGTCCTGATCTCCCATGGGGATTCTAGCAAAGGCAGGAAAAGCCGCCAAACAAACTCGCTTACTCGTGCTTGTCCGGGAGCGCGCCCAGTCGGATAATGTCCGCGCCATGTTTCTCGATCAGCGCGTCCAGGGCCGCGAGCGCGTGTCTCGTTCGGCCGTCGTAGAGGCCTCGGTCGGCGGGCACAAGGTCGCAGAGCGCCAGGCCGGCGAGTCGGTACCGCTTGCCGGCGCCGACCAGGCCGCGCAGCGCGCGCTGGACCTCCCGCCACATGGGTGGATCGTAATCCGAGGGCTTAGGAAACCGACGGTGTCGCGTCGTGATCGAGAAGGAGCTGTCCTTGAGCTTCACGGTGAACGCACGTGCGGCGAGCCCCTCCGTGCGCAGCTCATGTGTCAGGCGGGCGAGAAAGCCGCGCAGCGTCTCACCGAGCATCGCCAGATCCTCCGTGTCCTGCTCGAAGGTCGTCTCATGGCTGACGCTCTTGGGGGAGCGATCCGAGACGACGGCTTCGCCGTCGAACCCGCGCGCCAGGGCCTGCAAGGCGTAGAGGCGTCCGCCCCAGCGCTGCCGCAACGAGGGCTCGAATTGCGGGCCGAGCACATCGCCGATGGTTCGGACGCCAAGGTGCTCCATGAGTGCGCCCGTCTTGGGCCCGATGCCGGGGAGCGCTCGCACCGGCAAGGGAGCCAGGAATTCGGCTTCGGTCCCGGGCTCTACCAGGGCCAGCCCATCCGGCTTGGAGGCGTCGGCGGCCACCTTCGCCACGGTCTTGGACGAGGCGAGGGCGACGGTGCAGCGAAGCCCGGTCGCCTCGAACAGGGCCGCCTTCACCGCCAGACCGAGCCGGCGCGGATCGGGGTGGAGGGCCTGCAAGGCGGTCGTGTCCGCATAAAACTCGTCGATGCTCGTCCAGGCCGTTGATGGGAAAAAGTGCGCCGTGACCTCGCGCATCCGCTGATGCAGGCGTCGATAGAGCAGTCGGTCCGGCGGCACGAGCACCAGGCCGGGGCACAGACGCAGGGCATGCGCGGTGGGCATGGCGGCCCTGACGCCGAAGCGTCGGGCCGGGTAACTGGCGGCGGTGATGATGCCCCGCGGCGGCGGACCCCCGACCGCCACCAGTTTTCCGGACAGCCCGGGGTCCGCCACGACGGCCGCGGAGGCGTACATTGCATCGACATCACCGAACAGGATTTGGCGCGCCCAACGGGCCATGACGCTCGCTCTCTACACGAAGGGCAGCGCGAGCTGGAGTGGCGCTGCCGATGGACTCGTCGAGGCCGCGCGACACCCGCGCCCAGCAGGGCTTTTGGCGCCGTCCCCATTCCCATCCCCATCCCCATCCCTCTGGCGCACCTCGCGAAGCGGACCGCTGCATCGTCCGCATCGATGAGAGCGCGGGCGGATCGTGCGCCGCTGGCGATGGTACACACACCCGCAACGCGTGCATTCCCAGGCGTATCGACTCAACGCCTCGACCATCGCGTCCAAGCGATGCGTTCCACTCAGCACGAGGCCGTCCCGCTCGATCGCCTCCAGCTTGCGCTGAAAGTCGGCGCCGTGGTTCGGGCGACGCTTGAGGATATCGTACTGCCATTGATGGATCATCTCATGCGCGAGGGTGCCGAGCAGTTCGTGTGTCGGTTGCGTGCCCAACAGTGGCAGCGAGAGCTTGATGCAGCGGCGATCCGGGGAGGGGTCGGGGTGCCGAGGGCCGGCGCGGTTGACGAAGAGACCGGCGGAGGCCGTCAGCCGCGTGCTCCAGACGATGGCAATGCCCGGCAGACGATCGGAGAAATAGCGCACATTGAGTTCCTGCCAGAGCGCGCGCACGGCTGCGGACGTTGGATGAGAGGCCATCGTTGTGAGGTGGGGTGCGACCGCCGTCCGACCGTCCGCTTTTGTCCGGGTCAGGCGAGCTCCTCGAGGATCGCGGCGGCCAGCAACGGAACCATGATCTCGTGGTGCCCGACGAGTGAATAGCCCCGCCCGCCCTTCTGCGTCGGTCGCCTCACCACATTGGTAAGCGGCCGATAATGCGAGAGGAAATCCATGTTCACGGTGGTGATGTCGGTGAGGTCGTAGCCGAGGTTGCGGCCCAGCGAGATGGTTTTGAGGAAGACCTCGGGCATGACGACGGACGAGCCGAGGTTGACGTAGACCCCTCCCTCCATACCGGCGACCACCGCCGCGAGCCTGCGAAAATCCAGAAGAGATCCGGCTCCGATCGCCGCACCGTCTGCGGATGGGTGCATGTGAATAATGTCGGTCCCGAGCGCGACGTGCACCGTCACGGGAATGTTCAGGCGGGCGCCGGCCGACAAGAGGCTGATGTGCCGGTTTGGAAACTGCCCGCGATACCGGTTGATGTAGTGCCCGACCGCCTCGCCGATCCCCTGCCCATCCTTGACGCCCCGCACGATCGCCTCGTTGATCATGCGTCCCGTCTCCTCGGCCATGCCGAATCGACCACTGTCGATCTCGTCGTCGACCTCCTCGGAGGTATGGCCCATAAAGGCGAGCTCGAAGTCATGGATGATCACCGCGCCGTTCATGGCCAGGGCCGTCACGACGCCCCGCTCCATGAGATCGATGAGGATGGGGTTGAGGCCGACCTTGACGGGGTGGGCGCCCATACCGATGATGACCGGACGGCGACGCCGATGGGCGCGCGCGATCACTCGGGCGACCGTGCGGAGTGTTTGCACGGCTAGGATGTCCGGCAACGAGCGGACGAACTGCGTGAAAGTACCGCCGGGCTTCCAAGTGGCGGCAAGATCCGAAAGCTTGACCTTGCTCTGGCGCCGTTTGAGCGGATAGGTGTTGAGCGCGGCGACATCGATCGGGCGAACCGGCGCACGGCTCACCCCCGACTCGCGATTGCGCTCAGCAGGTTTCCGACGAGACTTGCTCATCGATGAGTTCGCACAGCACGTGCCCCAACGTGATGTGGCTCTCCTGGATTCGGGCGGTAACGGTCGACGGGACTATGAAGCAGTGGTCGACGAGCGACGCCAGCGTGCCGCCCGTGCCCCCGGTCCAGCCGACGGTCACGAGCCCGCATTCCCGGGCGGCCTTGACTCCGTTCAGCACGTTCGAGGAGTCGCCGCTCGTGCTGATGGCGATCGCGATGTCGCCCTTCTGCCCGTGGGCGCGAACCTGTCTGGAGAAAATCTGGTCGTAGGCGAAGTCATTGGCGATGCAGGTGAGCGCCGCCATGTCGGCCGCAAGTGCGATCGCGGGGAAGGGCCCGCGCTCGCGGTGGTACCGCCCCACCAGCTCGGCGGCGATGTGCGACGCATCGGTCGCGCTGCCGCCGTTGCCAAAGAGCAAGACCTTGTGACCGCCCTGAAAGGCTTCGCCGATGAGCCGGGCGACGGACACGATGCGGTCGGCGTGCACGGTGACGAAGCGTCGCTTCACGTCGGCGCTGTCTTCAAAGGCCTTGATCACCGCTTCTTTCATGAACGGCGATTCTAGGCGCAGGGCGACGGTCCTGTCAAACAACCTGCTTGATTGATCGAGGCCGGGTCTGCTGTGTTATAGTCCCCCCGGCATGGCGGTCGACGCTCCGGTCAAGGCTCTCTTGGTGGCGTTCACGGACGATGCACCGGCGGCCGTCTATGTCATCAACCGATTGAAGCCCGAGGCACTCTGCTTCTTCATTCCCGAATCCAGCAAGCCGCTCGTCGAACAATCCGTGCAGCCCCATGTGACGGAGATGCCCAGACGCTGGGACTGGGTCGTCACCCCCGAGCCAGATCGGTTCATGCCGTCCTACCGCTCCCTCGCCCGCAGCCTTGGTGACATGCTCGCGACGTGGGAGGTCCATCCCGGCGAATTAGTCATCGATCTGACGGGGGCCACGTCGGCCATGGCGTCAGCCGCCGTCCTGGCCGGGCTGCCCGCGACTTCGCGCGTCGTCGCCCTGGAGCGGCCCCCGGACGGATCGTCCGGAGAGGGCGAGGTCGTCGAGATCGAGGGCGCGCCGCGCGTCTGGCTGCAGGGTAATCCGTGGGACGAGGCGGCAGAGGACGCCCGCCGTGAAGGCTGCGATCTGTTTAATCGTGGTGCGTTTGTCGCCGCTGCGTTGCGCTTTCGTCTCTTGGAGGCGCGGGTGAGCGGGGGGCAGAAACCCCTGTACCACGCGCTGGCCGACCTGGCCGAGGGATACGGCTCGTGGGAGCGGCTTCAGTATCGCTCCGCCTGGGACAAGCTCAAGACTTCGCTCAAATCCCTCGACATGGCGTCGGTGTGGGGAGGACCTCCCGGGCTCAAGGCAGTCCTGCCGGCGATCAAGTCCAACGCCACGTTCCTGGAGAAGTTGGTGCTGGATCCCCAAGAAGTGAAAGAGGCCGTCGCGCTCGACTTGCTGGCGCATGCGCGGCGGCGGGCCCAGGTGGACCACCACGTCGAAGCCGCCCTCGCGGTATTGCTCAGGGCGCTGGAGGCTTTCGCGCAGCACGCCCTCTTCAAGCAGCATCGGATCAAGACGTGGGATGTCCGGCCGGATCAGCTGCCCCAGGCGCTCCGGGAGCCGTGCGAGCGATGCTACCTGGATGATGTTGACGGGAAGTACAAGTTGCCGCTCTACGCGCAGTTCCGCGCGCTCGCCGGGCTGGGACATCAGATGGGACAAAGCTACCTGGCGCAATGGGCCAAGATGAAACCGCTGTTCGATGCCGCCAGCCACGGTGTGCTGGGGCATGGATTTGAACCGGTCAAGGCCGAGCGGTTTCACCAGCTCTGCGACATCGTGATCAAGCTGACCAACGTGCAAGAGAGCTCATTGCCCAAGTTTCCGATACTCAAATTGTAAGGACGACTCGGGGCCAGGGGCTTGGGGCTCGTGGACCGGGTGCCTCGCTTGCCACGCGTTCAGGACTGGATGGAGATTCGCATTTATTATGAGGATACTGATTGCGGCGGGGTGGTGTACTATGCCAATTACCTGCGCTATTTCGAGCGGGCCCGCACCGAGTACCTCGAGCAGCGGGGACTGTCGGTGCGGCGATTGCTTCAAGAGGGCACGCAGTTTATGGTCGTGCATGCCGAAATCGATTACCGTTCGCCAGCCCATTACGGGGATGTCCTTCACATCGAGACGACGCTCGCGAATGTCGGCAACGCCTCCCTGACAATGGCGCACGTCCTGCGGGAGCGCGAGTCGGGTCGCCTCGTGGCGGAGGGCTCGGCGAAGCTTGTGACCGTGGACATGCGGGGCAAGACGAAGCGGCTGCCGCCCCCGATCGTGCAGGCGATGCGCGCGCCGGTCAAGGACGTGTCGTAATGGAAAATCTCGGGACCTGGCTCGCCATCACCGCGGTGGGAATCGGATTCATCATTCTGGTCTGGCTGCTCTTCTCCGAGCCACCCAAGGACCGCAAAAAACCCAAGAAGCCCTGACAAAGCCGTAAAATTACCGCCCATTGAATCCCGATCTACCGCCGCTTACCCTCAAACATGGGACCTGGAACTTGGAACCTGGGACGTGAAACGTGGGACGCCTTCTTCCTGCCTTACTGCTCAGCCTGACCGTTGGGTGCACGCTGGGGTTAGTCTACAACCACGCCGATTGGTTGGCGCTCTGGCAGCTCGACCGCTACTTCGACCTCACGAGCACTCAGAAGCGATTGCTCGGCGCACGTCTGACCAACATCCTGGAGCGCCATCGAGCCGAGGCCCTGCCAAAATATCGAGCATTCCTCGGCCAGCTCCAGCACGCCCTGCACGATGAGCTGACCGACGAGGAGGTGGACTGGGTGTTCGACGCGTATGTCGACCTGCGGACGGACCTCTTCGAACTCCTGGTCGAGGATGGGGCGGAATTTCTCGCCTCCGTCGACGAGCGGCAGCTGCGATACCTGGCCCGCAAATTTCAACGCGAGAATACAGAGTTGGCGGACCGCCTCGCGGTGAACCAGCAGAGGCGGCTGGCCGAGCGCGCCTCGGCCACGATCGAGTGGGTGGAAGATTGGCTCGGGCCCCTGACACCCATGCAGGAGGAGCGTGTTCGAGCCATGAGCCTTGCACTGCCCGACACGCTCGAAGCCTGGCTCGACTATCGTCGCGATCGGCAGCGCGCGTTCCTGGCGCTCGTCCGCGATTCCGCCGAGGCGGGACAGCCACCACGCCAGCCTCTACGCGAGTGGCTCGTTTATCCGGAGCGGGGCGCGCCGGTCGCCTATCTGGCCGCTCGTGAGGACATGCGCCGGGAGGTCAGGAACATGGCCCTGGCGATCGACCGTATGATCACGCCGGAACAACGCCGACATCTGCTCGCGGAGCTTGAGGACCTCATCAATGATCTGCATGACCTGACCGGGACGGAGCGGAGGGTTGCGAAGCGCGGATGGTCGGGGTCGAGGAAAGGTCGGGAGGGGGCAGGTACGGAAATAATGGGCGGCAGACATGAAAAGGCCCGCTCCTGTGTTGGGAACTTCGATTGCGAGCCAGTGAGGGTCAGACCGGACGCCGCTGCCTTCGACGTCCCGCATCAGAATGCTTATGGGGCACGCCCCTTGTGCTTATCGGCACCGAGCTGCTGATGCGCACATTCGGTCATGACCCGTACTCGCCGGACGATGATTCCCCCTGCTGCGCACAGGAGCGGGCCCGGCATGTCCGGTGGCGTCATGTTTTTCTTTCTCACCTCCTTTTCCAGAGGATGCAACTCGATGATGCGCCTTCCGTGCAACCCGGTCAAGACCCTCAATCTCCTTTCTGGGGGCGCGTTTGCTGGCGCTCGCGCGGCCTCGGATGGCTCGGTTGACAACATCGAAAAGCGCGTGCTGAAATGCGCAGCTTCGAGCGCATCAATGTCTTAACGATTCATCGAGACCGAGATTTCGTGGCGAGAAGGAGGACTGATCATGGATATGTTCGGAAAGGTCGGGTTGGTCGAGATCCCGGTGCTGATCGCGCCGGATCAGAAGGCCTGGCTGGATAAAATGATCAAGGAAGGCAGAATCGCGGTGCCGCCGGGCGGAACCCTCGAGAAGGGATCCCTCTACTCCATGTTTATCCGTATGCTGCTGCACAATGCCATGGAGGAGCAGAAACGACAGGAAGCCCTGGAGGCGGATGACGAAGACGATGACGAGTGAGCGGGACGCCCTCGAGATCTCTCGGGGGTTCGGCCGAGCGCGCTAGAGGAGCTTAAACGCCGCGTGCGCGCGCTGGACGGTTTGGGCGATGTCCCGGGGCGTGTGCGCGGTGGACAAGAACGCCGCTTCGAACTGTGACGGGGCGAAGTACACGCCCGCTTCCAGCATGCGGTGGAAGAACCTACCGTACGCCGTCGTGTCCGCGGCCTTCGCCGAGGCATAATCCACGATCGGCCCTTTCGCGAAGAAGAGTCCCATCATCGACCCCACGCGCGTAAGTGTCACCGGTACGCCGGCGTTGCGCGCCGCATCCCCCAGACCCGCGGCGAGGGCGGCGGCCTGCCGGTCCAGCTTCTTGTACACGGCCGGCGCGCGCAGCCCTTTCAGCGTTTCGATGCCGGCCGTGACCGCGAGCGGATTGCCCGACAGGGTGCCGGCCTGGTAGACGGGGCCTGCGGGCGCGATCAGTTGCATGATCTCTCGTGTCCCCCCGTAGGCGCCGACCGGCAGCCCGCCACCGATAACCTTTCCCAGGCAGGTCAGATCCGGCGTCACGCCGTAGAGCGATTGTGCCCCCCCGTAGGCGACGCGAAATCCGGTCATGACTTCGTCGAAAATCAACACGATGTCGTTGGCCCGAGTCACTTCTCTGAGGCCGGGCAAGAAGTCCGGCGCGGGGGGGACGACGCTCATGTTTCCGGCCACCGGCTCGACCACCACACAGGCCAGCTCGCCCGCATGAGAGTCGATCAAGCGTCGCACCGCCGGCAGATCATTGTAGGGGGCGGTCAGCGTGTGCTTAGTGAAATCTGCAGGCACGCCCGGACATTCCGGAATGCCCAAGGTCGCCAGGCCGGATCCGGCCTTGGCGAGGAAGTAATCGGCGTGCCCGTGGTAGCATCCTTCGAATTTCAGAATCACGTCACGTCGGGTGTACGCGCGCGCTAATCGGACCGCGCTCATCAGGGCCTCGGTCCCCGAGCTGACGAGACGCACCTGCTCCATGGACGGCACGGCCTGCGTGATCATGCGCGCGAGCTGCACCTCGAGTTCCGTCGGGGCGCCGTAACTGGTGCCTTTTGCGGCCGCGCGATGCAGGGCCTTGATCACCGCCGGCGGGGCGTGCCCCAGAATCATCGGTCCCCATGAGAGTACGTAATCGATGAAGCTGTTGCCGTCCGCGTCGTAGAGGCGGGAGCCCTTTGCCCTTTGGATAAACAAAGGGTGGCCGCCGACGGAGCGGAAGGCGCGCACGGGGCTGTTCACGCCACCGGGGATCACCTTCTGTGCTTCCGCGAACAGCTTGCCGGATCGAGTTGTCTTCATAGGACGCGTCTCGTGAAGAAGGCGCGCACTCTATCACGCAGCAAATTGACTGGTCAATCGACGTGCCGCTGATGACGCGATCCCTCCGTCCCGTGCGCTCCCGCTTCGTCACTTTCTTTGCGGGGCCGGAAAGCCTTTGTTAGAATGACGGAACGCGATGCTCTCGACCCCTTAGGACCAGCCGAGAGAACCGGATGGTTTCCCTGACCGAGGATCAATGAGGAAAGCGAAGATTATCTGCACGATCGGGCCGGCGAGCGACTCCCCGGAGGTGTTGGACCATCTCATCGCCCACGGCATGAACGCCGCCCGCCTGAACTTTTCCCATGGCTCACATGCGTCGCATGAACGCGCCATCCGGACGATCAGGGATGCCGCGAGTCGGCGCGGCGTGGCCGTCGCCGTCATTCAAGACCTGCAGGGACCCCGGATTCGCGTGGGCGACGTCGGCCCCGAAGGCCTAACGGTCGAGATGGACCAACCCGTCCGCTTGGTGCCCGAGCACAGGCATTCCGATCCCCGATCGGGGATCCACTTCGCAGGGCGGTCCGTGGCGGCCGCCACGGTCAAGGAGGTTCCCGTCAGTTACACCCGGCTGGCGCAGGATCTCGAACCCAACGCGCGGGTGCTCATCGATGACGGCAACATCGAACTGACGGTAAGGCGGTTAGCGGAGCCGGTCGTGGAATGTGTTGTCGTACGGGGCGGCCGCATCTCATCGCGCAAGGGCATCAATCTGCCCGGGACGGTGATCAGTGAGCCGACGCTGACCGGCAAGGACCGCGACGATTTGCGCTTTGGGTTGGCCCGCGGCGTGGATTACGTGGCCTTGTCGTTCGTTCGAAGCCCGGACGACGTGGCGAGCGCCAGGAAGCTCGTGGCGGAGCTCGGCGCGGATGTGCCGCTGATCGCGAAAATCGAGCGTCCGGAAGCCGTGGCCTGCATCGAGGATCTCCTGGCGGAAGCCGACGGCGTCATGGTCGCGCGCGGGGACCTCGGGGTCGAGATGGGCCCCGAAGCCGTCCCGCTCCTGCAGAAGCGCATCATTAGCGAGGCCAACCGGCGGCGACGTCTGGTGATCACCGCCACGCAGATGCTGGAGTCGATGACGCAGAACCAGACCCCCACCAGAGCCGAGGCCTCGGATGTGGCGAATGCCGTTTTCGACGGGACGGACGCGGTCATGCTGTCGGCCGAGACTTCGGCGGGCCGTTATCCGGTCGAGTCCGTCAGGGTCATGGATCGCCTCTTGTGCGCTGCGGAGGCGGGAAGGGACCTGCATCGCGCAGGCGTGAACGAGTCCGGCCGGGGCGACAGCTCGATCACGGAGGCGGTGTGTGAGGCCGCGTGCAACGCGGCGGCCTCAATCGGGGCCGCGGCGATCGTGGCGTTCACCGAGTCAGGGGCCACGGCCCGGCTCCTCTCCAAGTGGCGGCCGGTCCCGTCCATCGTCGGCTTGACGCCCTCTGAGACGGTGCGGCAGCGCATGGCGCTGTATCCGGGAGTCCTCCCGTTCACGATGTCCAGAATCGTGGACGCGGAGGCGCGCATGTCCGAGGTGGAACGGCATCTCAAATCGCATCAGTTGGTCCATACCGGCGATCGTCTCGTGATCGTTTCCGGCACATTGGCCGGCCGGCAGGGTGGGACGAATACCATCAAGCTGCATGAAGTGGCGTGAAGAATCGTGAGGAGTGAGGAGTCAGGAGTGAGGGGAGACGGTCTGAATGGATGGAGTCTGATAGCCCTCCTCATCGGCACGCTCGCGGGAGCGGGGACAGCCGGCGCGCTGACCGGGGACATCAAGCACGATCCGACCGAAGTCATCAAGAAATACGCGCAGCTCGATTACAAGGGCGTGCGGTTGGACGCCGCCTCGCAACCAGTGCTGCATCCCTACGTGGAATGGCGGGACGAGCCCGCCTGGGGGTCGGTCGTCGTCGTCGCGGACTACACCGTCCTCGGACAGACGAAGGAGTGGGACATCGTCAGCATGTTGGAGGCCCGCATTCCGGTCGAATACCGGGTCCTCGGGACGGTGTACTGGGAAACGGCCAGCTTTCTCCCTGCTGCAGGAACCGAACGCATCAGTTTTCGCATCAAAGGGCGCGCGATGCGTTGGCGGATCGTCGAGCCGCAGATTCCACCCCACGTCGGCGTCAAGCGAATGATCAACTTCGTCCGGCAGGCCATCCTGCTCGAGACGGATCCGGCTCATATCGCGAAGCTGACGGCGCTGCAGGAAGCGCTCGAGCAGGTGAAGTAACCGCATGGCGCCACGGACGACGGTCGACCTCCTCATTTTCGACTTGGACGGCACGCTAATCGAGTCGAAATGGGACATCGCGAAATCGGTCAACCTGACCCTGGAGGATTTGGGGTTGCCGTGCCGCGAGGAAAAGGAAATTTTCGGCTTTGTCGGAGACGGTGTGAAGCGGCTCCTACGGTTGGCGGTCGGGGAAGACAACCATTCCAACTATGAGGAAGCATTGGCGGTCTTCCGGCGGCATTATCTCGAGCATTGCCTGGACCGCACGCGTTTCTATCCCGGTGTCGACGAAGTGTTGCGCCATTTTCGAGAGAAGGACAAGGCCGTCGCCACCAACAAATCCATTGAGTACACCAAGGTCATTCTGGATGGATTGGGCCCCCAACATTTTGCCTACGTGGTCGGTGGCGACGACGGGTTCGGGCTCAAGCCGGAGCCCGGGATGTTGCTCCACATCCTGGAGCAGCTGAATATCAACAAGGATCGCGCCGTGCTGGTCGGTGACAGCACAAACGACATCAATGCAGCCCACAACGCGGGCATTCGTGTCTGCGCGGTCGGGTATGGCATGGGCAATCGCGACAAGATGGCCTCCTGCCGACCCGACTGGTTCATCGAACAGCCTCAAGACTTGATCGAGTTATTCACATGAGACATTACATGTCCCTGCTCATCATCGCGTGCGTGACGCTCCTGTTCGGGCCGGCCTCCGCCTCCGAGGCCCAGCGGCATTCGGCGGGCCTGGCGAATCGCGTCATCGAGCACAAGTTGGCCAACGGTTTGACACTCCTCATGGTGCCACGGCACGAGGCCCCGGTGGTGTCGGTCAACGTCACCTTCAAAGTCGGCGGTATGGACGAGCGAAGCGGGCTAACGGGCGTCGCGCATCTGTACGAGCACATGGCCTTCAAAGGCACGCGGAGAATCGGCACCAACGACTACGAACGCGAACACAAGAAGCTCGAGGAGCTTGACCGCTTGAATGACGAGATCCAAAAGGAGCTCGATCGTCTGGAAGCGGTCGGGAAGGAATCGTCGCCTCGCCTTGATGCGCTCCGGCGGCAATTCTCGGACGTGCAGCGGGAGGCGGGAGCGTACGTGGTTAGGAACGAGCTGTCGCAGTTGTACCAGCGGCACGGCGGCGTGGGCCTGAACGCGACCACGGGAAAAGACGTGACGCGATATTTCATCAGCCTGCCGGCCAACCGCCTGCCCCTCTGGGCTGCGATCGAAGCCGACCGCATGGCGAACCCCGTGTTCAGGGAGTTTTACAAGGAGCGGGCGGTGGTGATGGAGGAGCGACGGCTCCGCACGGACGACAATCCCTCGGGGCTGCTCTACGAGGCCTTCGTCTCGACAGCTTTTCAGGCGCATCCCTATGGATTTCCAACCATTGGATGGGCGAGCGATCTCAAGGCCCTGACGCCGGACGTGACCAGGACATTCTTCGAGACGTACTACGGTCCCTCCAACGCGGTCATCGCGATCGTCGGCGATATCCAGCCGGCCGAGGTGATCGCGCTCGTGGAACGCACGTTCGGCCAGATCAAGCCCGGCCCTCCCCCGCCGAAGGTCGTCACCAAGGAGCCTGTGCAGCGAGGCGAGCGGCGTGCGGAGGTGGAATTCGATGCCGAGCCGATGATGTTCATCGGGTACCACAAGCCGTCGATTGCCCATCCCGATGATTTCGTGTTCGACGTGATTGACGCCATCCTGTCCCAGGGCGTGACCTCACGGCTGTATCGGAGCGTTGTGCGGGAGAAGCGGTTGGCGAGCTCCATCGGTACCAGCTCCGGCGTGCCCGGTGCGCGCGCCTCGAACCTGTTCATGATCAGCGCGGTCCCACTCGCCCCGCACACGCTGGCGGAGGTGGAGGCGGCCATCGAAGACCAGGTCGAACGACTGAAGAAGCAACCCGTCGAGGCGAGGGAGCTGGAAAAGGTGCTCAACAACCTCGACGCGGACCTGATTCGTTCGTTGCGATCCAATCAGGGTTTGGCTTCGCAGCTCGGCTACTTTCAGACCGTCGCCGGGGACTGGAGGTACCTCCTCAACCTGCGCGAGAAGATCGCCGCCGTGACGCCCGAAGATATTCAGCGCGTCGCCAGGCATTACTTCACCAAGACAAATCGGACCGTCGCAGTTCTGGTGAAACCGGCGAAGCAGCCAATCTGACCACGTCCATAATCGCAACGGGATGGTGAGTGGGTGAAATCGACATCGACGATATACAAAAATGATTCGACATGGCTTGGGCTGCAGCACCTGATCGCGCTCGTCGTGCTCATCGTGGCGGGTGGAAGCTCGTTTGGGCTGGCGCAGGAGGTGACCGAAGGCCTGCCGGACCCTAGGGAGATGCGATTCGAACCGGTCGAGTTCCGTGCACCGGAGCCGGACCGCGTGGTGATGCAGAACGGGATGGTGGTCTATCTGCTGGAGGACCGTGAGCTGCCCCTCGTGACGGTGTCCGCCATGATGCGAACGGGAGGGTGGCTTGATCCGACGGACAAGGTGGGGCTCGCCGCCATCACCGGCAGCGTCATGCGGACCGGAGGGACGGCGCGCATGACGGCCGAGGAAGTGGATGAAGCCCTGGAGCACATTGCGGCGGAGATCTCCGTCGGGATCGGCCGGACCTCCGGTAGTGCCATGCTAGACGTCCTCGAGAAGGATCTCGAGAAGGGACTGAGGATTTTTGCCGACATCCTGCGCACGCCTCGGTTTGAATCAAATCGAGTCGAGCTGGCCAAGCTCCAGACCATGGAGTCCATCCGCCGTCGCGACGACCAGCCGCAGTCCATTGCCGGACGCCATTTCAGAAAGCTTTTGTACGGGCAGACACACCCGCTGGCGAGGGAAAGCTCGCTCGAATCGGTCTCGCGAATCAGCCGCGAGGATCTCGTCGCGTTTCACGAGGACACGGTCCGTCCCAACGGCGTGATTCTTGGCGTGACCGGTGATTTCGACAAGAAGGCCATGCTGGCGTCGCTCCGTCGCTGGTTCGGGGATTGGCCCAAAGGGCCTGTTCGATCGATCGACCTGCCGCCTGCGGCGAGCGGCGCGGAGGGCTTGGGAGACAAGGGCGACGCCGTGGTTCGATACGTGGGCAAGGGGACGTCGCAGACGCATCTGCGTGTCGGCCATCTGACGCTGAAGGAGAAGGATCCGGATTATCCAGCACTGGCCATCGCGAACGACATCCTTGGGGGCAGCTCGTTCAGGAGTCGGCTGTTCATGGACGTGCGCACACGCCAGGGGCTCGCCTATTCCGTGGGGAGTGGGCTTCGGCCCGGCGTTTGGGAGAGCGGAATTTGGCTCATGTACGCCGAGACCAAGTCGGAATCGACGGAACAGGTCATCAAGAGCCTCATCGCGCACCTGCAGCGGCTGCGCGAGCAGCCCGTCACCGACGAAGAGCTGGAAGAGGCAAAGGAGGCGTTCGTCAACTCCTTCGTGTTCTCCTTCACGAGCCCGGCGCGCATCGTGAACCGGCTGATCGGCCTGGAGTACGATGGGCTACCCAGAGACTTTCTCGAGCAATTGCGTGACAAGGTCGTCAAGCTGACCAAAGAGGACCTGTTGCGGGCCGCGCGGGCCCATCTGCATCGGGACCGGCTGAAGATCCTCGCGGTGGGACCCGGCCAGGCGCTGCCGGAGATGCTGTCGACCTTCGGGCAAGTGCATGAGATTCACCTAAAGGAATAGAACGAGGCTGCGCCCCTCTCACCCGCTTGTGGTGGAAGACGGAGAGGACTAGAGTGGTCCCGGGCGCCCAGGAAGAATGGCAACGCAGACAGTCCAGATCGCCATCGTGCAGGGGAGCATATTGGAGGCCGAGGCGGAGGTGATCGTGAACGCCGCCAACAGCCTTGGCTTCATGGGCGGAGGCGTGGCCGGCGTCATCAAGCGGGCGGCCGGCACGGAGGTGGAGGAAGAGGCGCGGAAGGCGGCGCCCATTCCCGTCGGCGAGGCAGTCTTGACCTCCGGAGGAAAGACGAAATTCAAGGGCATCGTCCATGCGCCGACCATGCCGCAGCCGGCGATGCGCATCCCCGCCGACAACGTGGGGCGCGCGACCCGCGCGGCGCTCATCCTTGCAGACGAGCACGGCTTCGCCTCCGTCGCCTTGCCGGGCATGGGCACCGGCGTTGGCGGCGTGAAGCATGAGGACGCAGCCAGCCGCATGGTGGCCCAGATTCAAGCGTTTTCCGCCAGATCGCTCCGGCGGGTGATACTAGTGGACGTGGATGCGGCAATGGTCCAGGCCTGGAAGGCGCTAATATAAGATCTCGCATGCCGCTAGAAGACGACTTTACCGACATCGTGAAGAAGGCCCGGAACGGGCAAGGCTTGTCTTCGACCGAACTGTCCAAGCGGTGCGGTCTCGACGCGAACCGGCTCACGGCCTTGGAGCGCGGCGCGGAGTCGCCAAGTGGCGAGGAGGTGGCCGCGATCGCTCGCGGTCTGGGGCTTCGACCGGAGGCACTCGTCCAGGTCGTCCTGGAGGGGTGGGTGCCGGCGCCGACACCCGCGACGGTCGGCGAGGTCCACACGATCCACGGGGACATAGGTGGCTATGCGGTGAAGGGCTATCTGCTGTGCGACGATGTGGCGAAGGAGGCGGTCCTCGTCGACACGGGGTACGACGCCGAGGTGGTCCTGTGCGTCCTCCAAGAGCGGGGCCTCAAACTGAACGCGGTCTGTCTCACACACGGTCATTCAGACCATGCCGGAAAGCTCGAACGCATCCTCTCGGGCTGGCCCGTTCCCGTCTACTTGGGGAGAGAGGACGAGGAGCTGGCTCCGTGGCTGCCGGACAAGAAGTCGATCCTGGAGCCGACGGATGGACGCAAAATATCGGTCGGCCGTTTGACCGTCGAGTGCCTCCGCACGCCGGGCCATACCCCGGGGGGTATCTGCTATCGGGTGCGGACGCAGCATCATACTGTGTGCTTTGTTGGCGACACGCTCTTCGCAGGATCGGTTGGGCGCGCGAATCCGTTCTCGCTCTATCCTGCGCATCTGGATTCGGTCCGGAGTCGTGTTCTGCAGCTTCCGAAGGAGACAACCCTCTTTCCCGGCCATGGCCCCAACACGACGGTGGCGGAGGAGTTGGCACATAATCCCTTTTGGGCGGCCTAGCGGCTGGAGCGAGTCGTCGAGATGGATTTCGAGTGGAACAGGCACCCGCCCCATGGCTTGCGGGAGAGCCCAGACGCCTCTGCATCTCCGCCGTCCTCCTTGCAACCGGACCACAAGCATGCAGACGGAGGCGGGGGGCTCGATCGACCCGGGTCCGGAGTCTGGCTTCCCGCCACGCTGTTCGGCGTGACGGTCTTCACGACGCTCTGGGCCGGCGCGTACCACACCAACACGGAGGTGTTCATCGGCGCCTGGGAGTTTCTCAGCCGAGACCCGGGCGTCCTGCTGAAGGGCATCCCCTTCGCGCTCACCTTGCTGGGCATCCTCGTCACGCACGAGCTGGGGCATTACGTGCTGTCGCGAATTCATCGGGTCCCCGCCAGCTTTCCTCTGTTCATTCCAGGTCCGCCCCATTTCATCGGCACGTTCGGGGCCATCATCCGGATGCGCGGACCGATCCTCAGCCGCAAGGCGCTCTTCGATATCGGCGTCGCCGGCCCGCTGGCGGGCTTCGTCGTGGCGGTCGTGGCGCTGATCATCGGATTGTTCCGGGCTGAGATCGTGCCGGCGGAGCAGCCCTATGGGCTCCAGCTCGGCGAGCCCCTGCTCCTCCAGTTTTTCGCGTGGCTGGTCGTCGGGCCGATCCCGGCGGGCAAGGACATCGCGCTCGATGCCGTGGGGTTCGCCGCCTGGTTCGGGATGTTCATCACGTTCCTGAACCTGATCCCAATCGGGCAGCTCGACGGCGGGCACGTAGCCTATGCCTTGTGGGGCGAGCAGCAGCACCGGATCGCAATCGGCATGGTACCGGTCCTCCTGGTGCTCGGGATGATCGGCTGGCCGGGGTGGTTCGTCTGGGCGGGGTTGGCGGGCTTCATCGGCTTGGCGCATCCCCCCGTTCAGGACCCCCACGTCGCGCTTGGCCGGACCCGCGTGTGGGTCGGCTGGATCGCCTTTGCGATCTTCGTCCTTACCTTCTCCCCCATTCCCTTCTCCATCCGTTGAGTCAGAGTCGAGCACTCAAGACTCAAGACTAAGAGCTCAAAACCCAAAACCCTGCGTCCTCCTTCTCTCAGCCCGTGGCTAAAGCTCATGTGGCGGAGCAGGGAGGGGCATTGGACAGTTCCTCGAGGGCGAGCATGAGCGCGTGGGTGCCGGCCTTGCCATGGCCGTAGGCCTGGACGGAGAGATAGAGCTGGTGGACGAGCGCGAGGCCGGGCAGGACGATTCCCATCCGCTTCGCCTCGTCCAGGGCGATGCCCATGTCCTTGATGAAATGCTCGACGAAGAACCCGGGATCGAAATTGCGTTGCAGGATGCGCGGTGCGAGGTTGTCGAGGGTCCAACAGGAAGCCGCGCCGCCGGAGACGGATTCCAGCATCTTCTTTAAATCGAGCCCGGCGCGGTGTCCATAGAGGAGGCTCTCGCAGACCCCGATCATCGTCCCGGCGATGACGATCTGGTTGCACAGCTTGGTGTGCTGCCCGAATCCGGCCGGCCCCTGGTCGACAATCTTCTTTCCCATCACTTCAAAGATGGGCATGAGCGCCCGTACGACCTGGGGCTCTCCCCCGGCCATGATGGACAGGCTGGCGGCCTTCGCGCCGACATCGCCGCCTGACACGGGCGCGTCGACCGCGTGAGCCCCCTGTGCCTCCGCTGCCGCCGCAATCTCTCGCGCGAGTCGCGGCTCCGTTGACGTCATATCCACGAGCACCGCTCCGGGTTTCGCGCCGGCCAGCACCCCGTGACGGCCAAAATAGACCTCACGCACCTCCTGCGGAAATCCCACCATGGTGACAGTCACGTCGGCATTCGAGGCTACGTCCGAGGGTGTCTCACGCCAGGTTGCCCCCGCCTGGACCAGACTCGCCGCCTTGGCCTTGGTACGCGAATGGACCGTCACTTGATACCCCTTGACGAGCAGATGGCCGCACATCGACTCGCCCATGACGCCCGTACCAACCCAACCAATGCGGATGTGCGCGGGGACCTCGTTCAGTTTTCGTAGGGACTCACCCATAGCGAGCGTCTCTTGGTGCGGATGGCAAGGAGCGCGTCTTCAGGATGCGTCCTCGTCAGGCGGATGGAGGAGATCCGGCCTTGGGGCGGATGCCTGTCGGATGACATCGGCGATGCCCCTGACCCTCGTCAAATCCTGTTCGGGAAGGGGCACCCCGATCAAGCCCTTGAAGTACCCCTGGTGCCCGGGCATACGGATGTGCGCGTCCACAACCACGCGGTCGCCCGCCACGATCGGTGGAGGCCTGAACACCGGCGTCCCGCAAAACCCCAGGACGTCAATGGTAAGCGAGCCCGTGCCGTCGCTCAACGCGAAGGTGTAGGCGCCATAGCAGGCCGCGCCGGAGGGAGTGTAGTAGGGTTCGAGCGCGTGGACGTCGGAGACGGTTCCTTCAAGGATTACCGTCGTGAGATGGTACTCGTTGGGGTCATCGAGGATTCTGCCGATCGGAAGCATGGCGTCCTCGGCCCCGGCCGGCAGGGCGAGCGCCGCCAGGAGCGTGAGCGCCGCGAGCGCGCACGCCTGAGCACCTCTCCGCGGCGAGGACGTTCCGTGGTCGCGTTGGTCTCGCATGGGGCTGGTCACGGTACGGCATTGTAGCACCGTTCGTTCATCCGAACACTTTCTTGATGAGAATTGCGCCCGCTATAATGATGTTGTTCGCGCCGCCGCCATGCTGGCGCCGCCGAAACCTTCGAAGGAGAGATCGATGAGCCGAAAAGCGAAGGCACTCGAAGCGTACATCCGGGACACGCGTCCACGATTCGAGACCGAGCTCGAGGAGATGGTGCGAGTTCCCTCGATCAGCATGGACCCCGCGCACGCTGCGGACGTCCGTCGTATGGCGGTGGTGGCGGCCGACGTGCTCAAGGGGTATGGCGCCGAGGCCGATATTGTGGAGACGGGCGGGTACCCGGTGGTCACCGGAGGA
>JBFISJ010000012.1:0-26546 GCA_041608595.1 Nitrospiraceae bacterium
ACGGTCCGGGGGTCCCCGTGATGCGCTGTGCGAGTGGTGTGCTGTCCCTGTCCTCACGGCGGGTGGAACGGCATCCGCCGGTCTGCAGCCCCCCCGGCCCTCTCCCCAAGGGAAGAGGGAGGATTCACGGTCGCTCCGGGAGGCGCGGGATGCGCGAGTCCAGGACGGCTGTGGCCCTCGCGCCGTCCGGACAGCCTGCACGGGGGACCCTGGAGAGCTAGAATATTTTCGGATTCAGGGTTGTCGTGAAAGGAGCAAATCGTGGGGAGAGGGCCAGCTCTATGAGGTTCTTAGCTTTTTCTTGAGCCGGCGCTCGACGCTCGCCGTCTTGCTTACGAGCCGACCTCGATGACCCTTGCGATAATCCACTTTGATCGTGCACGAGATGCGCCCGCAATCTTTACGCATCCGTTCGTAGCATCGACGGACCACCTCGAAACAGTCCTCCCAATTCCCTTCCAGGACCGTTCCCATGGGATTGAGCCGGTAGTCGATCCCGCTCGCCTGGATGATCTTTAGCGAGCGGGCCACGTATTTGCCGACGCTCTCCCCCTTTCCCAATGGCGACATGCTGAACTCCAACAACACCATGCCTCCTCCTCAGTTAAGTCAGGTAGGTCAGTTTTGTCAGTTGTGTCGGCAAGAGATCGAATTGTGGTCACAACTGCCTCAACCGACGTAACTGACTTAACTGACCTAACCTTAGCTCGATGATTGTTCGGCGACCGCCTTGGGATACTCCAGGCGACCCGTCAAGCGCACCCCCTCCAACGCTTCGCGCAGGATGGCACGGCGGCGTTCGAAATCCGGTTCGACGGCCTTCGTGTCGTCCCGGAGGGCGGCCAGGGACTCGAGAAACTGAACGAAGCCGTCATCGAACAGCGGTTCCAGGTCCTGGCGCAAACGACTGGCCAGGGCGGGAGCGACTCCGCTGGTGCTGATGGCGACCCGAAGATGGCCGCGGCTGATGAGTGCCGGCATGGAGACGGTGGAGACGTCGGGCTGGTCGGCCGACCAGAGGTGAAAGCGCTCCTTCTGCGCCAGCTCGAACAGAGAGGCCGAAAAGGCGGCATCGTCCCGAATCGTGCTGATGAGCAACACGATCCCCTCCGTATCGGCGGCACGGAAGCGGCGCCCGCGGTGCAGGATCTTGGCGGATGCGGTCAGTTTTCGTAGCACGTCATTCAGGGTCGGGTGCACGACGGTCACGCGTGCGCCCGCCTCGAGCAGGCGCTGCACTTTGTCCGCGGCCTCGTTGTCGCCGCCCAGCACAAGGCAGGACCGATTCTTGACATTGAGCGAGAGTTGTAGACCAGGGTTTGCCACCATGCTTCCTCCTCCTCGAAAAAACGCCGTATCTTATCAACACGCGAGGCCCAAGGTAAATGCTTGCCGGCGGCCCGTGCCATCTTTTCAGAGCAGTTTTCGCGTGAGTATAATGGCGCGCCCCTGCCCGGGCTCTACTTGTGAAGTCTAAGGTATTCCTCGCATTGCTCATTCTGCGATCCCCCTCTCCCCCAGAGGGAGAGAGGGCCAGGGTGAGGGGGAGATCAGGCGTTCAGGATGTTGGGAGAGAGGGGACAGAAAGGGAGAATCCATGTCGAGTGACACAGTCCGCGTGATCGGAATGGCGGCCGGGATCATCGTGCTCGCGGGCCTTGCGGCCTGGTTTGGACTCGCGCACGGGTGTCAAGCTCCCAGGTCGGACGCCGTGGTGGCGGGTCGCGTGACGATTGCGCCGGAGCTCGCCGACCGCGTTGCGGGAACAGACGTGCTCTACGTCATCGTCCGGAGGCCGAAGGGGCCGCCGCGTCCCATCGCGGTCAAGCGGATCGAGCGTCCGCGGTTTCCCGTCGAGTTTACGGTGACCAGGGACGACGTAATGATCCAGGGCACCCAGCTGACGGGAATGGTGGAGGTGGTGGCACGTCTAGACAAGGATGGAGGCGCGGGTCCGGCTCAACCGGGCGACATGGAGGGGGCATTCGAGCGAAACCCGACGCTCGTCGGCGGGAAGGGCATCGAGATCAAAATCGACAAGCTGTACTAGACCGTCCCTACTGATCTGGAGGATCGGAGTCGAGCTCCATGTTCCAGTAGAGGTAGTCCCGCCAGCTCTGCGGGGCGTTCCGGATGCCGATGGTGATGGTGATCACGGGATTCCAGCGCGGCTTGACGGGCCTTCGCATGAGGCGCATGCCGGCCTCGTCCGGGGTGCGCCCGCTCTTGCGGTTGTTGCACCGCCAGCAGGCGGTCACGATGTTCTCCCAGGTCTTTCTGCCGCCCTTCGCAATCGGGATGACGTGATCGAAGGTCAGATCCTCCGTCCGGTACCGATGGGTGCAGTACTGGCAGGTGTACTTGTCACGGGTGAAGATGTTGATCCGCGAGAATTTGACCGCTCGGTGGCTGTCCTTCAACTTGACCAGCTTCAGGAGACGCATCACGGCCGGGAGCTTGAAGCTGATGGTGACTCCGCGGATGTCCCGGTCGTAGACCTCCAGGACCTCGACCTTCTCCTGCCACAACAGGGTGATGGCCTTCTGCCAGGGAATGACCCTCAGGGGCTCGTAGGTGGCGTTCAGCAGCAGCGTCAATTCCATACTCTGTCCTTCGCTGATCGTGGCCGCCGAAGAATCGACGAGTAACGCGCACTCTTTGTATGCCATATCGTCCGCCGGGAATCAAGCTGCCGCGAATCTGCTGCGCCGTCACAGGCTTGAATCTTATCAAATCAGCCTGTAATCTAATGATTTCAGCCGCGCTGTGAGTGTCGCATGGCCAGGTTCATACCGGTCGGGAAGGTGTCGGACGTCGAGCCGGGGACCTGCGTGTCCGTGGAGGCGGAGGGTCACGGGGTGGCGCTGTGCAATGTCAACGGCACCCTGTACGCCCTGGACAACACCTGTCCCCACGCCGGTGGGCCATTGGGGGAGGGCCTGCTCACGGGAGATGTCGTAGAGTGTCCCTGGCATGGCTGGCGGTATAACGTCCGCACTGGCAAGCGGCCAGAGAATCCCGACTTCGCGGTCGAGTGCTATGAGGTGAGGATCGTTGGCGAGGAGATCCAGGTGGGGCTTCCCGAGGCCGAGTGATCCTCGTTGCCCCGCATCAGGGCCCCGGCGGCTCGGGGGTACGCTCCCCGCGGGGCATGAGTTGCGCCGCGAAGTCGCTGAGCGGCATGACACGTCCCTTGTTCAGATCGACCTGCCAGGTAAAGTCCCGCTCCATCCACTGTCGAAATCCCTCCTCCCGAACCCAGACCTGGACTTTGTAATAGTCGTCCTGCATGTGCTCCACTCTCCACTCGCCGATGCGGACGCCTTTGCCACGGTCCTCGACCTTCTTGGCGAGCTGGTTCAAGGCCTGGAGCAGCGTCGGGGCCTGGTGAGCCTGGTGGGTTTGGACCAGCGCCATGGCCTTCGCGGCTCGTGGATCGCTGACGGGGCTCAGGCCGCCCGGCTTGAGGTACCAGTAGCCCGCGATCCCGATGATTAAGAGGGCGGCGACGGCGTAATGCAGGATCGTGATAAAGGATGGGCGCGCGTGCGTCTGGTCGTTCTGGGCTTCCATGCGGCTCCGTGTTGAGCACGTCGACGAGAAGTGGGCGTCCCGTATTACATCGAAGCACATGGATCGAAGTCAACTGCACGGACACGGGCTCGCGCCCCCGAGGGCGTTGGCCTTGACAACCGCGCGACGGCCTATGTTAAGAATACCGGGCGCATCACTCTGTTGTTAGGATCACGAGGTGTTATGCATTTCTTCGTCTATGCGGACAACCTGAACACCACGCAACTGAAGCGTCGCGCTCCCGAGCACACCTTCGTCTGTCCCGCGTACCTCCCCGATCACACCATCCAGTTTTGCCGGTGGTCGTCGCAATGGCGGTGCGGATTGGCCAGTATTTCCCCGACGCCGGGCGAGCAAGTCTGGGGGATCGTTCTGGACATCACGGAGGAGGACCTCAAGTCATTGGACGAGTTTGAGGGCGAGGTTCCGCCAGGGGCCTTCCGGCACGTGCCCGTGACGGTCGTCAAGGAGGACGGCGAGAAAATGCTGGTCACGACCCATGCCGCCACTCCCATCGGGAAGTTCAAGCCGAAAGAAAACTATCTGGAATGGGTTATCAGGGGCGTGAAGCACTGGAAGCTTCCCGACGCCTGCGTCGAGACCTGGAAATCGTTCATGCCTCGATGATGATCTCCGCTCACCACGTTCCCACACCCTCACGGTCCCAGCCGCCACGGGCGGGCACCCCACACTAAGCGCGAAGGAGCGATCATGCCGAAACCTAAATACCATATCGTCGTCTGCACCAATACCCGGCCGCCGGGACACCCGAAGCCGTCCTGCGGCGCGGCCGGCTCTGCCAACATCCTCATGGCGTTCAACATGGGGATCATGGAGCGGGGGCTTCAGCCTGGAGACGTGCTGGTGACCGGCTCATCCTGCCTGGGACCCTGCGAGCAGGGCCCCACGGTCGTCGTGTATCCGGACGGGACCTGGTATTCCCAGGTGAAGGAAGAGCACGTCGCGACCATTCTCGACGAACACATCAAGAAAGGGAAGCAGGCCGAGAGTCTCAAGCCGGACTCCGTCTGGTCCTGAGGGCCGGTCTCGGGGAACGCTCGGATCGATCCTCGTCTTTTTCCCGATTCCCCTCTCCCCTCCCTTTCCCCCAGGGGGAGAGGGCCATGGTGAGGGGGCACCGTCGCTGCCGCAACGTCGCCATGTCAAAACACGCTCAGCACGCTCATGTCGAGCACAAACACCACGCGCCTCGACGTGTCTCCTGCCTCGTCGTCACATGCAGCGATACGCGGACGCCGGATTCCGACACGAGCGGCCAGCTCATCAGGCGACTTTTAACCGAGCACGGACACGACGTGGTGGGCAGCCACCTCGTCAAGGATGAGCCGGACGAGATCCGGAAGATTGTAGCCGAGGGAGTGGCTCGGGAGGAGGTCCAGGCGATCATCATCAACGGCGGCACCGGTCTTTCAAGAAGGGATTCGACCTTCGAGGCCATCGACGCCATGTTGGAAAAGCGGCTGGACGGGTTTGGTGAGCTCTTTCGGCACCTGAGTTTTCAGGAGATCGGCTCTCCCGCGATGATGAGCCGGGCGACGGCGGGGCTGATCAAGGGACGGATTGTGTTCTCGACCCCGGGCTCGGAAAATGCCGTCCAGCTTGCGATGGAGCGGCTGATTCTCCCCGAGCTGGGTCACATCGTTCGGGAGCTCACCAAGTAATCGGTGGACGGTAAGCGGGAGGCGAAAAATCCCCTGATCGTCGTCCCGCCTTCCGCCTCCCGATGTCTTAATCTTGTGTGATCTTCGGCTCGGATACTCGCTTAAAGTAGACCAGCAAGTCTCGTACGGAGACCACGCCGACGATTGAGCTTCCCTCAGTGACGCCCAGGTGTCGCACGTGGAGATCGCCCATCATGTCGTGGGCGTCCTGGACGGTTCGGATGCCCTCGATGGTCACGATGGGAGACGTCATGATGTCCTCGACCGTCAGCTTGTTCAGGTCCGCGGCATCGGCGACGCCACGCCTGACCACGTCCGTGTCCGTGACGATGCCGACCAGGTCCCCCGCTTTCTCAACTAGCAAGGAGCCGATTCGGTCGTCCTTCATTCGACGGGCGGCATCCCGCACGGTGGCATTGTGCGCAATCTTTTTGATTTCCTTCCGCATCACGCTGGCAACATTCGGCATCGTTTCCTCCTGACGCGCTAGGCTACTCGATCGTCAACACGACCTTTCCAAACGCATTTCGACTCAATAAATGCTCCTGAGCTGCTCGGGCATCGGGCAACGGGAAGATTCGGTCGACCACGGGCCGCAAAGCCCCGGCGCTCACCAAGGCGGCCGCTTCGAGCAGTTCCGCCCTGGTGCCCATGTAGGAGCCCTTGAACGTGAGCTGCCGGGAGAACAGGTGCCGGAGATCCAGCTTGACCTCGCCGCCGGTCGTGGCTCCGCAGGTCACGAGACGGCCGCCTTTAGCCAGCGCGCTGACGCACTGGCTCCACACGGCTGGTCCGATATGCTCGAAGACGACATCCACGCCGCGTCCTCCGGTCAGTGACTTGACCCGCTTGGCGACATCCTCGGACGCGTGGTTGACGACCTCGTCCGCGCCCAGGGCCTGTGCTTTGGGGACCTTTCCCTCGGCCCCGACCGAGGTGATCACCGTGGCGCCCACCAATTTGGCGATCTGAATGGCGATGCTGCCCACGCCGCTCCCGGCCCCCATGATCAACACCGTCTCTCCGGGCTTCAAGTCCGCAAGCGTGAAGAGCATATGCCACGCGGTCACCGAGACCAGGGGAAACGCCGCCGCATGCTCGAACGTCAGCGAGTCCGAAATGGGCATCGCGTTGATGCCAGGAACCGCGACGAACTCGGCGTATCCGCCGTCGACCTGTGCCCCGAGAATCTTATAGGACGGGCACAAATTATCTCGGCCGGCCAGACAAAATTGACACCGCCAACAGCTCAGCCCCGGCGACACGGCGACGCGGGTCCCTGGCGTCATGCCTGTCACACGGTCGCCGACCTGCTCGACGACTCCGGCCACATCGCAGCCGGAAATATGAGGCAGGGGGATCGAGTACGAGGGAATGCCCTGCCTGATCCAGATGTCCAGGTGATTCAGCGCGCAGGCCTTCACGCGAACCAGGACTCCGTCCGGATCGCACGTGGGACATGCTACCTCGGCGAGCTTCAGCTGCTCAGGCCCGCCGTGCTGCTCGAATATGACGGCTTTCATCAAGGCCATACTGCGGGGGGACGGTCGGCGGTGGTGCGGCGCGGGCGGCGTCCCTTCCGGATGAGTCATTGTATCAGTGATGACGTCGAGGCTGGCAAGTCCCACCGGTGGAGGCCACCTCCGCGCGCGGGCCTCAGAACCGGAGCGTCCCCTCGATGACCATTACCGCCTGTCCGCCGACCTTGACCTCCTGGATCACGTCGTCGTCCGATTCGACCTGGATCAGGATGCGCGAGGGCCGCTCGAGCTCGTAGCCCTGCTCTGCAAGGAGCTCGGTGGTCGGCGCGACCTCCACAACCCCGTTTTGGACCAGATAGGCGCCCAACGCGCCGCTCGCGCTGCCTGTGGCGGGATCTTCAAGGACGCCGATCGGCGGTGCAAACATGCGGGTGTGCACCGCGGAGGCATCCTCGACCGTCATCGTGGTGAACACCATCAGCCCGCTGGTCCCGTGACGCCCACAGAGATCGTTGATGCCCGTGACGTCTGGGACGATGGATCTGACGGCGGTCAAGGTTCTGATGGGCACGATCAGAATGGGCAACCCGGTGGAGACCACCTCAACGGGAAACTTTGTATCGGTGATCTGGTTCTTGGCCAACCCCAGAGTTTTGGCCAGGTCGTAGAGGTCTTTGACATCGTCGATTGTGCCCAGGAACTGCGGCTTCGGCTGAGACATGACCACACCCACGATCTCCCCCTCTCCGGTGCGGACCTCGATCGAAAACGATCCCAGATTGCATTCGTACAGCATCCTGGTGACGGCCTGTTGAAGCGGCAGGCGGCCGAGTTTTCCGAGCACGAAAAAGGTTCCGATGACCGGATGGCCCGCGAAAGGGATCTCCTGCGTGGGGGTAAAAATTCGCACCTTCGCCACCGCGTTCGGATCCGTCGGCGGTAGCACGAAGACGGTCTCCGACAGGTTCATTTCGCGGGCAATGTGGTGCATCGCCCAGTCGCTGAGCCCCTGCGCGTCCGGAATCACGGCCACCGGATTGCCGCCGAAGGGGCGGCTGGTGAACACATCGGCCTGGTAAAACCGAAGTGTTCGGGGCTCAGAGGAGGACATCGTCGATGAGACCTCTCTCGAACTATGCTGGACGTGGGAGCGCTTCGTACGCCTGCGTGAGAGGGTTGTGGAGGTAATCCTCGACGTAGTGGCGTAGGGAGCCGTTGCGGTAGAGACGCTGATTGGCGAATTTCGTGTCGACCCTGTGCAACACCTTGACCCGCACGCCCGTCTTCCTGGCGAACTCACCGAGGGACACGCCGGCGATGTCCGTGTCGGGGCCGCGGCCGGACTGCATCACGCACTTCGGGACATGAATCACCTTCTGATTCGTGAGACGCTTGGCGATGTCGTCGAAGGTCAACAGCACGGTACAGTCAGAATCGCCCCCCAGCGTGGCGTTGGGAACATAGAGAAAACGGGCGCGGTTTCTCCGAAACATGGTCAGGATGTTGTAGACGCTTCCCGCCATCACCACGGTGTCTTTCTTGGACAACTCCAGCGAGTCGAACCGGCTGACGATCCGCTTTCGATTGAGGAAGGCGGTGATATACGCCTCCGTGTGGATCGTTTGCATGTTGGGCAGGCCCGCATCGTACACGCGCTCCGCCTCGAGCGGGAGGTAGCGACGGCCCTGTCGCATCAATTCCGCGGTCTCCGGTTTGATCCCGCAGACCGGCGTGAGGCAGCCCATCCACAATACGCAGCGCTGGTTGACCTTGGAGATCGTGAACGCGTCTTGGGACATCGTTCCGGCATCGAACGTATAGAAGTTCGCCGACGACACCGCGGGACCGTCCAATACCTTCATCAAATGCTTCACCGAGGGTGCGTGTGGCATCAACCGTTGACGGTAGGCGCCCAAGGTAATCACCGACAGCTCGAAGTTGATCCTACCGGGGTATTGGGCCACGAGTTGATGGATTTTGGGGACGTGGACGAAGCCCACGGTGAAAAACTGGATGTTCTTGTCCGTGTATTTCAGGAAGTCCTCGACCCACTCCATCGCCTTGGGATGGAGGAACAGGTCCGTCCACTCCATGTATTCGTTGCCGCCCAAGCACCAGAACTGCATGGGGTCGGTCGGCCTCGTGTTGATGTAGTCGAGGATGAAGGCCCAGTCTTCCGGCGTCGTCTTGGGCGGCTCCTGGGTCTCGCGGTAGGAATGATCGATTTCGTAACAGAACTCGCACTGAACGGGGCAGCCCTTGCCCAGGCTCAGCGGAATCTTTCCCGCATCCATCTCCCGGCGCAGGACATCGCGATAGTCCCCGCTCGTGAGGACCGGGGTCGGCTGGAGCATCGGGAGCGGCGTAGTCATACGTGCGATGTCAGCCACGTGGCGGCGCCGCTTGCGTTGACAGCGCCAAGAGTCGTTTGGCAGACTGCGAAGCCATGTCGACGCTCACCGTCTCATCCCCGGATGGCCGGACATGAATCGCGAGGCCATCGATCGCGCCCTGGAGGTCTTCGGGCTGTCGGAGCCCCTCACCCACGCGCGCCTTGATGAAAAGCGCCGTGAGTTGTTGACCACGTGGAACCCTCACCGATACGCCAACCTCACCAACAACCCCCGCAAGTACATGCAGATGTACAAGAAGGGCGAGGCCATGACGAGGGAGATTCGGGAGGCGTATCGAGTCCTCGCCGAGTGGCTCGCCAGCGAGGAGAGCCGTACGACTTAGGTGGAGGGAGATGAGACGGCGTGGCTGACCACCCGCGTCATCGATGCGTCGCCCTCTTTCCCGCCTTCGGCATCGCCTCTCGCGACCGGCCACGTCACCAATCCATTGACACTGTCGCTCGCGCGGGTAGCTGCAAGCGCGTCACGTTTCGCATAGATCTGGTCCAACCGATTGGTGCCGAACTTGGAGATGTACAGAAAGACGTGTTCGCGGGCATTGACGCGAACGGCCCAGGGTTCGAAGTCGTTTTTGTAAAACTCCTCGCAGAGCTGCATCGCCTCCAGGCATGACACCCCGCCCGGCTCATTGAGTGTGTAGTAGTAGTCCAGCGGGAGGTCGTACTCTTCCTGTTTGTGGATCGTGACGTTGAACTTCTCCGGATTGCGCACGATCGGCGTGTGCCGGTAAGCAACGAAGTAAAACAACTCCACCGAGTGGATATGGGGCTGATTGTCCAGGAGGAACTGCCGCGTTTCCTCGGCCTCCTCCCGCTTCTCCCCCGGAAACCCGTAGAAGGCCATCACGTGGTTCCAGATCCCCGCCTTCGCAGCTTCGCGCAGATTGTTCTCAATCACGGATTTTTTCACGTGTTTGTCCATCAGATCGAGGACCCGCTCGTTCGCCGACTCCATGCCGTAGTACAGCGTGCAGCACCCGGACTGAACCGCCAAGGTCCAAATGGTTGGATCCTGCAACGTCTCTTCGAACCGGATGAGGGTCGTCCATTTGATGCCCACGTTCTGGTCGACGAGGAGCTGAGCCACTTTCTTGAGCAGCGCGGGGGGATAAGATTCGTCGGAGAAGAGAAAATGCGTGCACTGGTATTGGTCCTTGAGCGCCTTCAACTGGCTGACGACCTGCTGAGCCGGCATGCCGCGGTACTGATCGAAATATCCCTGCCCATGGTCGCAGAAGGTACACCGTCCCCAATAGCATCCGCGGGTGGCCAGATAGGGAAGGATGCGGACCGGGACGAAATAACTGTCCAACGGCAGCCCGTCGAAGTCTGGGAGCGGCAGCGCAGTCGTCTTCTCGGTGTGGATCTCCTTGTTCAAATGGACGCCCGACTCGTCGCGAAAGAGCAGGTTGGGCACGGATGTCAGAGCCCGCCCGCCGGCCAACGCCTCCAGCAACCACAGCAAGGCGTGCTCGCCTTCATAGAGAATGGCGGAGTCGAAGATCGACGAAAAGAACTCGGGGTGCGCGGTCAGCTCTTCTTGCAGCCTGGTCATGATGTTCCCGCCCACGGTGACGTGGATGTGCGGAAAGGTCTCTTTGATCATCTTGCAAAAGGTGAGTCCGGCGAGCAATTGCATCTGCGTGCCAATGGAGATCCCCACGACGTCCGGCGATCCCTTGCTCACCGCCGGCAGGACAAGCTGTCGGCAGACGTCCCGGTAGACGTTGACCTGCTCGTCCTCGAGGCAGGCGAAAACCTCTTTCGACACGCCAGGCCGATAGCCCAGGTTGCTTTCCATGGGGTAAAAGACGATCGAGGCCGGATAGTAGGCGGCCGAAATGTACTGCATCACGACCCGGAACCTGTTCAACGCCCACTCCAGCTTGTCAGCGTCGTAGAATTCCTCGCTCCGAACGATGGCCTTGGCCCGCTCGGCCTGCTCGATGAGCTCGAAGACATCGATCCCGGCCTTGGCCTTGAGGAGATTTTTCCGCTCCGCCTCCTGATCCGTCAGCCAGCCGGCCCGTTCCTTCCCCTCGAGCTCCCGCACCTGCATGTCCATGCGCGCCTTGACCCAGATCAGAAATGCGTCGCTGAAGAAGAGGTCGTACATCTCGATGTTGACGTCCTTTTGCACGACCTCGTACCCGTGCTGGCGTAGGACCGCCGTCAGGCTCGGCAGGGCCAGATAGGGCGCTGTCGGCACCCACTCCGGCGGGAAGAGTAGCATCGTCTTCAGTTTGCGGACTTCGTCCTGTCGGGACGGCCTGCCGTCGATGTGAATGAGTCCCTCGCTCATGACTGGTGCCTGGCTGCGGCCTCCCTACCCAACCGGCGTCCCCACATTGGGTGACGCCTCGGTGTAATGCTCCGGATTGAACTGCAAGGCGGGCAAGCGATTCGTTCCGAACCGGGCGACGTACAGGAAGACATATTCCCTGATGAAGATCTTCAAATCCCAGCCGGGATAGTGGTGGCGCTCGAATTCCTCGAAAATCCGTTCGGCGTCGGCGATGCTGAGGCCCTGGGTCACCGTGTAGTAGTAGTCCAGCGCGAGGTCCCATTCGGGATTCTTGTACGGCGTGACGCCGAATTTCTCGGGGTTCTTCGCGACGGGCGTATGCCGGCTCAGGTCGAAGGTACCGAAGCCGATCGAATGGACGTGGTCGCGATGGTCTTCCAGAAACTTGATGGAAACGCGCGCGTCGGCCTCGGTCTCGCCCGGGAACCCGAAAAAGCCCATCACGTGGTTCCAGATCCCCACGCCGGAGGAAAGCTGCAGGCTCCGCTCCATCACCTCGGTCGTGACGGCCTTGTCCATGAGTTTCAGCACTCGCTCGTTTCCGGATTCGTACCCGAAGTGGAGGTACTTGCACCCGGAGGCCGCGGCGTCGTTCCAGACCTCCTGGTCCAGGAGGCCTTTCTCGAACCGCATGTGCGTGGTCCATGCGATGTTGGTGTTTGTCTCGATGAGACAGCGGGTCAGCTTGCGAAAGAGGGCCGGGGGATAGGATTCATCCGTGAAGTGGAAGTGCCGAGTCTGGTACCGATCCGTCAAGTGCTGGATCTCATCGATGATCTGCTCGATCTTTTTGGTGCGGTACCCGGCCGTGTAGCCCTCGCCGTGGTCGCAGAACTCGCAACGTCCCCAGTAACAGCCGCGCGTGGCCAGGTACGGTAGAATCCGCGTCGGCACGAAGTAGCGATCCAGGGGCAACCCTTCGAAGTCCGGAGGAGGCAGCGACGGCATGTCCTCGGAGTAGGTCAGCTCGGACGTATGGATACCCGCGTCGTTCTTGTGGAGGACGTTGGGAATCCCACTCAGCTCGCGCTGCGCTCCCACCGCCTCGATGAGTTGGAGAAAGGCCGTCTCTCCTTCGTACACCACCGCGGTGTCAAACAACGCAAAAAGGTTGGGTGTGTTCGGCAGTACGTCACGGAGGCGGGTGACCGTGTTGCCTCCGATTGTGACGTGAATGTGGGGGAAGTGCTCCTTGATCAGAGCGCAAAACGTCATGGAGGAGAACAGCTGCTGCTGAAGCACAATGGAGATGCCGACGACGTCCGGCTCCTCGGCGACGAGAGCGGGCTTGACCAGGTGCTCGAAGACGTCCCGGTACACGTTGACCTGCTGGTCCTGCACCGCGTCAAGCACGTCGGACGACTGGAACACCCGATAGGAGAGATCCGTCTCCATGGGAGGCATGCAGATCCGCGCCGGCGCGTAGACGAGCGAGATGATCGACGTGACCTCGCGGAAGGTGTTCATGGCCCATTCCAGCTGATCCGCCTCATAGAACTCGTCACCGCGCACGACGGCCTTGGCCCGCTCCGCCTTCGCCACGAGCTCGGCAATCTTCTCCCGCGTCAAGTCGCAGAGCGCGAGCTGCAGGTCCTGCTCCCATTCCTCCAGCTCACGGCGTTTGGACAGCTTCCCGAGCCGGTCCAATTGCTGGGGCACCCGCCGCAACACGCGCTTCAGGAAGTCCTCACTGAAGAACCAGTCGTACATCTCCAGGTTGACGTCCTTTTGCACGACGTGATGACCGGCAGCGCGGAGGACGGCGGTGAGGGTTGGGAGGCTGAGGTAGGGCTCGGAGGGGTACCAGTCAGGGGGGAAGATGAGCATGACCTTCATCTTGCGCCCGCTGGCCGCCTCTGATTTTTGTCTATGTAGCTGAATGAGTTCGGAACTAGCCCGAGTGCCCTTCGAATACTCGATCTTCATGCCGCAAGCTCCCGGTCGAAAGGGGTAAGCCCCGGCCGGCGCAGACACCCCAGCCGGACCCCAGGGCAGTGCCCATTCTATGCGGCTCTAAGAGGCAGGGTCAAGGGTGTGGCCCGGACCATCCATGAACGGTTCTGCTGCAATCGCGGAGTCGCTGCGGGGCACCCGTTGCGCTCCGATTGCAACGGGTCCCGGCCTGGCTGCGCTTTGAGGGCAGCCAGGCCGGCGGGCTCGCCGCTCAGTCAGCCGGCGTGCTGATCACCCGTTGCAACCACGAGCGGCGGGTCCCCGGTACGCCTCCCTCCTTCGCGGCTCCACGCGCCCGTCTCGCAACGCGACTCCCGGGTACCTATTGCTCTTGAGTTTGCAACGGGTGCGACGCGAGGAACCGTCATGAATAATCCGGGCCAGGCGGCCGAGGCCGCTTGGGGCTCACGGTGACGCGTCGAGCACCGATCGGTTCGCCTCCACCTGCTCGGCGTAGTACGCCTCCAGGAGGGCGCGTCGCGAAGGATCCATGACGACAAGCTGGCGCTGGTCGAAGGTGTTGGCACAATACAAGAATATCAACCCTTGCGAGGTCCCGAGCTCGATGTGGAGTTGGCGGCCGTCCGCCTGCAAGGCGTCCGCCTGCTTCTCCACCGCTCTGCCACGCAACGACTCCCAGACGGCTTGAGCCGCCGCCGTGTGATTTTCATACAGCGGCGCCTGATCGGGGTCCTCCTCCGCCCGCCGTGTGACAGCCATTCCCAGCGCTTCCGTGAGCGCCACCCAGGGGTCCGCGCCGGTCGTCGACACCTGGTGAACGAGGGAGGTCAGCAAGGGATGTGCGCGCATGCTCGCAAGGAGGAGCACGGGGTGAGAGGACCCCACCATCATATAGAGGTAGGTCAGACCGGCCGCCGCGCATCCGAGTTCGACGCTTCGGTCTCTGCCCCCGGCTCCTTTCGGGCGATGCGCGGCGGTGACCTGCTTGTCAGGTAGCCGGGTCCAGTTCAGGGTTGCAGCTGTCCCCTGGCAGAGGAAGACCTCGTCGCGCAGCACGATCTGGGGTGACTCGGGCCAGGAGGCCGGGCTCCCGGGTCGGGTGTCCTCAGCGTTTCTCCCGAGGACGTACAGGAGGTCGGCACCTGCGACCTCCTCCCCCTGGGTGTTCGGGAGAGGCACGGGCGGCTCCAGCACACAGAAGCCGCGGGCGGCCAGCGCCCGTTGAAACGGCACACGGCGGGCCAGGTGTCCGGTCTTCTCGAAGAGCAACACGCGCCCGGTCGAACTTAAAAGGCCGCGCAATCGGTCGAGTCGCTCGCCGAGCCCTGTCCGACGCTCGAAGGCGCGCTGGCGCTCCTGGTCGTGAGGACGCTCGAAGGTCTGCCAGGATCGGCTGGGCACGCCCGGGTCCTGCTCCGCCTGGAAGAGAGCCTGCGCGGAGAGGATGAGGTCCACCTGAGCGTCCGGAGTCCATGTCGCTAGGTCAGCACAGGCATACTGAAGGTTCGTGAGATTCAACGACGCCGCGCGTTGTCGCGCGGTCTCGATGCACGAGGGCGATCGATCCAACCCGAGGAACTGGCGGTCTGGATACCTGGTGGCGTAGAAGGTCGTAAGGATGCCCGGACCGCAGCCAAGGTCAAGGATGTGCTGCGCCTGGCCGAGGAGATCCCCCATTGCCGACCCGACGGCGATGTAATAGTGATAGCGCTGGCTGTAGAGGACGGGAAGGACGGCTGGATCGACGGAGGCGTCGTAAAACGCGATGTCGTCGGCGACCGATTGAGAATGGCGTTTGGCCTCGAGCAGCTGTGTGAGGAGAGCCCGGTGGTGCGGGGGCAGGGTCTGGCGCTGCCACTCGTCATACCGCCCCTCCGAGCCGACGTCTCGGAGGCCCCACCAGGCGAGGTGGCGTTCAAGAGCGGTCTGTAGTTCCAAGGGAACTGTCACGAACTAGCACTGAACGCGGAGCGCGGAACGATGAGCGAAGAGTGGGAAGAAACGCGCCCCGCTGTTCATCGCTCCCCACTTCTGATTCCCCGCTTCTTCAGCCCATTCCCTTTTTCAGCATGATGGCGTCTTCGTAGGCTGTCGGGACCGGATGGGGTTGGCGCAGTTGGCCCGTGCCGAAAATCACGTACTTCTCGCAGGTCAGCTCTTCCAGTGCAACTGGCCCCCGGGCGTGAATGCGCCCCGAGCTGAGGCCCATTTGTTCACCTTGTCCGAACTCCAGCGAATCGCTGAGCCGTGTCGACGCGTTGACGCCGATGGTGCTCGCGTCCACCTGCTGGGTGAAGCGCATCGCGGTGGCGTAGTCGCGGGTCACGATCGATACGGTCTGCGCAGGGCCGTAGCACGCGATGTGGTCCAGGGCTTCGTCCATGTCGTCGACCACTTTGATCGCAATGATGGGGGCGAGGAACTGCTGCCCCCAGTCGGCGTCGGTGGCGGCCACTGTGGACTTGTAGGAGGGCAGCTCGAACGTGCCCGTGAGCGCCATCGTTTCCGGGCAGCCGCGGACCTCAACTTTGTAATCATCCAACATCCGGCGCGTCAAACCCGGCAGCAACGGCCGCGCAATGTTCCTGTGGACGAGCAGCGTGTCGACCGAGTTGGGGGCGGTCAAGTTTTGCGCTTTGGAGTTGGCGACGATGTTCTGGGCCATCGGAAGATCGGCATCCCCATCCACATAGATCGAGCAGACGCCCGCGTCGTTGCACAGGACGGGCATGCGGGCCTGCTCCGTCACGATCTTTTTCAGGCTCGCCCCGCCGCGAGGAATGACGGCGTCCACGAGCTTCGGGACCTTGAGCAGCTCGAGTGCAGCCTCCCGCTCCGTCCGTTCGATGAGCGACACGGCACCGGCGGGAACCCCGCCCTCCTCGAGCGCCGTCCGGTACAGTGAAAAGATGACCTGGTTGGTCTGGTTCCAGTCCGGATGCGTCCGCAGCACGCAGACATTGCCGGACTTCAAGCAGAGACTGAGCGACTCCACCGCGACGGGAGGGCCGAAATCCGAGATCACTGCGATCACGCCGATGGGCACGCGGACGCGGCTCACCAGCATGCCGTTGGGACGGGTCCACAGGCGCGGCGTGTCCCCGACCGGATCGGGCAACTCGGCGATCTGTCGAACGCCGGAGGCCATCTCCCCCACGTCCTCGGGCGTCAGGGTAACCCGCTCGACGGCTTCCCTCACTCGGTCGCGATGGCCTTCCCCCTCGAGGGCCTTGCCGACCTGTTCGACGTCCTGTCGATTGGCCTCGAGGATGGCCTCTGCCTGATCCTCGAGGCGCTGGGCGATTGCCAACAGCACGTCTGTCTTGACCCGACCTTCCAGGTAGGAGAGTGGCCGGGCGGCGGAGCGGGCCGTCTTCAGGAGCTTCTCGACATAGAGCTTGATGGGCAGTTCAACCATGGTTTTTCTCCCGTCGCCACGAGCACGTGGACGTGGTCTCGACGTTGACCCGATGAATGGAAGCGCGTGTTCTGCAAGAGTTTCGAAGCGTTGGATGGTATCATGGGACGTCCGTGGTTCGCCAGCGGCCGTCTTCCGTCGCTCTGCGCCGGGCGCGCTCGCCCCGGTCATCGCGCCGCGGTTGAGAGCGACGGCTTGTCAGCAAACGGCCGGTTCCGTAGAATGCGCGGCGGCCTGGGGCCTCTGCGTGGAGTGCGTCCATGATCGACCTTCGCAGCGATACCGTGACCAAACCGTCTGACGCCATGCGTGAAGCCATGGCCCGGGCGCCCGTCGGGGATGACGTCTACGGGGAGGATCCGACGGTCAACCGGTTGCAAGAGATCGCGGCGGCGCGCCTCGGCAAAGCGGCCGCGCTCTTCGTGCCGTCCGGCACGATGGCCAACCAATTGTCACTGCGTGTGCAGACCCAACCCGGGCGGGAAGTAATCGCGGACAGCCGCTCGCATGTGATCCGCTACGAGCAGGGTGGCGGGGCCGCGCTGTCGGGGGTGCAGTTCCATGGCCTCGACGGCCGCCGCGGCCTGCTCACGCCCGAACAGGTCGAGGCGGCGATTCGCCCCCGGGATCCGCACACCGTCCAGACCGCGTTGATCTGGCTCGAGAACACGCACAACACCGGCGGCGGCACGATCTATCCGATCGAGACCATCACGCGCGTTCATGAGGTCGCCCGTCGCCACGGATTACCCATGCACCTGGACGGGGCGCGGCTGTTCAATGCCGTGGTCGCCACCGGGATTTCGGCCGCCGACTATGCGCGAGCCTTCGACACGGTCTCCTTTTGTCTCTCCAAAGGCCTTGGCGCGCCGGTCGGATCGATGATCGTCACCGACAATCGCCCGTTGATGGAGTCGCTGCGTCGGTTCCGGCGCATGTACGGCGGAGCCATGCGCCAGGCCGGCATCGTGGCCGCGGCGGGGATCTTTGCGCTTGAGCACAACATAGATCGGCTGAAGGAGGACCATCAGCACGCGCGCCTGCTCGCCTCCCTGCTCGCGCAGATTTCTGGCGTGGCGGTCGATCCGCATGCGATCGAGACGAACATCGTCATGTTCGAGGTGGTGGAGTCTCATCTGTCGGGCAGTGATATCGTCAAGGCCCTGAAGGAGGAAGGTGTGCTCGTCAACTGTCTCGGCGGACGGACCTTTCGCGCGGTGACCCACCTCGACGTCGGCACGCGCGACATCGAATGCGCGGGCGACATTTTCCAACGGGTGCTCGCGCGCTGAGCAGGGTCTCGCCCGAGCGCGGACCGCTCATTGACAGCCACTTCGCCCAACCTTAGAATGACCGCAGTGGGCGAGCTTTTGAGGGACCCCTATGGCGGATGCCGTCTCCTTCAAGCAGATCAATGAGATCCTGACCCTGACCGACCAGCTTGGATTTAATCGGGAGTGGGTTGAGATCCCCCTTTCGACGTCGAGTCCGGGCGCCGTGCAGAAACTGCCGAATGGGAAGATCGAGATCGTCGTCGACGCCGACACCCCGTTCGACCGTTGGTTGGCATCCCTGGAGGCCCAACTGAAGCCGTTCGCTCCTCAATAAGCACGGGAATCCTTTCCCGGGCGGTTGGGCATGTCCATGACGGATCGCGCCTCCACAGACCAACCCTGCGAATCAGACCAGGCGTTGCCGACCCGGGACGAGCTGCAGGCCGAGTTGCTCGACGTCCCCGACCCTGCCCCCGAAGCTTCGAGAGAAGTGGAGACGCCCGGCCTCGATGCGGTAGTGAGCGCCGCGCTCCGCCATGTGCGGGCGCAACGAGGCGGGGACCTGCTCGCGGTCATCCTCGTCGGATCGGGCGCCCGGCGCGTCCTGACCCCGCACAGCGACGTCGATCTGATCGCCGTCCTCAAGGGAGACGACGAAAAGGAAGAGGTGATTCGCATCGCCGACCGCGTGGTGGAGATCCGTTACAGGGGGCAGAAGGTCATCGAGAGGGAGCTGCCCTACGCCCCTCGCCTGCCGCCGATTCTTCGAAAGGGACGGGTGCTGTTCGAGCTCGACGCGACCGGCACCAAGCTGATCGACAAAGCGATCCAGCGATTCCGTCAGGGTCCGCCCCCCCTCACGCTGAATGAAAAAATCCGTATGAAGGCCCAGTGCCTGCACTGGCTGGGAAAGGCGCAGGACCTCGAGACCCACCCCGCCGTAGCCGGGTACCTGCTGGCGCTGTTTGCCGACGACGCCCTTCAGGCCTTCTTTCGGCTAAGAGGGTTTTGGTTGACCTCTCCGGCAGACACGGTACGATTTGTCATGTCCAGGGACCCGGCTGTCGGTGAGGGGCTCACGCAGTTCCTGGCCGCCTCCGCACTGGCCGAGCGTCTTGAATTCGGTCGTCAGCTCGCCGAGGAAATTTTCAAAGACATTCCCCTTCCGCCGCGTGTTGATTGACGCGCGCACGTGACAGGCGACGTCCGTCGCCTCCGCTGATGTGAGGTCTCATCAAGAGGTAGCCCATGCCGAAGTCTGGGGTCACGCTTGCATCGGTCGTCGACGCGACTCGGAGCCTTCAACCCGAGCCGTGCACGCTGGTGATCTTCGGCGGGTCCGGCGACCTTGCCCGTCGCAAGTTGGTGCCGGCGGTGTACAACCTTCTGTTGGATAAGGTTCTCCCGTCCAACTTCGCGGTGCTCGGGCTGGGACGGAAGACGTTCTCCGATGGGGATTTTCGCGACATTTGCCGGAAAGGGATCGAGGAACACTCCCGCCGCGAGCTCGATCGGGGGGTGTGGGAGGAGTTCGAGCGGCACCTGTTTTTCCAGTCGGGAGCCATCGACGAGCCGAACACCTATGAACAGATCAGAACGCGCCTCGAAAAGATCGAGGCGGACCTGGGCCTCTCCAACAATCGCATCTTTTACCTCGCGATTCCCCCGAACAGCTTTGCCCAGGCCTGTGAGGGTCTCAAGGCGGCGGGCCTCGTGCGCCCCCCGAACGGCCGCACCTTCTCGCGGGTGATCGTGGAGAAACCGATCGGTCACGACCTGGAGTCTGCCAAACAGATCAATACGACCATTGGCAACGTGTTCGCCGAGTCGCAGATCTTCAGGATCGACCATTACCTCGGCAAAGAAACCGTTCAGAACCTGATGGTCATCCGCTTCGCGAACAGCATCTTCGAGCCGATCTGGAACCACAAGTATATCGACCACGTGCAAATCACGGTTAGCGAAGCGGAGGGCGTGGGAACCCGCGCCGCGTATTACGAGGAGTCGGGCGCCTTGCGGGATATGGTGCAAAACCACATCCTTCAGTTGTTGTGCCTCGTCGCGATGGAACCGCCCTATTCACTGGAGCCGGACGTCGTGCGTAACGCGCGCATCGACGTGCTGCGCTGTCTCAAGCCGATCGGCGGACCGGATGTGGAGCGGTATACGGTGCGGGGGCAGTACACACACGGAAAGGTCAAAAATGAGGACGTGCCCGGCTACCGTCGAGAAACGGGCGTGGCACCGGATTCAACGACGGAAACCTATGTCGCTCTGAAGCTGTTCCTGGAAAACTGGCGCTGGGCCGGGGTGCCCTTTTATCTGAGAACGGGCAAGGCGATGACGAAGCGTGCGAGCGAAGTCGCGGTGCAGTTCAAGGAGATCCCGCAGATTCTTTTCAACGCCAACCCGGCGTCGCCGCAAGCTCCCAACGTGCTGGCGCTTCGCATCCAACCCGAGGAGGGGCTGTCGCTGCGGATCATTTCCAAGGTTCCGGGGTCCAAAGCCCAAACCAATCCCGTCGAGATGAACTTCAAGTACGGGGAAGCCTTCAGCGGGCAATCGCCCGAAGCCTACGAGCGATTGCTGCTCGATGTCATGGCCGGAGACGCCTCGCTCTTCATGCGACGCGACGCGGTCGAGACCTCCTGGGCGTGGGTCACTCCGATCTTGGAAGGGTGGCGGGAGTCCGGGGTCCGATGGCTGCCCGAGTACCGGGCTGGAAGCTGGGGGCCGGTCGAAGCCGATCGGCTCATCGAAACCGAAGGGCGGATGTGGAGAAAGTTATGAGAGAGATGGCCGAGCGGCGCACGGCAAGGGGCCCGGCGTAAGGAAAGAGCGCCTTGCACTGAGGTGATTCCAACCGCAAGCCGCTAGCTCTGGGCCTCGAGCCGCAATTGTTTCATAATGTCGTCTTTTTTTCCGATCCCGCCGATGAAGCGTTCGAACTCGCCGTTGCGATAGAGCGCCAGAGCCGGGAGGGAGGAAATTTCCAGCTCGGCGGGGATCTGATAGTTCTCCTCGACGTTCATCTTCACGATCATCAGACGTCCTCCGCATTCCGCCTCGATCGCCTCGAGCTGCTCCAACAGTGCGCGGCAGCTCCGGCACCCGGGCTGCCAGAACTCGACGAGCACCGGGACCGGCGCCTGTGCCACAACCTGATCGAACGTGCGGTCGGTGACATCTTCGATCACGTGACAATCCTAATGTAATACTTGATGAAGTGCTTCGTTGTGGCCGTGTAAGAGCTTTTTCCTTCACCTCGCCACAAGAGAATGAGCAGGCACGGGTGAGGGGACGGGATCGTGCCGGGGGACATGCGATACGTCAGCTTAGTTCGTCTGGGGGTGGCGTCGCGTCGCCACTCCCAAGCGAGGCGCGAACACCTCGTCAAAAAGCAAGGCTGCGAGCCGTCGATACCCGGCGGTCGTCAGGTGCAGGCCGTCGTTCGAGTAAGGAAGGGCGAGGAGCCGGGTGCCCGTATCCGCGGTGGCGGAGAACAGGTCCACGCAGGCGAGATCCTTCGATCGACAGTAGTCGGTGAGCAGGCCGTTCAGCTCCAGGCGCCGCGCGATGTGATCCAGGATTACGGGCTCTCCGGCTCCGCCATCTGCGGTCTGACCCGCACGGAGCGAGGGAACCGTGACCCCGACGGGCTCGGCGCCGGAGGCCCGCGCCTGCTCGTACATCTTGAGCAGGTTTCGCATGATCTCAGCGGGACGCGCATTCCACCCCAAGTCATTCGTTCCGCCCAGGATGACGACGAAGGCTGGATGATGGGCGAGCACGTCGGCACGAAAGCGCATGACCATCTCGCCTGTCATCTCCCCGCAGAGGCCGCTCACGGCAACCGTGGCGTGCGAGCCCAGGTGTTCCTGCAGAAAGCGTCCGTACGGCGTCTCGACATCGCCCTGGTTTTCAGGCGTCGGGGTCTGGAAGCCGGCGGTCAAACTGTCGCCGAAGCAGATGATCAACGGGGGGGTGGAGGATGCCGTCATGAAGGACCGAAGCGTTTGAACATCTTACCGACGCGATTCAGGTGGGGGCCAGTCGACCTCCATCTGGCGGCCACAGTAGAAGCACGAGATCCGGTAACGGGCGCGACGTCGTGGATTGGGTAGCGAGGTAAACACCACCGGTGTCCCATCGTTGGGACAGCTGGGCTGTTGATGCATGAGATGTTCATCGGCCATCAGCAGCAGCGCGGCGTCATCCCACGGCGGATGCGGCTGGGCGTGGCCCGTCAGGTGTTCTGTTCGCCCACAGGCCTGGCAACGAAGGTCGAAGGTCTTTACGCGGTCCGCAAGCTGCGACGTGTCCGTGATCTCCATGAGCCCGGAACAGCTTGCCCCGAGCGAGGCCGAGGGGCTTGCCCCGTCGCAGGAGAGCGGCTCTCCCTGCAAGGCCTTCACGAAGCGCTGGTGTGCGAGCCGTTCGCGCGCCGTCATCGTCATTCCCCCACCATGCCGCCGGTCCGGTCACGAGTCTCTCTCGACGCAAGTCATACGAGGTCTCACGGGTGCAAGTCAACCCATGTCGACCCGACGCGCGACGCTTGACAGTTCCGTGGCCTGAACGATATTCTCGCGGTGCTTGCCGAACCGCACACGACATGTGCAGCGCACGCCTGTCGGACGAACGATTGCCTTCATGAGACCACGAGTCGGGTGAGAATATGGGGTGGCTTGTGCCAAAGGAGAACAGTATGGTTCACAGAGTGCTTCGGATCGCCACGTGGAGCGGCTGCCTGCTCGCCGTCATCATGCTCATGGTCGGGTCCCCGGCATGGGCGGCCAGTTTCAAGATGGGCGTCGTGGATCCGCAGGCCGTATTGGAGCGATCAAAGGCAGGACAGCGCGCGTTGGGCGAGCTCAAGCAGTATGCGGAAACCCGGCAGAAAATCCTTGCTGGCGACGAGGGCGAGCTCAAAAAAATGCAGGAGGAGATTCAGAACAACACTGGGGACTTAAGCGACGAGGACCGGCGGGTGAAGCAGCAGAAATTCCGCGAAAAACTTCAGTCCTATCAGCAGCGGGCGCAGGAGTTTAATGACGAGCTCGCGAAGAAGCAGCAGGAGCTGGTCAATGAGTACATGGAAAAGATCAGCGCCGCCACCAGGGTGGTGGCTCAGAAGCGGGGTCTGTCCTTGGTCATGGACAAGGGCAGTGATACCACGCTCAAAATCGTCATCTACAACAAGAAATCCATCGATGTCACCGACCAGGTCGTCGAGGAATTCGACCGGCGTTACAAATAACCCCCTCTTTCCCCGAGCTCGAAACTTAAAACTCAGAACCGCCTTTATTCTATGGGATAATTGGCTTCGCGCCAGGCGCGCATGCCGCCGTCCATGGACATGACGTTGGTATAGCCCATCTGCCGGAGATTGTCGGCGGCCAGCGCGGATCGAAACCCCCCGCCGCAGTAGAGAATGACCTCGGCCTGCTTGTCCGGAATCTCCGTCTCAACGTCGCGCTCGATGATCCCCCGCCCCAGGTGACGGGCCCCTGTGATGTGATCCTTGGCGAACTCGTTGTCCTCACGCACATCGATCAGATGGAAACAGTCACCGCGATCGAGCTTCGTTTTGACGTCTGCGATCGTGCACTCCTTGATGTGGCGCTTCGCCTCCTCGACCAGCTTGAGGAAGCCGGGGTTGTGCTTCATGGAAGTCCTCCTGTCGACTCAAACAGCGTGGTCTGTGCGGATGGGGGGCGTTTGAAGGTCTTCCGTGGGGAGGAGCCGGCAACGTCGGAAAACCCTGCCTTGCGCCGGCCAACCTCGAACAGCTGTTCGATCATGTCCCAGTAAGTCCCCTGCCCTTCATGACGCCGGAAGAAACGTCGGTCCGTGAGCGCACCTCCGCGCACCTCACGGATGCGCTTCGTAATTTTCCCGAGGCGATCTGGGAAGGCCCCCGCCATCCGCTCGAGAAAGACCGACTCGCTATTGCCAGTCAGCCGCAGAAGGATGTAGGTGGCGTCCTGGGCGCCCGCGTCCCGGGCCAGTTTCAAGACCTCAGGGATGGTCTTTTCGTTGAGCCCCGGAATGATTGGAGCAACGGACACTCCGGTCCGGATGCCGGCGTCGGATAGGGTGCGCATGGCCTGCAATCGTCTCGTGATGGACGGTGCCTGCGGCTCGACCTTTCGGGCCGTCTCATCATCAGCGAAGGGGATGCTGAAGTACACCTGGAGCCAGGCGTCGGCGTGGAGCCTCCGGAGAAGGTCAAGGTCCCGGACGACCAGCGAAGCCTTGGTGATGATGCCGACCGGGTTACCGAACTCGGCGCAGACATCCAGGCAGCGACGGGTCAGACCGTAGGTCGCCTCCAGCGGCTGGTAGCAGTCGGTGTTGCCTGAAAAGACGACGAGCTCCCCTTTCCATGACGGCTTCATGAAGGCGCGACGAAGGAGCGTCGGCGCATCCTGCTTCACGATGATCTTCGAGTCGAAGTCGGTCCCCGCTCCGAAGCCCCAATATTCGTGAGAAGGTCTTGCGTAACAATACGCGCAGGCATGGAAGCACCCGCGGTACGGATTGACGCTCCATCGGAAGGGGAGATCGGGACTGTCGTTCCGGCTGAGGATTTCGCGCGTGCCGTCCTCGAACACCTGCAGCCTGACACGGGGCGGTGGCTCCAAGAATTCGCGATGCTCGGACTCGAAGGGATTGGGCGGGTTATCGACCGGCCGCATGGCAACATCGTGGGCCTCTCCCCGACTCCGTGTCAAGACAGGCAGGTACCTCAGCACGGGGCGCGTGGCTGTAGCGTGCGGCGAGACGCTGCGTGCGTGAAGCGTCCGACCGGTACTCTCTTCTCTTTTCGCGTGCCCCTAGCCCCAAGCCTCAACCCCGTTCATCCCCGTTCGTTGACTGATCTGGGACCGGGTGCTACAGTCCCGACTCGAAAAGAATCGCATTGGGAACGGATCATGTACGAGTTGAAGCACCTACGGCAGAATTTCGATCAGATCCGCGAGCAACTCGGGCCGCGCGGGGCCGACGTCCCCTGGGATGACCTTCGCAAGGTCATTGCGGAGCGGCAGGAGGTCAGCCCGAAGCTGGACGGTCTCCGTCACGAGCTCAAGAAGGGCTCCGAGCAGGTGGCGCGTCTGAAGCGTGACAAGCAACCGGCCGACCAAGTCGTCGCGGAGATGAAGGCACTGGGAGATCGCATCAAGGAGCTCGAGGAGACCGTGCGGGTGGCTGAGGAGCGTCTCTCCGAGCTGGCGCTGCGCATACCCAATCTGCCGCACGCCACAGTCCCCGCCGGCCGAACTCCTGAGGACAATCCTGAGTTGCGGCGCTGGGGGACGACCGATCCCCTGTCCTTTCCGGCGAAGCCGCATTGGGAAATCGGTGAAGCGCTGCGGATTCTGGACTTTGAGCGGGCGGCCAAGATTGCCGGCGCGCGGTTTGCCGTCATGAGCGGGCTTGGCGCGCAACTGGAGCGGGCGCTCGTCAATTTCATGCTGGATCTGCACGGCACGCAGCACGGGTACCGGGAAGTGCTCCCGCCGTTCATGGTGAACGCGGGCGCGATGATCGGGACGGGGCAGTTGCCGAAGTTCGAGGAGGATCTGTTTGTGCTGCGGGACGATCCCTACTATTTGATCCCGACGGCCGAGGTGCCGGTCACCAACCTGCACCGCGAGGAGATTCTCGACGAGGCGATGCTTCCGATTCGCTACGCCTCCTACACGGCGTGCTTCCGTCGAGAGGCGGGGTCCTACGGCAAGGACACGCGGGGATTGATCCGCCAGCACCAGTTCAACAAGGTCGAGCTCGTCACCTTCACAAAGCCGGAAGAGTCCGCCGACGAATTGGAGCGCTTGACCGGACACGCCGAGGCCGTGCTCCAGGCACTCAAGCTTCCGTATCGGGTCGTCGCGCTGTGCACGGGCGATCTCGGCTTCGCCGCGGCCAAGACCTACGACCTCGAGGTCTGGTTGCCGGCACAGGGGGTCTATCGGGAGATCTCCTCCTGCAGCAACTTTGAGGCTTTTCAAGCGAGGCGGGCGTCGATTCGTTTCAAGCGGGCGGGCGGGAAGAAGGACGCGAAGACCGAGTTCGTGCACACGCTCAACGGGTCCGGGCTCGCGGTCGGCCGCACCGTGGTGGCCATTCTGGAGAACTACCAGCAGGCGGACGGCTCGGTGGTCGTTCCCGAGGTGCTCCGCCCATACATGGGAGGCATCGGTCGCATCGTCGACGAAGGAAAAATTAAAAAGTAAAAAGGCAAAAACAGAGCACCTGTATTCTCCTTTTTAATTTTGCCTTTTTAGTTGCCGATGGAGGGGTGCTAGAGTGGACGAATAGGCCGGTCTTGAAAACCGGAGTCCTGGCAACGGGACCGTGGGTTCGAATCCCACCCCCTCCGCCAATAGGTTTCAGACTCTCAATCATTTTCACGCTACGGTGGCGATAGGCCTGTTCAACCAGTGGGGTGGGATTCGAACGGGGGTTTTGAAGGGGGTGTG
>JBFISJ010000013.1:0-26300 GCA_041608595.1 Nitrospiraceae bacterium
GATCTGGTTCATGCGGTTCTTGACGATCAGTTGCCTGAGGAAGGTTTTCACCAGGTCCGGGAAGCCGAGGCGCCCACTCACCTCCGAAAACACCGCCATCTTCTCCTCCACGCCGAACGCCGGCGACGCCACGACGTGTCTGAGCGCCTCGGACTCCGCCACCGCCTTGCTCACGGCCATGAGCCCCTCGCGCACCTGCTCCGCGGCGGGGGGATCGAGCAGTTCATATAGAGCCCTGGCATATCGACGTGAAACGGAACCCTTCATCATGGTCCTGACGGTTGGGCGTGGGGGTGTTTCGGTAACGTTTGCGTGCGGGTGGGCACCAAAAAACGGGGAAGGCTACCACTGAGGATCAGGACCTGTCAAGCAGGAAGGCCGCGAAAATCCTCATGAATGATGCCACCGCCAAGCACTCGATCGCCGTGGTAGAAGACTGCGGATTGGCCGGGACTCAAGGCTCGCTGTGGGGTTCTGAACCGCACGAGCACCTTGCCGCGGCTCGCGGGCTCGAGGGTGGCTGGCGAAGACGGCGTGGCGTATCGAACCTTGGTGTCCGCATCCACCGGTCCGTCGCCGATCCTGTCGTCGAACACATTCAACTCCGTGACCAGGCACTCCGTCTGAAGAAGCGTCTCCTCCGAGCCAAGGACGACTGTGTTCGTCTGGGGCACCACGTTCTGAACGTAGAGACGGCGGCCCGCCGCCACACCGAGGCCGCGCCGCTGGCCGCGCGTGTAAAACGCGATGCCGTCATGCTGCCCGATCGGCCGGCCGGTCCCGTCCAGAAACAGCCCCGGACGCTTCGCCTGTGGGGCCTCACGTTCGACGAACGTGCGGTAGTTGCCCTCGCTCACAAAGCAAATCTCCTGGCTCTCCCGCAGTTCCTCGGCCGGCAGCCCCAGCTCTTCGGCACGGGCGTAGACCTCGGGCTTCTGCATGGCGCCCACCGGAAAGTGGAGGTACGACAGCCATTCGGGCCTCACGCGGTACAGGAAGTAGCTCTGGTCCTTGGTGGCGTTCGTGGATCGGTACAGATACGGGCGCCCTTCGTGCGCCAGGATTCGGGCGTAATGCCCCGTGGCAACGCAGTCGGCGCCGCGTGCTCTCCCGAGGTCATGGAGCAGCCGCAACTTCACGCGTTCGTTACAGCGGACGCAGGGATTGGGCGTCGTTCCGGACAAATAGCCCGCGAGAAAATCGTCGATCACGCCGGACCGGAACGCCTTACGCGTGTCGATGACTTCGTGCGGGATCCCCAGTCGCTTGGCCACATGCCGGGCCACACCGATCTTGCAGCAGCCCCGATCCTGCCAGCGCTTGGAGCGCGCGACCGTGTCGTCCTCGTGCTCCCAAACCTGGAGCGTGATCCCGTGGACCCGGTATCCTTGCTCGGTCAGGAGCAAGGCGGCAACGGAGCTGTCCACCCCGCCGCTCATCCCCAGCATGACCGTTGGCCTCGTCATAGAGTCTTCGCCCTCAGAGATCCTGCGCCCGCACCTTGCTTCGGTGAATGGACAGATCGTGCACGTTTTCGTGATCGTCCTCCTGGGGCGCAGCGGACTGCTCCTCTTCCCACCTGTCCGCGCCCATGTCGCACATCCCGTGAAAATGCGCGCCGTCCTCAATGGTAATGGCTGGCGTTCGGATATCGCCGATCAGGACGGCGGGCTTCACCAGCTGGACTCGCTCACTTGCGGTCACCGTGCCGTTGATCTTGCCGCTGCTCACCAGGACACCCGCTGAAATGATCCCCTTGATGGTCGCGAGCTCGCCGACCACCAGGGTTCCCTTCGTGTGAATCTCTCCTTCCAACCGCCCGTCGATGCGGACGGTGCCTTCAAAGTGGACGATGCCTTTGAAGTCGACGCCTTTACCGAGAAAGGTGAAATTCTCATCACCCCCCAGGGCGTTGGATTTCTTGTCATTGGATGACCACATGCTTGTTCCTCCTCCAGTTCCCGTCATCAGCCCGCACGCTCCCCTCTCATCGACGGTGCCCTCGCAAAGCCGAAGGGCCTCGTCACCCGATCCTGGCGTTGTGCGGGGACCACAGCCTCCCGTTCAAACTCCGCGACGGCTAGGCCGTGCTGCGCTTCAGAGTGCTCGCTTGGCCGCCCACGGGATGGAGGCCCTTTTCAACCTGTTCGCGGACGCCCTTTCGGCTCATTTCACAACTCCCATTGAACAGGACGCCCTCTTCCATTGAAAGCGTAGGTGTCGTCACGGAGCCGTTCAGAACCGCGGGTGTCCGCAGTTTCACTCTCTCTTTCGCTTGGATGTCCCCCGTGATCTTTCCCTTGCAGATGATCGTGCCCGCGCTCACCGTCGCGGTGATCACCGCCTCCTCGCCGACTAGGAGCGTGCCCTCAGTATAGATTTCCCCTTCCATCGTTCCATCGATGCGCACGGTCCCGTTGTAGGAGATGATGCCTTTGAACTCGACTCCCTTGCCGACAAAGGCGTTCACGCCCTGCCCGGCCTCCCCCTCCGTCGAGACGGCTCCCCGTCCATCCTCCTCAATTCCGTCGTGCCAGGAACTTCCCCTGGACTCAGGCTTGTCCTTCTTCCACATGGCGATTCCTCCCTAAAAATTATGATGAACATTGCGGTACACTGACTCGACTGCATGGCTTATACCCGCCGGCTCGGGGCAGTGGTATTCACCGGTTTGCCTAAGGGAATCGTGGGGCGCGACTGTTGAGGACAGCCCGCGACGCCAAAAGATTAATCCAGCAAAGTCTCAATAATTCTCTCAAGTTCCGGCTGAGAAAAGTAGTGTATCACAACGCGTCCTCCGTGCCTTCTTTTTTGTATTGTGACTTTGGTGCCCATACGGCGTTGCAGCCGCGCTTCGAGGTCGGTGTAGGGATTCGAGGCTGCACGCGCTGAGCTGGCCCGGTTACGCGGCTTCGGCCGAAACTCCGCCTCGGCCAGTCGCTCGGTCTGCCGAACCGACAGTTGCTCCCCAGCCACCCGGCGTGCCAGTCGAAGCTGATCCTCCGGTCGACTCAGCCCCATGATCACTTTCGCGTGACCGGTGGAGATTGCACCGGACTCCACCAACTGCTGAATTTCGTTGGGCAGATGAACTAGCCGTGCGAAGTTGGCTACCGACGATCGATCCTTCCCCACCTGGTCGGCAATCTCATCCTGAGTCAGACCAAACTCACTGCCCATCCGATGGTAGGCGCGCGCAGTTTCCATGGGATTGAGGTCGTGACGCTGCAGGTTCTCGATGAGGGCGTAGATGACCGCTTCCGAGTCCGAGCAGTTCCTGATCGCGGCCGTGATGCTCCTGAGGCCGGCGAGCCTGGCGGCTCTCCAGCGACGCTCACCCGCGATCAGTTCGTACAACCCATCTCCTTTCCGGCGCACGACGATCGGCTGGAGGAGGCCGGATTGCTTGATGGAGTCCGCCAGTTTTTGCAGCTCTTCCTCAGAGAAGTCCTGGCGAGGCTGGTAGCGGTTTGGCAAGACATGGTCCACATGAACTTCCATAACTTGTTGATTTTGCTTATATTTATAATCTTCTGTGACAGGGAGTAACGCCTCTAAGCCTCTACCGAGCGCCTTCTTTTCCATGGCTGAGGAACTCCTTTGTGAGTTGAAGGTAGGCCTGGGAGCCAGCTGCCGCGACGTTATAGAGCATGACCGGCCGACCGTAGCTGGGAGCCTCGGCCAGGGTCACATTGCGCGGAATGACCGTTTGGTACACCTGGTCCTTGAAATACCCCCTCACCTCCTCGGCAACTTGTCTGGCCAAGCTGTTCCGTGCGTCGAACATCGTCAGCAGAATCCCCTCCGTCTGGAGGTCGGGGTTCAATCCCTGCTTGACCCGTTGCACGTTTTCCATCAGGCGGCCGAGCCCTTCCATCGCGTAATACTCACATTGCACCGGAACCAGGATCGAGTGAGAAGCGACCAGGGCATTGATCGTCAAGAGCCCAAGAGCCGGGGGACAATCGAGAATGATGAAATCGTACGAGTCCCACATGCCACCCAGGACGCGTTTCAGGACGCGCTCTCGGTCTTCCACCTGAACCAGCTCGATCTCCGCCCCAGCCAGATCCGCCTTCGACGGCATCAACCACAACCTCGGGACGGACGTTTCGACCAGAACCTGCCCTGGGGGGACCTGGCCGGTCAGGCAATCATAGATGGAAACAGCCAACTTACGCGGTTCGACGCCAAGCCCGCTCGTCGCATTGGCTTGCGGATCCATGTCGACGAGTAAGACCGAGCACTCGGCTATGGCGAGGGAGGCAGCGAGATTGATCGAGGTGGTGGTTTTCCCAACCCCGCCTTTTTGGTTAACGACCGCGATCACTCGACCCATGGCGTCCCATCTGCTCGGGCAGGGGCCCCGGAGCCTGTTCCACGTGGAACAACAGTGAATGTTTATTTATTTCTTCGAAAAAACGAGCAGATATCTTTCTCCATGGCCAAAAGGCAGTGTGTAGGGATAGACGGTCTCCTGCATAAATCCATCCAGACCCCCGACACCCACGTTCTGCGGACCCCGCCACAGAGCCACAAGGCCCTTGTCTCCAAGCAAGGGAGCCACGAACCGGATCAGGTCCTGAAGCTTGAGCGCACGGGACACGATATGGCTAAACGGCGGCCTCAACGCTGGAGTTTCCAGGGCCTGCTCGACCCTTGCCGGGACCACGGTCACTCCCTCCAGGCCGAGGACGCCGACGAGGTGCCGGAGGAACGCCGTCTTTTTCTGGCTGGGCTCGAGCAGCGTGAGATCGACCGACCTGGAGGCAATCTTAATGGGGAGCCCGGGGAAGCCGGCGCCCGCTCCGACATCGAGCAACCTCGTCTGACCTGAGATCTGCAGGGCCTTGCAGCAAATGAGGGAATCGAGGAAATGCCTGACGACGATTTCTTCGTCTGATCTAAGTGCGGTGAGATTAACCTTCTCGTTCCATTTATTAAGTTCCGTCAAATACTTATGGAATAAGCCTATTGCCGAATCAGCCAGCGACAATCCCAGCTCAGCGGCTCCAGTCCGCAGCCAATGAGCTACTCGCTCAGCCTGTTCCACGTGGAACATCTACGCGAACGACAACCAATGGTCAAGGGCAAAAATGAGCATCCACACGAGAAACGGCGTGGGGGCAGAGGAAACAGGATTGGGGAAGCTACTGGGCGGAAGCCTCTCAGCAGGCCTGTCGACGGTCTCGCTCCAAGGCAACCAGAAGCAGAGAAATGGCTGCTGGTGTCACTCCGGAGATGCGGGAGGCTTGTCCTACCGAGGTCGGCCTGAATCGTTGGAGCTTCTCCAGGACCTCACGTGAGAAACCTTTGACCGCCTCATACTTGAAATCAGGGGGGACGGGACGCTGCTCCAGCCGCTTGAATCGGCTTACCTGCTGAAGCTGACGCTTGATATAGCCTTCGTATTTAATCTCGATTTCAACGCAGGCTCGGACGTCAGGGTCCTCGGGGCCCGTTTCCTCCAGGGCACCCAATAACGCCTCGTACCCAATCTCCTGCTGCTTGAGCAGCTGCGCGAGGGTCTGCTGGCGAGACGAGGCGCCGATCGTCGCGGCCTCAGCCCAGTGGCTGAACCGAGTTGTCCAATCGGGCCTGGTGGATCTCAGCCTGGCGACCTCGTGCTGGATGGACTCCCGTTTTCTTTGCATGGCGGCATAGGCCGCCTCAGAAACCAGGCCCAGATGATACCCCGTCTCGGTGAGCCGCAGATCGGCGTTGTCCTGCCGCAGAAGAAGGCGATACTCCGCTCGAGACGTGAACATCCGATAGGGTTCCCGGGCGTCTTTGGTGACCAGGTCATCGATCAAGACCCCGAGATAGGCCTCAGAACGATCTGGCACGAAGGGAGGTTCTCCGCGCAGCTTGAGCACCGCATTGACGCCCGCGAGGATGCCCTGGGCCGCGGCTTCCTCATACCCCGAGGTGCCGTTGATCTGACCCGCGTGGAAAAGCCCCTCCAGGAGCCTTGTCTCCAATGTCGGATTGAGCTGGCGCGGCGGAAAATAGTCATACTCCACCGCGTAGCCAGGTTTGAGCATCCGGGCATTCTCCAAGCCCGGAATCGTGCGGAGCATGGCGGCCTGCACGTCGACCGGCAAGCTCGTCGAGATCCCGTTCGGATAATATTCGTCGGTGTCCAGTCCCTCGGGCTCGACAAAGACCTGATGGCGCCCCTTGTCGGCAAAGCGGACCACCTTATCCTCGATCGATGGGCAGTACCGCGGGCCCAACGACTCGATGGCACCCGTATACATGGGTGACCGATCGAGGTTCTCCCGAATAATCTCGTGCGTGCTTGCCGTCGTGTAGGTCAGATGGCAGTCCACCTGTTTCTGAAGGATTTCTCTCGTTCGGACCGAAAAGGGGAGGGGAGGATTGTCGCCCGGCTGGCGCACCATGACTGAAAAATCAATGGACCCGCGCTCGAGCCTGGGTGGTGTCCCCGTCTTGAGTCGACCCACTTCGAATCCCAGGTCTCGCATGCAATCCGACAGATGTTCGGCGGAGGCCTCGCCGGCGCGTCCGGCGGGGAAATGATTCAGTCCAACGTGGATCAATCCCTTGAGAAAGGTCCCCGACGTCAAGATTACGGCGCGGGCCTCGATCCCTTCTCCGCGGTCCGTCACAATCCCCGTGACGCTGCCCTTCTTCGTGACCAGGCGATCGACGGTCCCGTGGCACACCCCGAGATTGTCCTGACTCACGATGGTGTCCCGCATGGCGAGGCGGTACAGCCTCTTGTCGCACTGGACACGCAGCGCCCGTACCGCCGGGCCCTTGCTCGTGTTGAGCATGCGGAACTGAATCCCTGCCTTGTCCGTATTGCAAGCGATCTCGCCACCCAGTGCATCAATCTCTTTCACGAGATGCCCCTTGGCAATCCCACCCACGGCGGGGTTGCACGACATCTGGGCGACCCTGTCCACATCCATGGTCAGGAGCAGGGTGCGCGCGCCCATGCGGGCGGAGGCGAGCGCTGCCTCGCAGCCGGCGTGCCCGCCGCCCACGACAATCACATCGTACATGCTATGCATACGTATATATACTCATCAATCTGCGGGAGGTAAGAGGTCAGCGGTGAACCGTAACAACTTGTTCGAACTTGGCTCTTCCCGCCCCCCCTGGCCGCTTGCCCCTCACCCTCTTCATTTCCCGATGCAAAACTCCTTGAAGATCCGATCGAGGATGTCGTCTGTGGTCACCGCCCCCGTGATCTCCCCCAGGGCATCGATCGCCGCCCGCAGGTCGACAGCGACGAACTCTCCCGAGAGCCCCTGCGCGACCGATTCGAGCGTAATCGCCAGCGCCTCCTGCGCCCGGGTCAGCGCCGTGACGTGCCGTAGCCGTGTGACGGTGGGCGACTCGCCGGGTTCAAAATCTCGACGCACCACCAACTCCCGCAGGCGATCCTTCAGTCCATCCAGCCCCGCTCCGGAGGTGGCGGAGATGCACACCACCGCGCAACCTGGACGTCCCTTTACCAAGCTGGCGAGCTCGGTCTCATCGAGGCGACGCGGCAAATCGATCTTGTTCACGATCACCAGACGTGTCTTGCCCTCCTGGCGCCCAATGAGCTCACGATCCTCCTCGGACAGTGCACTCGATCCATCAAGCATGATCATAAGCAGCTCCGCCTGCTCCATCGCGGCGCCGCTTCGCCGGATCCCTTCCTGCTCCACCTCATCCTGCGTGCAACGAATGCCCGCGGTATCGATCAGCCGTACGGGGATGCCCCGGATGTTCACGGTCTCCTCGAGCAGGTCGCGCGTGGTCCCCGGGACTGCCGTCACGATGGCGCGATCCGTCTCCAGCAGCGCATTCAGTAGGCTCGACTTCCCGACATTCGCCCGCCCCACGATCACGGTGGCGAGCCCCTCACGAAAGATCCTGCCTTCCCTGGCGCTGTCCGTCAGGCGCTCCAGCGCCTCGCTCGCCCGCCTCACCCCATCTTCCAGCTCGCCCCGGGTGACAAAGGCGAGATCCTCTTCAGTAAAATCAATCGCCGCCTCCACGTGACCCAGAAGCCGGATCAGCTGTTCTCTGAGCTCATCGATGCGCGCCGACAGGGCGCCACGCAACTGGTCCTGGGCGATGGCGAGCCCCCCCTCGGTCCGAGCGCGAATCGTATCCAGCACCGCCTCAGCCTGCGCGAGGTCCAAGCGGGCGTTGAGAAACGCCCGCTTCGTGAACTCACCCGGCTCGGCGACTCTCGCACCGCCGCGGACGAGCGCCGCGCAGACCAGCTGCAGCACGAGCGGCCCGCCATGGGCATGAATTTCGACCACGGTCTCACCCGTGTAGGAGCGCGGCCGGGGCATGACCACTACCAATGCCTCATCGACGACGTGGCTTCCTCCGCCGCGCTTCAGCCCCGGCCCGGGGGCGCCGGCCACGAGATCGGCGCGGTACAGCCGGTGGCTGCGGATCTCCTGCAGCGATCGGCCGGACCGCAACCGCACCACGGCCGAGGCGACCTCCATCGCCTTCTCACCGCTGATCCGGACGACCCCGATTCCCCCTTCACCGACGGGGGTCGCGATGGCGCAAATCGTATCGTCCAACTCCGTCCCCATGAGGTGCCGCATCACGATTCGACGGGCGTATCCGTCTCAGGCTTCTCGGCCTGCTTGTCCTTCTTTTTCTTCTTCCCCGAGGGCTTGTGGCCGTCCCCTTCGGCCTTCGTGCCGGCCTCGGCCGCGGGGGCGGGTGCGAGAGAGGTAAAGGTGGGGCGCTTGAAGATATAGCGATCCGTGATGAACTGCTGCGCGATCGTCAGCACGTTGTTCGTGAACCAGTACAGCACCAGCCCCGCGGCAAAGTTCAGGAAGATGAACGTCAGGAACACCGGCAGCATCAGCATCATCTTGGCCTGTGTCGGATCCATGGCCGTGGGCATGATCTTTTGCTGGAGGACCATGCTCGCGCCCATGAGAATGGGCAGCACGTAGAATGGATCCGGTACCGAGAGATCCGTGATCCACAGGATGAACGGCGCCTGCCGAAGCTCGATCGTCATGTACAAAATGTTAAAGAGCGCGATAAAAACCGGCATCTGCATCAGCATCGGCAGGCACCCGCCCAGGGGATTCACCCGGTGGTCCTTGTAGAGCTTGAGCAGCTCCCGGTTGAGCTTTTCCCGGTCGTCCTTGTATTTCTTCTGCAGCTCCTGCATCTTTGGCTGGACCACCTGCATGTCCTTCATGGACTTGTAACTCTTGTACTGGAGGGGGACGAACAGCAGCTTGATGCAGACCGTCAGCAGGATGATCGACCATCCGTAGTTCTGCGTGTACTCGTGGAAGAATCGCAACACCTGGAACAACGGCTTCGCGATCCAGCGTACGATGTCCCAGCTCCCATAAATAAACCACCCGAAGTCGATCGTGTCTTCCAGACGGATTCCGAGCGCCTTGAGCCGGTCGTAGGCCTTCGGCCCGGCGTAGAGTCGCATCGTCGCGGACTCGACGGCGGGAAACTGCACGTAGGTCGACACCAGGTTGTCGCCCTCCTTGGTGACGCCCACGGCCCTCGCGTCCTCGGGTATCAAGGCGCTGATGAAATACTTGTCCTGCAGCGCCAGCCAACGAACCGGTCCCGAACGCACCAGCCGATCATCCGGGACCTCCTTTTCGACCTGCTCCTCGATCAGGAACGCCGGCCCCATGATTCCGATGAACCCTTCCCCCCACTCCACGATGCCGAAATTCGTCCCGAGGTTGACGCCCCAATCCTCGGGAAAGCCCTCCGCTCTCACCTTCACATCGACGACGTAGCTCCCGTAATGGAACGTGAGCTCCTTCACGACCCTCAGCCCGCTGCCCGCGTCTTGATACTCGAAGGAGAGGTGCCCGACCGGATGCCGTTCATCCAGCCGCTCGAAATCCCGGCTCACGCGATAGAGGCCGTCCCGCAGCATGTCCGTCACGCCCTCGTCGGCGACCTTGATCGCCAGCGGCTTGAGAAACCGACCTTCCTTATGCATGAGCTCGACCGGAACCGGTCCCTCCGGGGTCGGGCTCGTGTACGCCGCCAGCTCCCACCCGTGAATCACCGCCCCCCGGTTGCTGAATCGAGCCGTGTAAAGATCGGTCGTGACGACGATAAATTCCTCCCCCGCCGGAAGCGCGGCCGTCATGGGCGCATCCGACGGAGCATCGACCTCGCTCGTCGGCTCCTGCTTCGCCAACGCCGGTTCGCCGACGGCTCTTGGTTGGGTTGGTTGGGAAGGTTTCGCCTCGCGCTCAGCGGGCTTAGAAACCTCCTGGATGTCTTCGGGCGGCGGCTCCGGGAGCCATCCCATCTTCCCGGCGAGAAAGTTCCATCCGAGGACGATCAGGAGTGAGAGGATCAGAAAGATGATGACGCGCTTTTCCATCAAATCACAAGATGGGTCAGTTGAGTTGATTCAGGAGGTTGCGTCAGTTTCGTCAGTTGAGTCGGTTGGGTCAGTTCAGTCGGTTGGGTCAGTTTGGTCAGTTGGCCGGGCGGGACAGAGCCGGCAGGCCGATCTCCTGCAACTGACGAAACTGACCAAACGGACGAAGCCGGCCCAACTTCTTTATCATTTGACTGGATCGAACCCGCCGGGATGAAATGGATGGCACTTCAGCAGCCTCAGAGAGGATTTCGCCAACCCCCAGAGAATCCCATACCGTGTGATGGCCTCACTGGCGTAGCGGGAGCAGGAAGGCTCGAACCGGCAGCAAGGCCCGAGCAGCGGAGAGATCCACCGCTGGTAGCCATCGATGATGAACAGACACAGTCGCTTCACGATGCACTCGAGTTTGGAGTCACGAGACCCGTCCGCCGCAGGGCCGCATCCCAGCGCTCGCGAAGCTCCGTAAAGCTCACCTCGAGCGCATGGCGCTTCGGAAACACGAGGAAGGCCCGATGGCTAGCGAGTCGAGGTCGGTTGAGGCGTGCGAGCTCTCGGAACAGCCGTTTGGCCCGGTTTCTCGCAACCGCCGTACCGAGCCGCCTGCCCACAACGATGCCCACGCGCGGTTGCGCCGCATCGGACGAGATGGATGCGATGGAAAACAATGAGGTATGATGCCGGCTCCCCCGCCTCTTCACGCGCTCGATGTCGGCGCTGTTCCGCATGAAGAAGAGCCGATCGCGAGTCCGACGTGACCCGCCCCGGGAGACATTCACACCGTCAGCCGGTGTCGGCCTTTGGCGCGGCGCCGGGCCAGCACCCTTCGCCCCGCCTTGGTGCTCATGCGCTTGCGAAACCCATGGTCTCGCTTGCGCTTCAAGTTTGACGGCTGTTTTGAGGTAAACGACATAGATGGCTCCCCTGCAACAATCCAACGAATTTTTCATTATATGGAGCGCACCGGAACCTGTCAATCACGGCGAGCTGTGGGGCATCTCGCCGTGAAGTCGAGACGTGAGCACGACGACAGATTGCGTTTTCCCCGTTCCCAACCTTAAGATGTCGGGTTTGGTGTCGTCGCCATGCTCTGATCACGAGACCGTCGCCATGTCATCACCCGAAATACGCATCTTCGACGATGGTCGCGAGTTGGCGGTCGAGGCCGCCGACCTGTTGCTCTGGCTCGGTCAGCAAGCCATCGCAGCCGACGGGGCGTTTTACGCGGCGCTCTCGGGCGGCTCGACGCCTCGCTTGCTCTACGACGAGCTCGTCAAGCCTTCCCTGGCCAAGCAACTCGACTGGACCAAAGTGCGCTTTTTCTTCGGGGATGAGCGGTGCGTTCCACCCGATCATGCAGAGAGCAATTTTCGACTCGCGCAGGAGCATCTTTTCACGCCACTGAAGATCCCCGCTCAACAGGTCATGCGCATGGAGGGGGAGCTCGATCCGGCGACGGCGGCATCCCGCTACGAGGCGGTGCTGCGGGAGCGCTTCGGCGCGGGACCCGGAACACGCCCCCGATTTCATCTCATCGTGTTGGGGCTCGGCGAGGATGGACATACCGCATCGCTCTTCCCCGGCACCCCTGCGCTCACGGAGGCCCAGCGCCTCGTGATCGTCGGGCGGGCGCCGACCGGCGTACGCGATCGGATCACGTTCACCGTGCCGCTCATCAACGAGGCCGCCGCCGTGCTGTTCCTGGTCGTCGGCTCGGGAAAGGCGCCCGCGGTGCAAGCCATCCTCGAGCCCACGAGCGGCTCGGCCGTGCCGGTGCCCGCAAGCCTCATCACGACGCGGCAAGGTCGTGTGATCTGGTTCCTGGATCAGGCGGCGGCCGGCCGGCTCTCGTCGACCACACGCCAAGTCACGTCACATGAGGAATAGAAAGACATGATACTGGCAGGAGACATCGGCGGGACCAAGGTCAATCTCGCGCTGTACGACTGGAAGGACGAACGGGTCGGTCCCGAGCGTGAAGCCACCTTTGCGAGCAGCGATTTCGAGTGCTTCGAAGACCTCCTGGAAGCATTCCTCGCTCCGGCCGAACAAGAACAGGAGGAAGCAGAGCCCTCAGAGGCGGAGAGCGCCTCTCCGGATTCTCAAGACAACGAGGCGGCAGCGCCACCGCAGAGCACCATCGACGTGGCCTGCTTCGGCGTCGCGGGTCCGGTCGTGGACAATCGCTCACGCACGACCAATCTTCCCTGGACGATCGACGGGAACGAAATCGCGAAGCGCTTCACCATCCCCCACGTTCGGCTGCTGAACGACCTCGAGGCGACGGCCTACGGGCTCTTGGTATTGCAGCCGGACGAGCTCGAGGTGCTGAACGCCGGGACGCCGCCCGCGGTGAGCCACGCCATCGCCCTGATCGCCGCGGGGACGGGACTGGGAGAAGCTATCCTCTTTTGGGACGGCGCCCGATACCAACCCGTTCCGTCCGAGGGAGGCCACGCCGATTTCGGCCCCAACAGTGATCTGGAGATCGAGCTGCTGCGCCACCTTCGGACGACCTATCTGCACGTGAGCTACGAGCGGGTACTCAGTGGCGGCGGCCTCCACGCGATCTATGAGTTCTTGCGGGACAGCAAGAAGAACGAGCCCACCTGGCTCGCCGAACGACTGAAGGCTGCGGATCCTCCGGCAACCATCGCGGAGGCAGGCCTGAAGAAACAGGCTGACATTGCGGTCCAGGCTCTGGACCTGTTCGCCTCGATCTACGGTGCGGAGGCCGGCAACCTGGCCCTCAAGGCCATGGCGCTGAGCGGGGTGTACCTCGCCGGCGGCATTGCCCCAAAAATACTCACCAAGCTCAAGGATGGCACCTTCATGCGGGGCTTTACGGCCAAGGGCCGGTACAAACGCCTGCTCAGCACGATCCCCGTGCGTGTCATCATGAATCAGAAGGCGGCGATTCTCGGGGCGGCGGCGGTGGCCGCGCAGATCCGCCGCGCGTTGCCATGACCGCCGCCTCCAACCTCGACGACCTCAAACGGGAAGCCGCACGCGCGTCCGTCGCCTACGTCCAGGACGGCCACGTCGTAGGCTTGGGCACCGGTTCGACCGCTCGCCACATGATCATGGCGCTGGCGGAGCGAGTCAAAACCGGCCTTCGGGTGACTGGCGTGCCAACCTCGCGCGAGACGGCGGACTTGGCTCGCGCCCAGGGCATCCCCCTGCTCGAGACGGAAGACGCCTGGACGATCGACCTCGCCATTGACGGCGCCGATCAAGTCGATCCCCATCTCAATCTGATCAAGGGAGGTGGAGGGGCTCTGCTGAAGGAGAAAATCGTGGCGGCCGCCGCACGCCGGCTGATCATCGTCGTCGATCACACGAAGCGGGTCCCCGTGCTCGGCCGCCCCTTTCCGTTACCCGTGGAGGTGGCGGCGTTCGGATGGGGCAGCACCGCGCGCCAGATTGAGAAGCTGGGCATCAAGGCAGTCATCCGGCAGCGTGATGGCCGGCATTACAGGACCGAAGCGGGCAACCACATCCTTGACTTGCACATCGATCGCATCGACAACCCCGCCGCGCTCGAGATCCAGCTCAACCTGCTTCCCGGCGTGGTCGAGACCGGATTGTTCGTGGGTAGAACGGACTTGCTCCTCGTGGGCGCGCCAGACGGGGTGCAGGTCATCGACCCAAAGGAGACCCGTGGATCCTTATAGATTGCCGCCCACCGCGGTTCCGGTCCGGTACGACCTCCGCTTGGAGCCGGATCTTGCAGCCTCCTGCTTTGCCGGTGAGCAGACGATCACGGTTGAGGTGCGCGAACGCACGAGCGAGATTGTGTTAAACGCGTCGGAGCTGGAGATTTCGTCAGCCGTCCTGCTCAACGACGAGGGGATGGCCCATCGGTGCGCGGTCGACCTCGACGAACGTCTGGAGCGATGCCGTGTGATGTCTCCCCAGCCCCTCGGCCCCGGATCGTGGCGACTCCGCCTCACGTTCAAAGGCGTGTTGAACGACAAGCTGCGCGGGTTCTATCGCAGTACGTACAAAGATCAGCACGGCCGGCCCCGCACGCTCGCCGCCACACAATTCGAGGCGACGGATGCACGCCGGGCGTTTCCCTGCTGGGATGAGCCCGCGTTCAAAGCGGTCTTCGCCACGACGCTCGTCATCGCCCCCGAGTTGACGGCGATCTCTAACACCACCATCAAGTCCGAGCACTTGGAGGGTGGCCTGAGGGTCGTCGCCTTCCAGGATTCGATCGCCATGTCCACCTACCTGGTGGCTTTCGTCGTCGGCGAGCTCGAGAGCAGCGAGCCGGCGTTCGTCGATCGGGTTCCCGTCCGCATCTGGTGCGTGCCGGGCAAGCAACGTCTGTCGGCGTTCGCCCACCGCATCGCAGCCTTTTCGTTGCGGTTCTTCCAGGAGTATTACGATCTCGCGTATCCGGGAGACAAGCTCGACCTGCTCGCCATCCCCGACTTCGCGTCGGGCGCCATGGAGAATTTCGGCGCCATCACCTTCCGCGAGACCGCGCTTCTGATCGACGAGCGGGCCGCCACCCACGCCGAGCTCGAACGCGTCGCCGACGTCGTGGCACACGAGAACGCCCATATGTGGTTTGGCGATCTGGTCACCATGACCTGGTGGAACGGTCTGTGGCTGAACGAGGCGTTCGCGACATTCATGGAGATGCTCGCGGTCAACGCGTGGAAGCCCGAATGGGACCGATGGTCGACTTTCGGCGTCTCGCGCGCAGCGGCCCTCGCCGTGGACGGACTGCATAGCACGAGACCGATCGAGTTTACCGTCCGGGCGCCGCAGGATGCGGACGCGATGTTCGACGTGCTCACCTACGAAAAAGGCGCCTCGGTTCTCCGCATGCTGGAGCAGCACCTGGGTCCCGACGTGTTCCGCGCCGGGGTGCGCGACTACCTGCGGGCGCACGCCTACGCGAATGCCGACACACAGGACCTGTGGGCCGCGCTGGGACGTGCCGCCAGTGAACCGGTGCCCGCGCTCATGCACCGGTGGATTTTCGACGAGGGGTATCCGCTGGTCACGGTCGATCTGGAGGACGACCGGACGCTCAGCCTCAGCCAACACCGATTCACCTATCTTCCGGCTCCTTCCGGTTCCGGGGCGGCCAACCCTGCGCCCTGGCACGTCCCAGTCCAGCTCCGAATCAGCGCCGAGGGGAAGCCCGACTCCGTGAGACTTTTGCTGACGGAGACGCGGACCCGGCTGGCGCTTCCACCGGGCTTCGAGCGTCTGCTCGTCAACGAGGGCGGGCACGGCTTCTACCGGGTGCGCTACGCGCCGGCGCTGCTTCAACGGCTCCTCGACACGCTTCCATCGGAGCTTTCGCCCATCGAGCGGTTCAATCTCTTGAACGATGCCTGGGCGGCCTCTCTCGCGGGCCTGATGTCGATCACGGAATACCTCGATCTCACCGGACGCTTTCGTGGAGAACGCGACAAGAATGTCTGGAGCGTCATGATCGATTCCTTCCATGGCCTCAACCGAATCGTGAGGCCGGAGGACCGGCCGAGCCTGGAAGCGCTTATCCAAGACCGTCTGCGGCCCGCGGTCGCCGATCTGGGGTGGGCTCCGCGCGCGACGGAGGGCGAGCTGGTCCGGCAACTTCGCGGGGATCTAATCCGTGCCCTTGGCACCGTGGGCAATGACGCGGAGGTGCAACGGCATGCTGGCGAGCACTTTGCGGCCTCTGCCGGCGATCCGCAGGCGATTGACTCCAACGTGCTGCCTGCGCTCGTGTCAGTGCTGGCTCACTGCGGCGATGAGGCGCGGTACGACGATTTCCATTTGCGTTTTCAGTCCGCCTCCACGCCCCAGGAGGAGCGTCGGTATCTTTTTGCACTCGCGGCGTTTCAGCGGCCGCCGTTGCTCGACCGTACGCTCGCGAGCGCGTTGGACGGGGGCGTCCGAACGCAAGACGGGCCGTTCGTCGTCAGCGCGGTCCTGCAGAACGTCTACGGCCGGAGCCGGGCTTGGGAGTTCGTCAAGCGGCATTGGGACGAAATGGACCGCCTGTTTCCCAAACAGGGACTGCGGCGCATGTGCGCGGGTATCACCGCCCTGGCCACTCCCGAGCTCGAACGCGACGTGACCGCATTCTTCGAATCTCGCAAGATCGACCTGGGGGGCAGGGTGCTCGCGCAATACATCGAGCAGCTCCGTGTCTTCACCGCGTTTCGGGCGCGTAGCCTGGACGAGCTGAGCCGGTATCTCCCGCACATGCCCCGCCCCTCGTAAGCCCCCGCCTCCGCCTGCCGTCCGAACAGGCACGGGATGCGCCCCCGTGGCACTCCGTCGGACGGGGGATCACCCCACCAGAACGAGGTCCTTGTTTGCGGCCTCCCCCCTTGGTAGGTTCCGCCCGCAGTCCCGGTGTAGTGATGTATCCGATCGGGGGAGCACACGGTCTCATGGCCCCACAGACTTGCGAGCGATGCCGGAGCAGGCTGGTGCGGCTGGTGCCTCGTCGGGGCTTCCGAGAAATCATCCTCAGCCTCCTGACCTTCTATCCCCTCTGCTGTCAGCTCTGCGGGCACCGGAGCCTGGCCTTTTGGGGACGGTTCGAGTGTCTGCCCCAGCGGACCTTCTCACGCGTGCCCGTTCGTTTTCCTGCCTGGTTTCGGCCCTTCGAGAGACCGGCGCCGCGATGGGGCTACGAAGGCACCATCCTTGACTTGTCTGTCGGCGGATGCCGCCTGAAAGGACGTTCCGTGGCCTCCATAGATACCTGTGTAAGGCTCGAGTTCGAAGTGTCCGACGATGAAGCGCCGGTCGCCGTCGAAGAAGCCGTCGTCTGCTCACAGACGTCCCGCGGCATGGGGCTGGCGTTCGTCAAGATCCGGAAAGCCGAGAAACGACGCATCGGTCGGATCATTGGCCGCCGCCTCGCGAACACCTGGCCCGCCGCCCACGGTCGGTTGCAAGCCCGATCGTGAGACGGACCGACCGGCGCTCTGACGACGCCCCGGCATTTGGACAAAACCTGTATCAAATCAACGGGTTTCCGGTCGAAAGTATTGCCGCCCCACCGATACGAGTCATTGAGGAGGTGCAGTTCCGCTGCTACGTTGGGTCTCATCCTCCCCTCACGGAGCCTGCTCATGACACGATGCCCTCGCTGTAAAACTCGGCTGGTCCGACTCGCCCCCCAGCAGCATCTGGGAGAGCGGCTGATCGGCTGGCTGACCTTTTATCCGCATCGCTGCCAATTATGTGCGCAGCGCTTCTTTGCCTTCTGCGGACACCTCCTCTTTATTCCGCAGCGAAACTTCCACCGCATTCGCGTGAACTACCCGACATGGATTCGCTCTGCGTTTTTTGAGTCCCACTTCACCGCCGTCCGCGGGAAGATCGTCAATCTGTCGGTCGGTGGCTGCCGCCTAGACGGTAAGCTTTGGATTCCGGAAGGGGCTCGGATACGCGTGGAGTTCCAAGTCGCTCAGGACGAGAAACCTGTGACGATCGACGAAGCGGTGGTCTGCTCCCACACCGGCGACAGGAATGGATTGGGTCTGGCTTTCACGAAGGTTCGGCGGGAAGAGAAACATCGGATCGGCAGGATCGTCAAGGCGGCGATGTCCTCCCGGGTCAGCAGGCACGGAGCGATCAAAGAGAATCCCGACTCAGCGTCTCTGAACCCTCGCCCCTAGCAACCGCGCCTGTCGCGCGGGCTGCGCCGCGGCGCGTTCCTCGGTCACAGTGCAGGACATGTCCAGAAAAATGGGTGGCATGCTCAAGACGACCATGAGGCGAGCCCTCCAGCGCTGGCAAGAGATACGCGACCGTCTTCACAAATTCTTCTGGCCGACCGATGAGGAGGCCAGGGAATACCATCGCATTCTCAGGAACCTCGAGCGGGAAGAGCGGCTGCGTCGTGTTCAGATCGATGCCACGACGATTCAGGGGCGCGCAAACCCACCTCATGACGCGTGCTCCTGCGATCTTTGCGGGAGATATCGGCAGGGATTCTGGACCCCGCTCTAGGGGCAGCATTTTGAAAAGGCTTCGGCCTCGTTCGGGGCCCGCCTATTCCTGCCGCAGGACCGGCAAGGGCCAACGGCCGAGGATGTAAAACGTGCTGAAGACCCCGACCACCACGGTGAGCACCACCGTCCAGGCCAGGCCGCCGAGCAACACGTTCGGTTGGAAGAGCCAGGGCACGTCCAGGAAGAAGTAGAGCAGCCCCCACGACAAGGCCGCCGCGAGCCCCACGCCGATCCCGCCCGCGGCCACTCCAAGCACGGCATACTCCGCCGCAAAGGCTCGCGCAATCATCCCGCGAGTAGAGCCCAAGGCCTTCAGAATCACCGACTCGTAAAGCCGTCGATAGCGTGTCGTTGCCAGGGCCGTGGCCATGACCACGGCCCCCGCGAGGATACAAAAGACCGCGACGGACCGGATGGCCAAGGAGAGGCGGTCCAGGATCCGTGCGAAGGTGTCGAGCACTTCGCCGATGTTGATGGCCGTGACATTGGGAAACGCCGCCACGACCGCCTGCTGGAGCGGAACCTCCTGGTCCGGCGGCACACCGATGGTCCCCACATAGGTGAAGGGCGCGCCTTTCAGGGATCCCGGGGACAGAATCATGTAGAAATTCGTCGAAAAACTGCCCCAGTCAACATGACGGATGCTGGCGACGGTGGCCGCCACGGTCGCGCCCTGGATGTCGAACTCAACGGTCGAGCCGATGTCGACGCCCAGGTGCTCCGCGGCTTCCTCCTCGACCGACACCAACGGACGCCCCGGTGCCGCGCCGGCCGGCCACCACTCTCCTTTGACAAGCGTGTTGTCCCCGGGCAGGCGGTCCAGGAATGTCAGCTTGTATTCGCGGGTAAAGTACCAGCGTTTCCGGCCCTGGCGGCGATCCTGCCGGGCCTGAGGAGACTCATCCTCGAGCTCCACACGGGTACCGTCGATCGCATAGAGACGGGACCGCACGAGCGGCGTCATCTCGGGCGCGGCGCCCACCTCGTCCTGCATGAGGCGGACGAAAGGTTCGAGCTGATCGGGCTGGATATCGATGAAAAAGAAAGTGGGCGCATCGGACGGCCGGCTCTTGCCCACGTGGTGGATCAATGCACGTTCCATAAGCGAGACCGCCACGATCACCATGACGCCAATGCCGATCGCGACCATGACACCGGGCGCCTGACTGCCGGGCCGATGAATGTTCTTGACGGCCTGCCGGAGGACCAGGCTCTTGGGCGTCGGCAACCGCGCGAGCCCGCGAACGATCAGCCACGCGGCGCCCGACAGCAGCAGCACGGCAACGGCCAGTGCGACGATGAAGAGCAGTCCGACGGTCACGGACCCGGCCTGCCAGATCGCCAGGGCCGCCAGCGAGAGGCCAAGCGCCGCGGCGATACCCGCGCGTGCAGGATCATCGAATCCCGCAAGCCGGCGCCAGTTCCGTCGACGGGAAGCCTGCGCCGTCGCGGGCAAACCCAGCCCGGACAAGACTTCCCGGCGGAACACCAGCGCGGGTCTGATCTCGCGAATGGCCAGCAGCGGCCAGATGGCGAACAGAAGCGTGGTCAGCAAGCCAAGGGCGACGCCTTTCACAATCGTGAGCGCGGCGTGGAGACCGAGGGTGCTGGTCAGATCGATCTGCTGCAGCAACGGAGAAGGGAATAGGCGATTCGCGAGAGACGGCAGCAGGGCCTGAAGCCCGAAACCGAGGCACACGCCGGCCACGCTTCCGATGAGCCCCAGGACCATGGCCTGCAGCAGGTAGGTTCGCATGACGACCTTCGAGTCCGCGCCGAGCGTCTTCAACACGGCAATGGTGTGCAGCTTCTCGCGCAGAAACGCCTGGACCGTCGTCGCGACCCCGATACCCCCGACGAACAGGGCGGTGAGTCCAATCAGCCCGAAATAGCGGGCGAGTTGATCGAGGAACCGCTTGAGCGCGGGTTGGGCATTGCGATAGGCGCGGATCCGGGCCGATTCCCCCGCGAGCCGACTGCGCAGCTCCCCGACGACTCGTTGTGGGACGGTCCCGGGGGGGACCTTGAGCAGATACCGCTCGTGGACCCGACTCCCGGGCTGGATGAGCTCCGTGGCGTCCAGGGCCAGGCGCGAGATCAGGACGCGTGGGCCCAGACTGAAGGCATTCGCCACACGATCGGGCTCCTTGCGGACGAGGCCTGTGATCCTCAGGCGCGCCTGTCCGACCTTCAGCTCATCCCCGACCGACAGACCCATGCGGATGAGCAGCGACTCTTGGACCAAGGCCCCCCAGCAGGGCGACCGCGCACAGGCATGACCCTGTTCCTGCAGGAACGCGGGCAGCGGGCGTTCGGGCTCCGTCACCAGCTCCCCGTACAGCGGGTATGCCTCGGGCACAGCCTTCAGCTCGACGATCTGCGTTGTGGCCGTCGCACCGTCGGCGACTGCGGCCATGGCCACGAGCTCGCTCACGTGGGTCCAGGCGATCCCCCGATTTTCGAGTGACCCGAGGACGGCCAATCCGTTCGGGCTCAACGCGCGCGACGAGCGGACTTCCACGTCGCCTCCGAGCAACGCCCGCGCCTCGCGAATGACCGTCTGCTCCAGGCTGGTCGCAAAGAGGCCGACCCCGACCAGGGCGCCGACTCCCAGAGCGATGCAGACGAAGAAATACAGGAAGTGCCGCCAGGCCGCCCTCGTTTCCCGCCAGGCCATGCGCAGCGAAAACGCGCTCACGAGCGTCGGTCTCCCGATGGCCCCGGTTGGGAGGCGAGGTGACGATCTGATTCGACCCGCCCGTCGCGCAATGCCACAACGCGTTCCGCCTTCGACGCGAGGTCGGGATCATGCGTGACAAGGACCAGCGTGCTGCCGTAGTCCCGGTTCAGGCCCAGCAGCAAGTCGATCACCTGACGCCCGGTCGTGCTGTCAAGATTGCCGGTCGGTTCATCCGCCAGCAAAATGGACGGCTGGCAGGCGAAGGCTCGTGCCAGCGCCACACGCTGCTGCTCGCCTCCGGACAGTTGCACCGGATAGTGCGTGAGCCGATCCTTGAGACCGACGTCCCGCAGCAATCGCGCGGCTCGGTCAGCCGCGTCCGCATCGCCTCGCAGCTCCAGCGGCACGGCGACATTTTCGACCGCGGTGAGGGTGGGAATGAGATGAAAGGATTGAAAGAGATAGCCGATTTTTTCCCGCCTGCATCGGGCCATCTCGCCCTCGCGCAGATCGGTGATATCCACACCGTCGAGCAGAATTCTTCCAGACGTGGGTCGATCGAGTCCCGCGATGAGGCCGAGCAACGTGGATTTTCCAGAGCCGGACGGCCCCATGATCGCCACGACCTGCTTGGGAGGAATGTCCAGCGACACGTCGTCCAGGATGGTCACCGGATGCCCGCCTGCGCTCAGGCGCATGACCAAGTTCCGGACAGAAATCATCATATCAATCCTTTCATGTCGAGGTGGGGGGATGCGGGTAGAGACCGCACTCCTTTATTATATCCCTCGACCTCTGTGGTTTCCGCGCCAAAGGTTGGTACACTACAGTCGAGACTTGATGTCTCGAGGCCTCATGCCACGAACCGTTGACACCGCAGACGGCGTGGGGGTTCACTCTCCCGCGAGACCGTACCACCTCGGAGACGGGTCGGCGAAGTGGTTCCTCACCGTGCTCGCCGCGACCCTGCTCGCGTTCATCCTCGGCTGCGAGGCGCCCTCCGTCGATTCCCGTCCCGGGCAAACGCCCGCTGAGCAGCGACCTGGGGCTGCCTCGTCCGTGCAGGCGGATAGACACAGCAACCCTGCCTCGGCTCCGGCGGCAACGCACACGGGACGTATCGTCGCGTTCGGAGACAGCTTGACGGCGGGACTCGGCGTCCCCCCTGAGGACACCTACCCCGCGCATCTCCAACGCTGGCTGAATCAGGCTGGCTATCCCTTTCGGGTCGTGAATGCGGGCGTGAGCGGGGAGACGAGCGCTGGAGGATTACGGCGCGTAGACTGGGTGCTCAAGAGCAACCCCAACCTGGTCATCCTTGAGCTCGGGGCCAACGACGGCCTCCGCGGCGTCGACCCGGCCCAAACACGGGCGAACCTCGAGGCGATCATTAGGAAGTTTCGCACAGCGCGGGTCCCGGTCGTCCTCGTCGGTATGAAGCTGCCGCCGAATTACGGCGCACGATTCACCAAAGACTTTGCCGACATCTACCCGGACCTTGCAAGGAAGTACGGCTTGCCCTTCATGCCGTTCTTCCTCGAAGACGTCGCCTTAAACGATCATCTGACCCAGGCCGACGGGATTCACCCGACAGGACGGGGGTATGAGGTGATCGTCCGCAATCTGACGCCGATTCTCCAACCCGTCCTTGCAGACCTGATACCGGAGCAAGCCGGGGCGGCTCCGCGAGGGTAAGACAGGGGGATCAGCCGGCTCAGCCCTTCGTACTCGCCGCGACTTGTTCGGACGTTTCGGAACCTGGTGATCCCGCCGGCGCGATGCGTAACTCCCGGCCCGAACCGAGCAGGACCGCGAGCCACCGCGTGTCCTCGTTCGTCTCAAGCGCGATCTTCAGAATCATCGTGAGCGGAATCGAGAGGATCATCCCGATCGGGCCGAGCACCCAGCCCCAGAATACCAGCGAGAGGAACACGGCGAGGGTCGAGAGCCCCAAACGCTTGCCCAGGAGGCGGGGCTCCAGAATGTTGCCGGCGACGATATTGATCACGACATATCCCAGGGCGAGGAACAACGCGCGACCCGGCCCTAACTGGAGCAGGGCGAGCAGGACGGCGGGCGCCGCGGCAATGATTGAACCGAGGTTCGGCACGTAGTTCAGCAGAAAAGCCAGCAGCCCCCAGAGCAACGGGAAATCCACTCCCATCAAGGCAACCCAAAGAGCGACGAGGAGGCCGGTCCCCAGGCTCACCGCGGTCTTGATCGCCAGATAGTGGTAGACATCGTCGGCGAATTTCGAGAAGGATTGCGTCGACCGCTTCTCGGCTCCCCAAACGGCCAGGACTTTCTGCTGAAAGGTCGATGCCTCAAAGAGGATGAACATCACGGTCAGCAAGATCAGAAACGAGTTCGTGAGGATCTCCCCCAGGCCGGAGACCATGCGGGCGCCCAATCGCATGGCCGCGCCGGGATCGATGTATTTCAGCAGATCGTCGGATGAGACCTCCAGGCCCAGGCGCCGGAGCCATGCCAGAAGCGAGGTCATCTCGTCGCGCAGCTGCTGCTGATATTTGGGCATCTCAATCGTGAATTGCCGCACCGAGGTTCCCGCCACGGTCCCGATGCCCAAGCCGACCAGGATGACCAGCAGCACGACGATCAGGACGGCGACCATCGCGGGTATCCGCTTCTGCTCGAGCCACAGCACCAGGGGGGCGCAGATGAAGGCGAGAAAGATCGCGAGCAGCATGGGCACCAGGATGGCGTCCGCCGCGCGCATGCCGGCGATGACGATGGTGATCCATCCCAGCGTCGCCAGGACTCGCGCAGGAGAGCTGCGGGTGCTGTCACTCATGGGTGTCGAGTGCTCCTCCACAGGTTCACACGCATCATGACCGAGCGCCTGTAGCAGGTCAATGTTTTCTGTGGCCTTCGCGATGCGAACGTCTCACGTGACGACCCCGCGCGGTGCGGAAGGACCCGCTTCGACCTGGCGCTTCTCTTGCACCTGACAAGCGGCCCCCAAAGCCTGTTGACCGGGGGCCGAGGCGAGTGATACCAAGATACCCAAACCGCGTGCATCACAACTTCTGCGAGGGAGGCGACAACCATGATGGGGTGGACCCAACGACCCGCTCTGCAGCAGCGTGCGAGACTGCTTATGATTCTGCTGATCACCGTGGCCTTCGTGACCGGTGCCCCCATGGTTACGCATGCTGACGAGGAGATTTCGGAGCCCCAAGAGCTCGTGGAGAAGGCCCGCCTGACGATCAAAAGTTTTCTGGCGGACAAGAATATGTCCTGGTTGCGTGACAATCTCAAAAATGCCCGGGGCGTGCTGGTCGTGCCGCAAATGATCAAGGGGGCCTTTTTCATCGGTGGGTCCGGTGGCAGCGGTGTGTTGCTGGTCCGTGACGAGAAGACGGACGCGTGGAGCTATCCGGCCTTTTACACCCTCGGTGGGATCAGCTTCGGCTTCCAGTTCGGCGGCCAGGCCTCGGAGCTGGTCCTCCTCGTCATGAGCCAGAAAGGCGTCGATTCCATGCTCACCAGCACCATGAAGCTCGGCGCCGACGCCTCGGTGGCCGTCGGCCCGATCGGGGGCCGGGTCGAGGGCGCGACGGCACCCAACCTCAGCGCCGATCTGATCTCCTTCGCCCGGTCGAAGGGGCTGTTCGGCGGCCTGTCGCTGGAAGGGGCGGCCATTGCCACGCGCGATTCGTGGAATACCGCCTACTACGGCAAGGAGACCAGGGCGGTCGACATCATCGCGAAGCGAACCGTGAAGAACCCGCACGCGGACTCTCTCGTCTCCGCGCTCGAGAAGGCTGCACGGTAGCCTCCGGCCCGGCCACGCGACCCCTAAAAGCCCTGAGGTTCCCCATCCTCTGATGACATATGGCGGGGGCGCGCGGGGTCGTCAACATGTCGAAGCGAGCCGAAGAGATCCGCGCCTCTCTCTCCATAGAGTCCGAGCTTTCGAAGGGCACGCGCGTCACCGTCGTGCTCTCCCGGCTCACAGACAGGCACGTCGATCGGGACCCGCGTTGAGGTCCCGTCTCAAGGCTACTCGAGATGCGCGCTTTGCCAGAGGTACCAACAGGCGAGCGTTTCGTGCGGAGCCCAGCGCCTGGCGACGGCGCGCAACGTGGCTGGACCGGGGAGGCGTTTGAGCGTGTACCAGCGCTTCACGGCCTTCTGGATCCCGAAATCATCCACCGGCAGGACATCCAATCGATTCAGCGCGAAAATGAGGAACATCTCCGCGGTCCACTGCCCGATCCCTCGAATCGACGTCAGCCCTTCGATGATCGCTTCATTGTCTTGCTGCACAAAGCGGCTCGGCCGGATGGTCCCATCCACGAACCCAACCGCCAGGTCCTTGATGTATCCAGCCTTTTGGCGCGACAGCCCGACCGTGCGCAGCCGCGGCATGCGCGTGTTGGCCACAGCTCGGGGAGTCGGGCGTCTCGCAGGGTACAGACGAGTGAATCGCTGGTAAATCGTTGCCGCCGCTGCCAGCGAGAGCTGCTGTGAGATGATGGAGTCACAGAGCGTGGCGAAATAGTCCCGACGCGGGCGGAGCTGACAGACACCGATCCGCTTGATGAGCGACGCGATCACGGGATCGGCGTGGCTGAGCCGGCGGCACTCTTCGAGGTAAAGAGGATGGGGGCACGAGGCAGGACCCTGCGTGATCAGCGCCATCGGCAAAAAAAGAGGGGCATGGGCTAAAGACGGCCGGCTCGCGAAGCAGAACTCGCGTCGATCTCACGACCCCTGGCCCCTGGCTTCTGGCCCCTCGCCTGTTCTTTAGAGTGACGAGTGTGTCCCATCGCAGTAGGGTGGCGTTTTCGTGTGCTTGCATCCGCAAAACGCGACCTGTTTTTTTTCCTCGAAATGGACTTCGACCGGCGCGAAGTCGGTGCCGGTGTGGGATCCGTCGCAGTATGGCTGGGTCTTGGACCGGCCGCACCGACACCAATACACGGTCCCCGGCCCCACCTCCACCACATAGGGGCCCTTCTGGGCAATTTTCGCTTCATCGGCCATGGTTCCTCCTGAGTTTGCGGGCTCGCCGCGCGGGGTAAGAGTCAATCAAAGCAAGCGTCTGAGTATGGAGTTTCTGGCCCACGGATCGCAATTCCCGGGTCATAACCCGGGACTCACAACGTGGCCTCTCTCGTCCCCGTCCCCGGCCCCGAGCCCTTCCGCACAACGGACGACCGATCGCCTATCGCCTTTTTTTATTTTCCGCACCGCACCGGCGGGCCGTGGTCCCCAATCGGGGTGAGCCAGA
>JBFISJ010000014.1:0-24780 GCA_041608595.1 Nitrospiraceae bacterium
CGGCCATGGACATGGTGTCCCCTCTCGTCGGTTGTCCCGATACGATTCACGGTGTGTGAGCGGTTGTGAACTATAACGATCGGCTAGTCGCACTGTCAACCGAATGACCAAGGTGGATCCGTGCGCGCCCCGCTTCTGCCATGCCCAGTCGACGCCTTCAACATGAGACTGCTCGGCAAATCGTGTGTCACGCTTCTGGCCCCTCTCTCTCCGCTGGAGGGAGAGGGAGCATTGTTCGTTCATGCATTCGAATAGGAACTGAATGAGCCGAAAATAACCTGAGCGGCGCGGATTTGTTTACCCCTGGAAAGCGAACCGCGCTAGAATGCAGCGCACCCTCACCCCGTCTGACAGTATGACTTCGCGAGGAATCGGTCTCATCGGACTCGGCCGGCACGGGTCCCGCTATGCGCACCATTTGCTGCACGACGTGCCCCAGGCGCGGCTCGCCGCGATCTGCAGACGCCGGCGCGGCGAGGGCGAACAGTTCGCTGCCGAGCACGGGGTGCGGTATTACGAAGACTTTCGCGAGCTCATTGCCGATCCCGCCGTTGAAGCCGTCGTGGTGGCCACACCTCCGTCCGCCTACGAGGAGATCTGCCTCGAATCCGTCCGCCAGCGAAAGCCTATGCTCGTGGAGAAGCCGCTCGCCCCGGCGACCGCCGTCGCCCGGGAGATCGTCCGGGCAGCCGAAGCGGGCGGCGTGCCGCTGATGACGGCGCAGACACTGAGGTTCGAAGCCACCATCCGGCTGCTCAAGGAGCAGCTGCCTCGAGTCGGAGAGCCCGCCTACCTCGTGCTGACGAGTCGCGTCGAGCCGCGCTCCCTTCCGGCGCGCGACCCAGCGGAGTATGGGGGACGCGGGGCACTCTTGGAGATCGGGATTCACCTGTTGGACTTGGTCCGGTTCCTTCTGGAAGATGAGGTGACCGAGGTCCGGTGCGAGCTTGACGCCCGGGGGGCTGGGGTACCCGAGGCACGGGCCTGGGTTTCTCTCCGGACGGCAGGCGGGGTCCCATGCCTGCTGGATGTGTCGCGTCTCGCCAGTGGCCGGGTCGGCCGCGCAGAGTGGCTGGGGCGCGACGGCCAGCTCGTGGCTGATTGGACCCACCATCGGCTGTACCGCCTGTGGGCGGGGACCAAGGAGGAAGAACAGGTCGTGGAGGGCCGGGCGACGCTCGTCGATACCGTGACGCAGTTCCTCGAGGCGCTGGATAAGGGCGGGCCTATGCCGGTCACGGGACTCGACGGGCTGCGGGCCGTGGAAATCGCGGATGCCTGTTACGAATCCGCCGAGACCGGAAAAGTCATCAGTCTGGAGCCAGAGAAGCCGTGACGGGTACCGCGTGACGCGTTACCCGTCACGCGGTACGGTCTTCACGCTTCCGCCACGATATGCGTGTCCGTCTCCTCCACGCCTTCGATGGTGTGGACCTTGCTGATGACGAGGTCGGACAGGGTCTTCTCATCGGCCACGTTCACGAAGCTGAAAATGTCGGGCTGGCCGAAGCAGGGATGCGCCTGCTCCACTCCGGCGATCTTCTTCAAAGTTTTCAGAACCTCCTTGGTCTTACCCGCCTTGACCTTGATCAGAACGTAGGCCTTGGTCGCCATAATCATCCTCCTGAGCAATATGCAGTGCGGGCGGTCGGCCGAAGGCGACCGCCGGTGAGCGGTTCACAAGCTCGCACCGGGCATCTGGCCGTGCCAGCGCGCGTATACGACGTGGACGTCTCGCCCTTCGGAAGCCAGTGCGGCGCGCGCTTCAGAGAACACGGTCGCAAGGATCGCGAAATCCGATTCGCCGACGTTGTACTCGCGCAAAGCCTCGACCAGCGCAGGCCGGGACCAAGGCGGCGTCCTTGCGGCGTAGTCGACAACCGCCTCCAGTGATTGGGAAGTCCATCCGTTTGCGCGAAACGCGCGCACCGCGGGTTCGGTTTGGTCACCCAGCTTCTGTGCCAGCGCATCGCGGAGGAGTTCGGTGACGGCCGGGTTGGGGCTTTTCATGAACGCGGATTGAAACTGGATCAATGAGCGAATCAGGCGGTTGGCGTCAGGACTGGATTCCGGCGGGAGCACGCCGGCGTCGTTGAAGGTCGCGAGCAGCGCCATCACCGTCCCGACGTGCCGGGGGGACGCGCGGCCAGACAGGAGCCCGGCGGTGCGGATGGGCCCCGGGACGAAGCGTTCGTTGACATCGCTGAAGGACCCGCCGGGTGTTGGGCCCCCCGCGATCACATAGAGTTGATCGTCGATGACCGCCGCACCCAGCCCGTGCCGTGCGGTGGGGAGGGCCGGCGCGGATCGCCAGCTATCTGTGGAGACCGAGTAAGCTTCGTTCGTGTCAAACGTCCCCTCGGGTGCCTCGCCGCCCACCACGTAGATCGTGTCTCCGATCACGCCCGCAGCGATCCCACTCCGTGCCGTCGGGAGGGATGCCGCCGCCTGCCAGACATCCGTATGGGGGTCGTAGGCATCCACGACAGCCAGGTTGTTGCTGTAGCTGCCGTTGACGCGACCGCCGATGGCGTAGAGGCGATCCCCTGCCGCGGCCACGGCGAGGTGGTCGCGTGGCGTCGGCAGCGGTGTCTTGCGGGTCCAGGTGTTGGCTGAGGGGTCGTAGACTTCGACGGCATCGCTATTGCCCTGCCCCCCGATGCCACCAACCGCGTACAGCTTGCCGCCGATCGTCGCCACCCCCAACGCGCCGCGGACCGTCGGCATCGAAGCCAGCTCCTCCCACGTGTCCTCGGCCGGGTCGTAGCGGAAGACGGAATTGACCGGGTTCCAGAGGGAAAGAAATCCGGTGGTGAATCCGCCCACCACGTATAACCGATCGCCGATGACCGTGGTGGCGGTATGGTGCAGTCGGACTGGCAGTGGAGCCGCACTGGTCCATTCATCCGATTTCGGGTCGTAGACTTCCACCGCATTGCTGACAGCCAGCTTGGCGATGTTGCTCAGGGAGGGCTCGTTGAATCCGCCCACGACGTAGATCTTGCCGTTCAGAACGGCGGCGGCGACTTCCGTGCGCTTGCTCGGCGCGGGGGCCATGGTGGTCCAGCCTCCCGACTCGGCCCGGACCTCCGGTGCGAAGGCGAAGAGAACGACCACGATGACCAATGCGAGCCGCAGGGACTCGCGATGAGCGTGTCGTGACTGTCGCATCAACGAGAAGAAAGGAATCACTAGGGAGAGCGTGCCATCGTATTATACACGATAGAGAGGCATTGTTGAAAAAGCTTTCGGAGCCCACCTATAATTTGGACGCTCCGCGCCCGAAAGGGAAAGGTAAAAAGGCAAAACAAAAGGTCGGATGAACAGATTCTCTCTGGTCCGCCTTATTGTATGTTGCCGTTTGACTTTTTCCTTTCCCCTTTAGAGCCATGCTTGCCAAAGTCCTCAGCACCGCGCTGCTCGGGCTCGATGCGCACCTCATCGAAGTCGAGGTCGACATCGGCGGCGGCCTGCCGCAGTTTTCCGTGGTCGGGCTGCCGGACGCGATCGTGCGTGAGAGCCGGGACAGGGTGCGAGCCGCGCTGAAAAACACCGGGTTCACCTTCCCCGTGAAGAAGATCACCGTGAATCTCGCGCCGGCCGGGCTTAAGAAGGAGGGGGCCGGGCTGGACCTGGCCATCGCGCTCGGGATTCTGGCCGCCGAGGAGATCGTGCCGCCGCGGGCCCTCGCGGATCGCGTCGTGGCGGGAGAGCTGTCCCTCGATGGGCACGTCAAACGCGTGCCCGGCGCTCTCTCAATGGCCTTGGCCTGCCGGACGCGCTACGCCCTCATCCTTCCCGCCGGAAGCGCCGAGGAAGCGGCGATTGCCGACGGTTCGGAGGCCTATGCGGTCCGAACGTTGCCTGAGGCGGTCGAATTTCTGCGCGGCGACCGGGCTATCGAGCCGGCGCAGCCGGTCCCCATCGCTGCGTCGGCGCGCATTGAGCGCATGGAGGACGCTGACTTCGCTGACGTCAAGGGACAAGAGCACGCCAAACGGGCGCTCGAGGTGGCCGCGGCGGGGGGGCACAACGTCCTGCTGATTGGACCCCCCGGATCCGGCAAGACCATGCTGGCGCGACGGCTGCCCGGAATCCTGCCGCCCATGGAGCGGGAAGAAGCCTTGGAGACGACACGCGTGCACAGCGTCGCCGGGCAGCTCGGGGACGGGTCGTTTCTGATGTCGGCGAGACCGTTTCGCGCGCCGCACCACAGTATCTCTGATGCGGGTCTGGTCGGGGGAGGCGCGATCCCGAGGCCGGGAGAGGTCTCGCTCGCGCACAACGGGGTCCTGTTCCTGGATGAAATCCTGGAATTCAAGCGCGCCGTCCTCGAGGGCCTTCGTCAGCCGCTGGAAGACGGGACGGTGGCGCTCACCCGTGCCAGCGCGTCAACACGGTACCTCGCGCGCGTCATGTTGATTGCCGCGATGAATCCTTGTCCTTGCGGGTTCCACGGGGATCGCGGCCATGAGTGCGTCTGCTCGCCGAACCAGATTCAACGTTACCGGGGCCGGCTCTCGGGCCCCCTGCTGGACCGCCTCGACCTTCACGTGGACGTGCCCCCCGTGTCGATCCGCGAGCTGGGCGAGGCGGGGACGCAGGAGCCCTCGAGCGCTATCCGGGGGAGGGTGGGCCGGGCACGGGGGCGCCAGGCCGCGCGGTACAAAAAAGACGGGATTTACTGCAATGCCCAGTTGAAGCCGCGACACCTCAAGAAGTACTGTGTGGTCGGGCCGGACGGGCGCGAGTTGCTCGAGCAGGCCATGTCCCGCTTGGGGCTGTCAGCGCGGGCGCATGGACGCATTCTTCGGGTGGCCAGGACCATCGCTGATCTCGGCGACTCGTCGGTCATCCGAACCGAGCACCTGGCTGAGGCAATCCAGTATCGAGGCCTCGATCGGCGAGCAGAGGTGTAATCCATGGCGGTGCCGCAGTCGCTGAAAATCTTCGGTTGGTGGTTCCTGGTGGGCGCCACGATGGCACTGGCCGTGATCATGCTGCAGGGAGGCATTCGCGAGGTCGTGCAGGCGCAGGGGTCCCTCTGGGAGGTGAAGCTGGTCGAGCTCATGACCGCCACGTTCGGCGGCGGGCTCCTTGGCGGATGTATCGCCCTCATCATGAATCGCATCAGAAAACGCGACGCGTGAAAGATGACGCGGAACGCACCAAGGATTTTAGAGAGGTGAGTATGGATGTGGTGGTCGGAGGCAATATCTATCGGGATACCGATGGCACCGTGTTGGTCGAGGGAGTTCCTCAGATTGAGCTCGCCTTGAAACAACCGACGGGCCCACTGTTGGTCAATTTCGCGCTCTTCGACGAGAATGGTCGCGTGAAGGCTAAGCTCGTGAACAGCTCGCTTATGTTCAATGAGGCGGGTGCCTATTCGCTCTCACGGATCGAGAACGGCATTGTCCTCAAGCACGTGCAGACCGACAAGGTGATCTTGCGGGCGGAAGTGAGGGAACCGAACACGGTCACGGTGCCCGAAGCCCAGTTTCTGACGGTACGTGGGCGGACGTTGCAGGTGACCGCCGTCGACTGGTCCATCGATGGCACCCGCACCGCCCAGGGAGACGAGGACGTCAAAGGGGGGAGTGTCGAGCTCGGCTAGACAACCGTCACGCGTGACCGGTGACGCGTCAAGATCAGCACTAGATTCCGCGTGGCTCTAGGTTTCTACCCGTCACTGCTTCTCAGGGACGACGACGACCTTACCAGCCTTCACGTCCACGGCGGCGGTATCGCCGTCCTGCAGCTCTCCCTTCACCAAAAGCCGCGCAATCGGCGTTTCAATTTCGTTCTGAATCAGGCGTTTCAAGGGCCGTGCTCCGTACACCGGATCGTGCCCCCGTGAGCCCAGATCCGCCAGGGCGGACGGCGCCAAGGTCAGCGAGATCCTTCTCTCCTTCAGCCGCTCCCGCAACCGTGCGACCTGGATGTCGACGATCCTTACCAACTGATCACCGGTCAACGCATGGAACACCACGATCTCATCGACGCGGTTCAGAAACTCGGGACGGAAATGCTGGCGTAGCTCACCGGTCACGAGATTCTTCATGCTGTCGTAGGACGCCCCCTTCTGCTGTGCCTCCAGGATGTGATGGCTGCCGATGTTGGACGTCATGATCAAGACGGTGTTCTTGAAGTCCACCGTGCGGCCCTGCGAATCAGTGAGCCGGCCGTCGTCGAGCACCTGGAGGAGGATATTGAAGACCTCGAGGTGGGCCTTCTCGATCTCGTCGAACAGAATGACCGAGAAGGGGCGCCGGCGGATGGCCTCCGTCAGTTGTCCGCCTTCCTCGTAGCCGACATAGCCCGGGGGCGCCCCGATGAGCCGCGCGACGGTGTGTTTCTCCATGTATTCGGACATGTCGAGGCGGACGAGGCTGCCTTCGTCGTCGAACAGGTTGGCGGCGAGAGCGCGGGCCAGCTCCGTCTTCCCCACGCCGGTCGGGCCGAGGAAGAGGAACGAGCCGATCGGGCGGTTCGGATCCTTAATGCCGGAGCGCGCGCGCAGCACGGCGTCGGCCACGGCCTGGACGGCTTCCTCTTGGCCGATGACCCGTCGGTGCAATAGCTCGTCGAGGTGCAGCAGTTTCTCCATCTCTCCCTGCAGAAGGCGGGTGATGGGGATGCCGGTCCAACGGCTGACCACGAGGGCAATGTCCTCTTCGTCCACTTCCTCCTTGAGCAGGCTGCGCTCCCCTTGTTTCTTGACCAGATGCTGCTGCTCTTCACCGAGCTCGCGCTCGAGACGCGGCAACTCACCGTACTTGAGCTCGGCGACGCGGTTGAGATCGTAGGCGCGCTCGGCCTTCTCGATCTCGTGCTTCACCCCCTCCATCTTCTGTCTCAGCGCTCGGAGACGCCCGACGGATGCCTTCTCGGTCTCCCATTGCTTCTTGAGGGCTTCCATCTCACGGGTCTTCTCGTCGAGCTCCTTTTCGAGCGTCTCGAGGCGTGCCCGGCTTCCCGGATCACTTTCCTTGCGGAGCGCCTCCCGCTCGATCTGGAGCTGCATGACCTTGCGCGAGACCTCGTCGAGCTCTACCGGCAGACTGTCGATCTCGGTACGGAGTCGGGCGGCGGCCTCGTCGACCAGATCGATCGCTTTGTCCGGCAGGAAGCGGTCACCGATGTACCGGTGGGAGAGGGACGCCGCGGCGACGAGTGCGGCATCCTTGATGCGCACGCCGTGATGAACCTCGTACCGCTCCTTCAAGCCCCGCAGAATCGAGATCGTGTCCTCAACGGAGGGTTGATTGATAAAGACAGGCTGAAACCGCCGCTCGAGCGCCGCGTCCTTCTCGATGCGCTTGCGGTACTCGTCCAACGTTGTGGCCCCGATCAGGTGCAGCTCGCCTCGTGCGAGCATTGGCTTGAGCAGATTGGCCGCATCCATGGCGCCTTCCGCCGCACCGGCACCGACGACGGTATGCAGCTCATCGATGAACAGAAGAATCTGCCCCTGGCCCGCCTGCACTTCCTTCAGGACCGCCTTTAACCGTTCTTCGAACTCTCCCCGAAACTTGGCGCCGGCGACGAGCGCGCCCATGTCCAGGGCGACCAACCGCTTTTGCTTCAGACCTTCGGGGACGTCGCCTCTGACAATGCGTTCGGCGAGTCCTTCGACGATGGCGGTCTTGCCGACGCCGGGCTCGCCGATCAGCACGGGATTGTTCTTGGTCCGGCGAGAGAGGATCTGCACGACGCGGCGAATTTCTTCGTCGCGGCCGATGACCGGATCCAGCTTGCCCTGTCCGGCCAGCCGCGTGAGGTCGCGGCCGTATTTTTCCAGCGACTGGTAGGTTCCCTCAGGATCCTGGCTCGTGACCCGCTGGTTACCACGGACCTCTTGCAGGGCGGCCAGCAACTTGTCGCGCGTGAGGCCAAGCCGGCGGAACAGTCCCCCTTCATCAGCCATCGCGAGCAGCACGTGCTCGACGCTCATGTATTCATCCCGTAGACTCTGCATCTCCTGCTCGGCGCGCGTGAGGATGGTGGACAGGCGGGGCGTGATATGAAGTTGACCCGGACCGGCGCCGGGGCCTTGCACTTGCGGAAGCTTCGCGAGCGCTTGCTCGACGGCCTGGCGGACGGCCGAATTCGAGATCCCTGCTTTCTCCAGCAGGGGCGTCGCGATGCCGCCATCCTGCTCGACCAGCGCGAGGAGGAGGTGCTCGACGTCCATGCCCTGATGACTCCGCCGCGTCGCATGCGCGGACGCCGATTGCAGGCCCTCCTGAAGCTTCACCGTCATCCGATTCAGATCCATCTTTCACCTCGGGAAAGAGCAGTCATGGGGCAATGCTCATGGGGAAATGAAACATCGCGATGACTGGATAAGGCGCGTCCGCCGGACACACTGCTTGGCACTGACGATTCATTATTGACGCGTTTCTCTCAGGTAACCACAGCCCCGCGCATGTCAACTCTGAGAGACGATTATGATGAGGATGGTGGCGGGGACGGATGGCGCGGGCTGCTGGTATCGCGTGCGCCCTGTTTGAGCTGGCGGTGAATCTTCACCAGCAACCAAATTCCCACGAGGCCGAGGATAACCAGAACGACGCCGATAATCGCCAGGACCGCCACCGCCCCCATCATTTCGTGCGGCAGCACCGTCAGGGGACCCGCATCTCCTGCGTGCCCCGCGTGGGCGGTATCGGCCATTCGTGCGACCATTCTCAGCATGGCGGGAAGTCACTCGGGAAGGAGCGCCTCGTGGGAAGTCTACCGTGCTGAGCTCGGCCCGTCGAGAGGTTTCGGCCGAGCTTGACCGCCCGGTTCGATCTCGTTAATGTCGGAGCCGGACGCCGATGAACGAGATTGCCGCGACCAAACCTTTTGCCGTAGTCACCGGGGCCTCGCGCGGGATCGGGGCCGAATATGCACGCGCCCTCGGGGCCCGGGGTCACGACCTGCTCCTTGTGGCACGAGACAAGGATCGGCTCGAGCACCTCGCCGCGGACCTCGTACAACGTTATGGAATCGAGGCGGGATGGGAGATCATGGACCTGGCGGAGCCGGAGGCGGGCCATCGCCTCTTCGCGGCTGCCCGAGCGCAACGCCCCTATGTGGATGTCCTGGTGAACAATGCCGGGTTTGGTCTTTACGGCGCCTTCGTCGACATGCCCAGCCCCAAGCTCCAGGAGATGCTGCGGCTGCACATCAACACCATCGTGGAAAGCGTTCGACTCTTTCTGCCGGGCATGTTGGAGCGCGGGAGCGGCACGATCATCAACGTCTCGTCGACCGCGGGGCTCATGCCGATCCCGTACCTCGCGCAATACGGAGCCACGAAGAGCTTCCTCATAAGCTTCACGGAGGCGCTGGCCCAGGAGGTGAGGGGGTCCGGGGTGAGGCTCCAGGCATGCTGTCCCGGGTCCACAGACACGGACTTTCACGCGACCGCCGGATACGTCCCTAAGGATCCCGTCCGGGTCGATAGCGCGGCAGAGGTCGTTTCGGCGTCGCTGGCGGCGCTGAGCCGTGGACCCGTGACGGTCACCGTGGGCCTCCGCGGGCGCCTGATGGCGGCCATAAGTCGTTGGGGGCCACGCAGGTTTTTGCTGCGGACCACCGCGCTGTTCATGAAGTCGCGGCGACGCCCGGACGAGGATGCACCCAAGTAGGGGGCTCGAGTGGATCTGGTTCACGCGACGCTGCTGCTGTACCGCCATGCGCTGATCAAAGCAGCCCGATCCTTCGCTCGGTGCTGGATGATCGCCGTCGCGGTCGTGATCTTCCTGTTGTTCCTTGTCTTTGCCGGGGCGAGCATCGGGCGGCTCGGGCTTCTCGGAGGATTTATCATGGGAGCCGCCAACGCTCTGCTCGTCGGCGCGACGCTCAGCCTTGTCGAGGACGCCGTGGTCGGTGCGCGCCCCGTTCGATTCCAGGACATCTGGAAAAGCTTCGGTCACTATTTCTGGGATGTGATTGGTGTGCTTTTCATTCTCTGGGTTCCCATGATGCTCCTCGAGCGCGGCATGGGGGCCAACCCGCAGGGGCCGATCATCACCTCGCTCATCTTCCTTCTCCTGTTCATCATCCTGAATCCCGCCCCCGAGGTCATCTACCAGGTCCGGCACGGCAACGCGCTGGACATCATCCGGGAAAGCTACGAATTCGTCGTGGAGAATTGGATTGAGTGGTTCCTTCCCCTGATGGTGCTGGCGTTCCCGCTGCTGGGGGCCTTCATCAGGAATCCATCCGGACACGTGGCCTGGGCCGGCGGGTTGAGCTTTGCCGAACTGCTCTTCTTTCCGTGGATGGTGTTGAACTCCTGGCTGGCCTCCCTCGGCGTGCCCGCCGACCTCCGCTGGATGCTGGTCCTCGTGGTGACTCCGGCCTTCGCGGTCTATTTACTCCTGTTCCGGGGGCATCTGTTTGCCTCGCTGCACGGCACATCGCGACGACAACGAATGTTCCAAGCTAGAAGTCGGATGGGAAGCGAGGAGTAAGAAAAGCGGATTGCCGGATTAGATCTCTAGGAGTGAAGTGGAGCCCACGCCGTCGCAGAGAAAGCACGTACGCTCGGGGACGCCCTCGCTGGGCATGGCGGGACCTAGCGTGTAGTTCTCGGCGAGCGCAATGACTTCGTTGCCTTGATAGGTCCAGAGACGATTACAGGCGAGGCAGCAGAACCACTGGGTGTAGGCAGGCCAGTCTCGGTCACGAAGCGCCATAAGATGAACCGATAAATCCTTGGCTGGCGGGTCTGTTTCCTCCAGCGAGCCCAATCATACCGAAATCGCTTGGAGGGGCACAAGATACCGGCGGAGGGGGGTGTGGGGGCGCCATTGCCCAGGCCTGGCGGCCTGGCTGTTGGAGGACGGCGTCGGCATAAGGGGCCGCCCCCCCGAATCGACTCGGAGGGGCGGCGGGTGCCGGAGTATCACACGATGAATTTCAGCCCGACGAGGTAGAGGCTGTGCGGGGCAGGGAAGGGGAGTTTCCGCGACCAGCGTACCTCGGCGAGCGTCGGGGTCTCGATGCCTGTAATTGGGGTTGGCACCCTGACCTTCAACACTTGTTGTGTCGACGGCGACCCGTTCATGATCACCAGCATGCCTCCGGCACTGACATTCAAGGATAAGGCCGTTCCACCCGGCTCGTCGCCGGCCGCATCATCATCTTTCTCCTGTCCGGATGGGTGCGGCTCGAGCTCAAGCAACAAGGTGTACGGTACCCTGCGCATGAGCGGCATCCGATCAATTCTGGTGCTGGCGCTGGTGGAAAGAGGCCAGGCCCATTCGGTCCCACTATCCTGACCACGCATGGCAATTGGCTCCCGTGTGGTGAATAATGCGAGCGGCCGTTTCCGGAGCCAGGACCCTGGCTGGAAATTCGGCGACATCGACGAGCGAGGCCCGCACTTCAGGACACCGCTCGTGGTTCGTGAGCCATCAGGGAGCCAGAGGGGGGCTTTGATGGACGATTTTGTGCTTACTGCAAGAGGGGTGCCGGTGGTCAGTGGGCTCACTTGGAATCGTTTTTTTTAAGTCATTGTAATTGCTTGTATTTTAGTGATTCTGAGGTGCGACCGCAGGCGCGGTTTTCTATGGGTATTCTTAAGGTCGTAGGGAATTGCATTCACCTTGCAAAGCCCGCAAAGCTGTTCTATTAACAGTCCAAAAGACCGTCACTGTATGGATTCCCCTACGACGAACAGCAATGGGTTGAGCCGATTGCTTCCCGAAGCGAAGAGTGAATCGCTCGGACCTGCCAAGGTCCGCCTCTCCATTTTCTCCCGCCTGGCGATCGGGTGCCTGGCCATTGTCCTGGTCATGGGGGCAGTGAATCTCTACGCCCTGTTCCAGCTCCGCGAGCTGACCGAGCTGAGCACCCAGTTGGTGTCGTATCACTACCCGGCGATCGCGAGCGCGAAGCGGCTCTTGTCAAGCCTCTACGCGCAGCTCCGGAGTGAGAAGCAATACCTGGCGGTCCATGATGTCGAGTTCGTGTCCTACTTCAGAGAGGAAGGCGAGGAATTTCGTCGGGCCGTCGGGAACATGCTGCGAGCGGAGCAGTCTGATCAAGGGCGGGAGCTCCTGTATCAGATCACCCATCTGCAGGCCGAGTATCAGGACAAATTTCTGCAGAATCGTGGAAGGTTGGCCCGGACCGCGGCACCTGCGGCCCACGGTCAATACGAGCTTGGCCGGGACAGCCTGATCGAGCGCATCAACGTCGGGCTCGAGTCCTACATCAAGTTTCACGAAGAAAAGGTCAGCACCGTGATCAGCGACTCCCGCGCCAGCTCGGCCCAGGCGGAGGCCGTGACCCGGCAGCTCGTCCTGCTGGCCGTGGCGGTCGGTCTGGGATTCGCGGGGCTGGCAAGTTACAGCATCTTGCGCCCGCTCCGGCGGTTGCAGAGCCATATCCAGAAAATCGGGCAGGGCACCTTTGGCACGACCGTGCAGATGGAGGCGCCCAGCGATCTCACGGAGCTCGTGGAAGCCGTGAACTGGATGGCGAAGAAGCTGCAAGAGTTGGACGACATGAAGCAGGAGTTTTTTGCCCATGTCTCGCACGAGCTGCGTACGCCGCTCGCGTCCATCCAGGAAGGCACGCAATTGCTCCTGGACGAGATCCCGGGACGCCTCACCGGGGAGCAGCGGGAGACGCTCCGCATCATGGCCGCCAGCAGCCGGCGGTTGATTCACTTGATCTCCACCATCCTGGACCTCTCCAAAATGGAAGCGGGGATGATGGAGTACCGGATCGTCCTGTCCGATCTGCTGGCGATCGCCGACACGTCGGTGAGCAAGATTCGCTTGCTGGCTGATGCCAAAAATGTTCAGATTGTCATAGAGGCGCCGGAAGAACGGGTGTTCGTCCCCGCTGACGCGGCCAGGATGGAGCAGGTGCTGGACAACCTGCTCTCCAATGCCTTGAAGTTCAGCCCTGCCGGCGGAGTCGTCAGACTGCAGATGCACCCGGAGAAGCGTGCGCACGTGGTCCGCATCGCCGTGTCCGACAACGGGCCGGGGATTGCACAGGACGACCTGCCGTACCTGTTCGAGCGGTTCTATCAGGGCCGGCGGCAAGCGAGCGGCGGAATGGCCGGCAGCGGGCTGGGTCTGGCGCTGGCCAAGAAGGTGGTGGAGGCACATCACGGGGACATCTGGGTTGAAAGTGAGCTTGGCAAAGGCACAACGGTTCACGTGGTCCTGCCGCAATCGCGCACGGCCTGAGCGAAACCTGGGAGCCGGCGCATGGCTGGCGCTGGGGCTTCTTGGGTTCGGTCTGCTGCACGCAGGCTGCGCCTCGATCAGCACGGTGGCGCATCCAGCGGGACCCGTGTTTTCCGCCGATTGGGACGACCTCAAACGCTATGGCGTTCTTGCGCGCAGGCAGGAGCGATTGCTCGAGACTTGCCGAGTGACCGGGTCCTGCGCCTACCTGCACTTCAGTCGCGGGCTGGTCGGGCTGTTCGAGGACCGTCTCACCGCGAGACAGCATTTTGCCCGAGTCGTGGACCTTGTGCCGGATAGCCGTCTTGCATCGTCCAGCGAGCTGTGGATCGAACTCATTGATGGGCAAGCGAAGCCGAGCACCTGGAACCGGCTGCTCGATTACCTGCGCGTGTACCCGGATGGGGTCGGGGCGACGGAGAAGTCAACGGAGCAGTTGGTGCGGGATTTGCTTGAACGTGAAATCGTGATTCACCGGCTGCTGTACAAGTCCAAGCGCGACGCGGCGACGCTCGAAACACTGCAGGCGAAGCTCACGGAGAGCGGCAAGGAACTTGAAAAGCTGGCCACGGAACGGGAAAAGGTCGAGGAGGAATCCGGAAACTCGCACAAGCCGTCCGTACGCCAGCTCAGGCGGGTGATTGCCATTCAGGACAAGAAGATCAAAGAACTCAATAACCAACTCGACGCCTTGAAACGGATCGATCAGGAAATGCGGCAAAAGGTCAGGCCGGTGAGGCCTGTGCCGCTTCCCCAACCCCCCTCACCTTAATGCCCGCTCAACTCCACACAGATAGGAGCGCGGGCACAGGAAAAGGATACCGATACGTGGATCAGGAAAAGATACTGGTCGTGGACGATGACGAAGGTTTATTGCATCTCCTGAAGATGCGACTGACGGCTTTGGGCTTTTCCGTCATGACGTGCTCGACCGGCCATGAAGCCGTCGAGGAGGCCCGGCGCCAACTGTATGATCTTGCCATCACTGACCTACGCCTGAACGGGGAGGATGGTCTCCAGATCACGGAGCAGTTGCTGCTGACCAATGCCAGCCTTCCCATCCTCATCATGACCGCCCACGGCAGCATCCCCAACGCGGTCGAGGCGATGCAGCGGGGGGCCTTCGGCTACCTGACGAAGCCGTTCGATGATCGGGAGCTCAAGGCTCAGATCGAGAAAGCGCTCCAGCAGCAGCGTATGAGTCGCGAGATCCGGCGGTTGAAACAGCTCGTCAAAGAGCTCTACGGCATGGAGAACGTGGTCGGCCGCAGCCAGAAGATGCAGGTGCTGTTCCAGGCCGTTGCGCAGGTTTCGGAAACGGATGCGACCATTTGTCTCTCCGGCGAGACGGGGACCGGCAAGGAAGTGGTGGCCAGAGTCATGCACTGCAACAGCCGCCGGAGCAAAGGGCCGTTCGTGGCGATCAACTGCGGCGCGGTGCCCGAGACGCTCTTCGAGAGCGAGCTGTTCGGCTATGTGCGCGGCGCCTTCACCGGATCCCACGGATCCAAGCGAGGGTTGTTTCAGAGCGCCAACGGCGGCACGCTGTTCCTGGACGAGATCGCTGAGATGCCGCTTCCGATGCAGGTCAAGCTGCTTCGCGCCATCCAGGAGAAGGAAGTGCGGGAGCTGGGGGCGGAACATCCCACGAAGGTGGATGTCCGCATCATCGCGGCGACCAACAAGGATCTGAATCAGGCCGTGCAGGTGGGCTCGTTCCGAAGCGATTTGTATTACCGGGTCAACGTCGTCCCGCTGACGATTCCTCCACTGCGTGAGCGCCGCGACGACATCCCGCTGCTAGCACAGCACTTCCTCGAGCAGAGCAGACAGCGGATCGGCAAGGATATGCGTGGGTTCTCGCCCGCGGCCATGCAGAAGCTGATGCTCTATCCGTGGCCCGGCAACGTGCGGGAGCTGGAGAACGTCATCGAAAAAGCGGTGATTCTGTCCCGCCAGGACATGATCGGACCGGAGCTGATCCCCTCCATGTCGGCCTCCGGGCAGCCTTCACTTCAGCCCTTGACCGAGGCCAAGGAAGCCTTCGAAAAGAAATATCTCAAGGAGGTCTTGGAGCTGAGCAACGGCAATATCTCGCGCGCGGCCCAGGTCGCCGGACGATACCGGGCCGACTTCTACAAGATGCTCAAGAAATACAACCTCCACCCCAGCGGCGCCAGGCTCAAGCCCGAGCCTGACCTTGACCATGGTCGCCCCGGCGCCGACCTCTCGGCTCACTAGCCCGCGCAGATCGACGCGTCTGGTCTTCCCTCGCCCCCTGGCCATGCCACGCCCAGAGCTCGGCGCCTCTCTCATCCATGAAGGGGGGCAGGCAGGCCCGGGCCCCTGAACAGGCCAGGCTTGGCTCTCCCGCCATGCCTGTGTCCACCCCTTGACCCGGTCAATGGAACTCTCTACGCTGAGGCATCAGTATCAGTAGGCCGAACGCATGGTCCGGACGCGGGTGGGATATGGTTGGGCAGGTCGGGACAATTCTCGTGGTGGACGACGAGGCGGAAATGCGCGAGTTGGTTCGCGACGTGCTCCAGGACCGCGGTCACGACGTCACTGTGGCCGAGCACGGCGGGGACGCGTTGAAACACCTGGCCGAGCGGGACTTCAGCGTCGTGGTGACCGACCTGCGCATGAAGGGGATGGCGGGCATCGAACTGCTGACCGAGATCAAGCGCGCCTATCCCCACATCAACGTGATCCTCATGACCGCCTTCGGCACCGTCGAGACCGCCGTCGAGGCGATGAAGCAAGGTGCCTATGATTACCTGATCAAGCCGGTGAAGACCGACGAGCTCGTGGCGGTGGCCGAGCGGGCGGCCCAGGAGGTCGCCTTACGTCGCGAGGTCGAGCACCTCAGGCAGGCGGTCCTGCGCGAGTACAGCTTTCACCAGATTCTCGGGAAGAGCAAGGCGATGCGCGAGGTGTTCGACCTGATTAAGCGGGTCGCCGACAGCCCGACGAATGTGCTGATCACGGGAGAGAGCGGCACGGGCAAGGAGCTGGTCGCCAAGGCCATCCACTTCAATAGTGAGCGTCGTGGGGCGCCGTTCGTGCCGATCAATTGCGCCGCCATTCCGGAAGCGCTCCTCGAAAGCGAGCTCTTTGGTCACTTGAAAGGATCATTCACCGACGCGAAGGCGGACAAGCGGGGGCTGTTCGAGGAGGCGCACAGAGGCAGCCTTTTTCTCGACGAAATCAGCGAGCTTCCGCTCATGCTCCAGGCCAAGTTGTTGCGCGCGATCCAGGAGCGCGAGATTCGGAGGGTGGGCGCAACGCGATCCGTTCCCATCGATGTGCGCATCATCGCCTCGACGAATTTATCGTTGGAGGAGGAGGTCAAGGCCAAGCGCTTCCGGGAGGATCTCTATTATCGCCTCAACGTCATCGAGATCCATATGCCGCCGCTCCGCGACCGTCGGGACGACATTCCCCTGCTGGCGGAGGCGTTTCTCAAGAAATATGCGGATGAAAACCACAAGCCGTTGGCCGGGATCAGCGAGACCGCGCTCGCGTTGATGATCGATTACGCCTGGCCCGGCAACGTGCGCGAGCTGGAAAACGTGATCGAGCGTGCGGTCACCCTGGCTCGCGGCGACAGGATCACCCCGACGGACCTTCCCGCGGCCATCCAGGGCTCGAGGGGGGACCGGCGGGTCATCGACGAAGCCGTCGAGCGACATTTGTCGCTGGACGAGGTCGAGCGCGAGTACATCCTCCGTATTTTGGACAAGACCGGCGGGAACAAGTACCAAGCCGCGCAAATTCTGGGGATCGATCGCAAGACGTTGTACCGCAAGCTCGGGGAGATTCAGGAAAAGGCCAAGGCATAAGAGAAGATTCGCTCCGCCGCAACTGCCCGCCCATTCGTGTGCCATGGCTAATCGCAAAAGCAACGTGAAGAGCAACCGCGCCAAGAGCAGGGCGCCTCGGTCATCCTCTCGCGCTCAAGCCACACGCGCCGTGCAGGCCAACGACCCCAGGTTCCATTCCATCGCCAGGAGCGCCGGCGTCATCATCGTGGTGGTTCGCAACAACTTCAGCGTGGTCGAATGGAACACGGAGGCGGAGCGCGTTTTCGGCAGCCGGCGCGCAAAGGTCCTCGGCAAGAATTACCTTGAGGTCTGTATCCCGGCCTCCGATCGGCAACGCGTGGGGCATGATCTGGTCAAGGTGGCGGCAGGGGATCCGGCGCGCAGCTTCGAGATTCTCTGGCAGACGCAGGGATGCGACCCCCGTTGGGTGTCATGGACCGCCACGCGGCTGCTCAACGAGGACGGGACGGCGGACGGCTTGGTCCTCGTAGGCCAGGAGATCACGGAGCTCAAGGAAAAGAGCGCGCGGCTGGACGGGATCATCCGCTCCGCGATGGACGCGATCATCACCATCGATGAGGTTCAGCGGGTGACGTTGTTCAATGCCGCGGCGGAGCGGATGTTCGGCTGTCGTGCGGAGGATGTCGTAGGACAGCCCATCGACCGATTCATCCCGGAGCGTTTTCGGGAACGCCACCGTCAGCATATTCGGGGATTCGGTGAGACCCACGTTACCAACCGGAGCATGGGGCGGCTGGGAACGATCTTCGGCCTTCGCGCGAACGGGGAGGAATTTGCATTAGAGGCCTCGATCTCGCAGACGGAGACCGGGGAAAACAAGCTGTTCACGGTGATCCTCCGCGATTTGACGGAGCGACAGCGTGCCATGGAGGCGCTCGAGGAAAGCCAGCGGTTCATGTCGACATTGATGAGCAACCTGCCCGGTATGGTCTATCGCTGCAAGAACGAGCGGGATTGGCCCCTGGAGTTCGTGAGCCAGGGGTGCGTCGCGCTGACCGGCTACCAGCCCGAGGAGCTGCTAGGAGGCGATGGGGTTACGTTTGGTCGAGACCTGATCATGAAAGAAGATCGCGACCGTGTGTGGGAAGAGGTTCAGGCCGCGCTGCATTTGCGGCAGCCGTTCAGCCTGCTCTATCGCATCAAGACCAAGCACGGGGATCCCAAATGGGTCTGGGAGCAAGGGCGGGGCGTATTCGTGTCCAACGACGGGCTGGCTGCGATCGAGGGTTACATCAGTGACATCACCGAGCGTAAGCGTGTGGAGGAGCAGCTCCGGCGAACCGAGCGACTCGCGGAGTTGGGGGTCCTGGCGTCGGGGTTGGCCCATGAAATCGGGACACCGATGAACGTCATCCTTGGACGCGCGGAGTATCTCCTGCAGCGTTCCGAAAATGAGGGGATGCGCAAGGGGCTCGACACGATCGTCCGGCAGGTCGAGCGGATCACCAAGATCATGAATCAGTTACTGGCCTATGCCCGGCGGCGACCCGCAGAGTTGCGCCGCATGGACTTGCGCCGGACGGTTGACGAGACCCTCGAGATGATCCAGGAGAAGATCACCAAACATAGGATCGTGGTCGAGACCGACTTTGACGGGGCCGTCTCGGAGATCGATGGAGATCCGGACCAGATCAGCCAGGTGCTGTTGAATCTCCTGCTGAATGCCGTGCATGCCATGGAAGCAGGTGGGATCCTTCGGATCTCCGCCCGGCCCAGGCAGGGCGAGGTGAGCCTGAGCGTCAGTGACACCGGCCCAGGGATTCCGCGGGAGCACTTGGCGAAGATCTTCGAACCCTTCTTCACGACGAAGGAGGTGGGGAAAGGCACCGGCCTCGGTCTCAACGTGGTGACGGGCATCATCCAAGAGCACCAAGGCACGATTACCGTGGAGAGCGAACCGGGGAGCGGCACCACATTCACCATTACTTTGCCTACCAGTCGCACATCGACAAAGAGCTGACGGGCAGAAGCCGAGAAGGAAGATCCGGCTCCGTGACCTGTCAGGCTGCCCGCGACCAGCTCATCAGCTCCATCCCACCTGTCAGCTTCACTTCCGCTGTAGCATCCTGCACCAGAACGACGGAGTTCGCTGGGGTTTTTTTCGTCAACCCGCGCCCGTCAAGCCGGCGCTGAAATCTGTAAAACGTCACACATTCATGGGGTTTCGGTCGCGAAGGGCTTGGCCATCCCCGGGCGGCAGATGGCATGGTGATTGCGCTAGCGATGGGGTGAGCAAAGCCACCCTCGCCAAGGATGAGACGCGCGATGGCCCGGTCCACGATCCTTCTCGTCGAAGATGATCATGAGATGCGCAGCCTGCTCTGCGACGAGCTCTGGGACCTCGGCTACCCGTTGAAGGAGGCGGCCGACGGAGACGAGGCGTTGCAGTTTCTCCTCGGGACCCCTCCCGCGCTCATCATCACGGACCTCCGCATGCCCGCCGGGGGCCTGGATTATGTCGCGCGGCTCCGGCATTTCGCGCCGGCATGTCCCATCATCGTCATGACGTCCTTCGGCGATACGCGGACCAGAGCCGACCTGCTCCAGTTCGGGGTGGCGGCCTACTTTGACAAGCCCGTCCGCCTGAGGGACCTCAAGGACACGATCAAGCGCCTCTTGAACAATGGATAGGCGGGGGTAACCCTACGGGCTGATCAGGCCGCCCCCGAGCGAGGACAGTAGAGATGGCCGGATCTCATCCACAGACACCTTTCTCACGGGACCCCGTTCTGTCCGCCCGCATCGAGGCGCTGCAACTCCTTGCCGACCGCATGTGCTCGCGCGTCATGGTGGTCGACCGGGACCTGACCATGATTTACGCCAACGAAACGGGCTGGATGGGGGAGCCGAAGCAGCCCCGGCTGTTGCAGCCGGCCAAGTGCTATGAGGCCTTCCTCCAGCGGAGCGATCCCTGCGGGTCGTGCCCCGCCAGCGAGGTGTTCCACTCCGGCGAGATCCGAACGTTGTCCTGCGGCGTCGGCGGAAACGGTGCCAGTTGCGGCATGCACCAGGCGTTCCCGCTGCTCTCGAGCGATGGCAGGGTCGAGTCGGTGCTCGTGCTCTTCGGCACCCGAACCCGAGCCGGCGGACAGCACAAGGCCACCGCTGGGGTGGCGGAGCCGGGCCGCGGACCCGAGGAGGATGGGACGCCTGAGATCATCGGCTGCAGCCCTCCCATGCGCGAGTTGGTCGCCATGATCCGGTTGATTGCCGACAGCCGAGCGACGGTGCTGCTGCAGGGTGAGAGCGGGACAGGAAAGGAGTTGGTCGCCCGGACGATTCACCGTCTGAGCCCGCGCGGCGGCAAGGCGTTTGTCGTCGTTGATTGCAGCTCCCTTCCGGAGACGCTGCTGGAAAGCGAGCTGTTCGGGCATGTGAAGGGCTCGTTCACCGGCGCGGTGGTCAACAAAAAGGGGCTCTTCGAGGAAGCCGACGGCGGGACGATCTTCCTCGATGAGATCGCGGATACCTCGCCCCAGTTCCAAGCGAAGTTCCTCCGGGTCGTCCAGGAGGGAGAGATCAAGCCGGTGGGCAGCAACCGGGCGATCAAGGTCGACGTGCGCGTGATTTCCGCGAGCAACAGGGATCTCGGAGACCTCGTCAAGGCTCGAGGTTTTCGCGAAGACCTGTACTATCGACTGTCCGTGCTCCCGCTCTTTCTCCCACCCCTGCGAAACAGGCGGGAAGACATCCCTCCGCTCGTCGATCACTTCCTTCGGGTCTCCTGCGAGCGCCACCGGCGACCGGTGCTGCGCGTGTCCAACGACGCGATGGCGGCACTCGGCCAGGCCCCCTGGCCGGGAAACGTGCGGGAGTTGCAGCACGTCGTCGAGCGAGCCGTGGTCACCGCGCGAGCCGGAACCCTGACCGCGGAAGATCTGCGCGGGCGCACGCCCCAGTCGGATCAACCGGCCGACCTCTGGACGGTCGGAAGCGAGGCCAAGCGGCGGGCCGAGCGTGAACGGATCGCGCGCGCCCTGCACGAGGCCGACGGCAACCGCTCGCGGGCGGCCCGCCTGCTCGGGGTCAGCCGGGCGAGTTTGTACAATAAAATACGTATCTATGGGCTTGGCTAACCACATGCTCATCCCGCGAGCGCCCGGACGAACCGCTGAATCTGCCCCGATCTGCCCCAACTTTCTTGCCGACCCGTCCAACTGTTTGGACACCCCAACCCGTTGAAACCGTTCGCTTCGCGGGAATGAGCTGAAGGACGGTGTGTAAGCGCGTGGAAAAAACTCACACCACCCATACCCTGTATTTCCTTCGGACATGTGAACAACTCGTTGAAATTTTATGAGGAGTTGCTGCGTGCAGGGGATACGCGGCCGGGCGGCACGTGACTTGCGCTACGACAAGGTCGCTGGTGAAGGGCGGGTGATTTTGGACCGGCCTCCGAATTACCCACCTGTCGACCCGATGGGCCCCTTCACCAGCCCTAACCCTCGTCGGGCAAGAGGCGAAGGGCCATGGTGAAGAGGCCGGATGCGGCTGGTGTCGGTTCGTACGTCAGATTCAACATAGGGCATGCAGGTGACAGGAGGGCTATCTCATTCGACACAGAGGCACCCGATAGCCGGGACCCTCGTGCCCATAGCCTTTTTCCTATGAAAGGAGGCCGTGTCATGCAGTCATTCGCAATCACACACCGCCACGCGGCGTCTCGCCTCGCGGTCGGGCTGCAGGCAGCGCTGCTGGGCATCAGCTTGGCGGCCGTGCCTGTGATGGCGGAGGTCGGGGGCCCTGCGCACCAGCATCAGCCCCAGGCCACGCCGGTCGCTCAATCGGGGACTTCCTGGCAGGATGCGCTCATTGGCCAGACGAAGGTGGAGGAGGCCATCGAGGGACGAGCGGGTCGCTCGGAACAGGTCGAGCTCCAGCACCATCGGCTGATGGATCGCATGCAGAACCAAATGCAACAGGACGCGGCGGCCCAGTGGACATCAGGCGGCTACAACAGCATGTCCATGATGCACCAGTACATGGGGCAGGACGGGTCGAGCTTTCTCCTCGCCTCAGATTTCAGCGTGGAGCCGGTGGCCGGCACCGGCGGGCGGTGCCCCGCGGGTGTCCCGGTTAAGCAATATGACGTCTCCATGATCGCCGTGGAGATTACGCTGAACCAGTGGCTGGACTTCTACCCGGGCTATATGTACGCCCTCACCGAGCACATCGACAAGGTGCGCGCGGAGGAGAAGAAAAACGCGGAGGCGCGGGAGAGTGACGAGCATGAGTGGAATCCAGGCGCCGTCACCAACGGACTTCAGGGCGACGCCATCCAGCCGCTCGTCCTTCGGGCCAATCAGGGCGAGTGCCTCAAGATCACTCTGCGCAACCAGATGGAATACGAGTCCGGCAGCCTTCACATCAACGGCGCGCCCATGATCATCAGCGCGACGGGAAAACCGGCCCTCACCACGAATCCCGACTCGATCATCGAGCCCGGAAAGTCGGTGGAGATGGAATGGTACATCCACCCCTGGACGCAGGAAGGCGTCCGCCAGTTCCACTCCTGGAGCAATGAGCGCGAGCTGACCGTGATGGGCCTGTTCGGCGCCTTCGTGGTCGAGCCGAAAGGATCGCGCTATCTCGACCCGCTCGGCAAGGGGGAAGCGACCGAAGCCAGGAGCGGCTGGCAGGTGATGATCGACAACGGGTCCGGACCTGACTTCCGGGAACACGTGCTCTTCTATCACGAGATCGGCGACGAGGCGTTCCGGCCGCTGAACAAGAAGGGTGACTTCTTGCCGCAGCGCGATCCGTTGACGGACGCGTATCGTCCGGGCGGCCGTGCCATCAACTACCGGAGCGAGCCGTTCGGCATCAACAACATGCATGTGCAGCACGAGTACTTCGGCTTCGAGGATGAGTCCTCGGCCTACAGCGCGTATACCTTCGGTGACATTCCGACCACCTTGCCGCGCGCGTATCTCGGCGACCCGGTCAAGTGGCGCCTGGTGCACGGCGGCTCGGAGGTCTTCCACAGCCACCACCCGCACGGCGGGTCAATCCGGTGGCCGCGCAGCCCGCGGGCTCTGGACCGCGAGCTCTGGCACCTGGCCTCCGACGGGCCGGTGAAGTATCCCAACGTGCGAACCAAGACCGATCGCGTGGACGTCGAAGTGATCGGGCCCTCCGAGGCGCTCGACCTCGAGAACGAGTGCGGATCGGGTCTCTGCCAGCGGTTGGCGGGAGACTTCCTGTTCCATTGCCACGTTGCGCACCACTATGTGGCGGGCATGTGGGGCTACGGTCGGACCTACAACACGCTGCAAGTCGGGCAGTATCACACCGACACGTTGCCGGACCTGCGCGAGCTGCCCGACCGCGTCGGCCGTGTGAAGACCGGCGTGAGCTCCGACAAGCTGGTCGGCACGACGGTGGAGTGGTTCGGCAAGAAGTTCAGGATCGTGGCCAAGGGGAAGACGAATTGGAAGTCCGATCCGGCCGTGGTTACGGTCAAGGACTGGGTGGAGATCCAGTTGCCTACGATGGGGCAGCCGGGTCACACCGCCGACGAGAAGAAGCAGATCCTCGCCTACGACGCCACGGTGTGGGACTGGGCCTGGAACGGCAACCGGGCGATGGGCGAGCGGGAGAGCACGACGCCCAATCCCAAGTATAAGTCGCCCATGCCGGGCAAACGGCCGGCGATCCTGTTCAATCCCAAGACCGGGAAGCTGGCGTGGCCCTTGTTGAAGCCGCACTTCGGCAAGCGGATTCCCTTTCCACCGAATCACAATGGGGCGCCCTGGCTGGAGATGATCCACCAGGACGAGAACGGGCAGCGGACTGCCGAACCGGCCAAGCCCGGCGAGCAGGGCCGCTGGAGCCTCTGTCCGCAAAATGCGAACAACGACAAGTTTTACAATCTCCACTTCATCCGGTTGCCGATCACCCTCAGCCCTGCGCAGGGCAAGGAGCCGGCGATCACGGACAAGGACGGGTTGATCTACGTCATCCACGAGGAAGAGGCGGAGGTCCGGGCCAACAACGACAGGCGTCTTCCGCTCGTTATCCGGGCGAACGTGTACGATTGCGTGGACGTGATGCTGACCAGCGAGTGGGAAGACGACGACTACACGAACTTCCAGCAGTCGAAGATCAACATCCATCCCCACTTCTTCCAGTTCGACAATCAGGCCTCCGACGGCGTCATGAGCGGATTCTCCTATGAGCAATCCGTGCGGCCGTTCACGCAGTTCAGCAAGAAGGGCAAGGCCGGGTTGCCGGTGCCGATGAACGCCAAGCTGAGCAAGGCGGTGAAGAAGGGTGCCAAGAGCATTCAGGTGACGAACGCCAAGCAGTACCACCTGAACACGGAGTTGCTCATTGGCGCGGATTGTGTGGGCTGCTGGGAAGTCCGTCGGATCACCAAGATCAAGGGGAACACCATCTCATTGCACAAGCCCTTGTCCAACAACCACCCGAAGAACGACATCGTGACGGTCGAATACGTCCGCTATCGGTGGTGGGTGGATACGGATCTGGGCACGGTGTTCTGGCACGACCATGCCTTTGGAGCCACGACCTGGCCGCACGGTGGCTTCGGCAGCACGATCGTGGAGCCCTACGGCTCGACGTACCATGACCCGGTGACCGGCAAGCCGATCCGCTCAGGCCCGATCGCGGACATCCACACGATCGAGCCGGTGGGTCACAGCGTCGCGGGCAGCTTCCGCGAGCTGATGGTCTCGATCCACGACACGGTTCCGCATACGGTCAAC
>JBFISJ010000015.1:0-22761 GCA_041608595.1 Nitrospiraceae bacterium
CCACGACATGAAGGTCAAGAAACTGCTGCACACGCGGATGCGCGTGAGCGACATTGACGAGACCATCAAATTTTACACGCAGGTATTGGGACTGGAGGTCGTCGAGCGCAAGACATCCCCGCGGGGATCTCATTTGGCCTTTCTTGCCGTGCCGAACAGCGACGAACTGATCGAGCTGTGCAGCTTTCCTCCCAGCGGACCCGTGACAGTGCAAGAAGACCTGGTCCACCTGGCCTTCGAGGTCGACGACCTCGACGCGACGATTAAGGCCCTGGAGGCCAAACGTGTGAAGGTTACCGACGGGCCGACCCAGAGCTCCTCGGGCAGCCGGTTTATTTTTATCGATGCCCCTGACGGATATGAGGTCGAGCTCATCCAGCGGCAGCCGGGTACGGCCATCGTATAGATACAAGAAATGGGGCAAGGGGTCCGTGGCCAGAAGGCAGCGGCTTGGGGAACCATGCCACTCGCCCCATGCAACTTGCCCTTGTTTCTAAAAGACCCATGACGCTCTCCGCTGAACTCCAATCTAAATTGGATCATCTTCCCGAGCAACCCGGGGTCTACGTCATGAAGAGCGCCCGGGGGGAGGTCCTCTATATCGGCAAGGCGCGCGTCCTGTCCGATCGTGTGCGATCCTATTTTCAGCGCGGCGCGGAGCCGACGCCCAAGATCGCCGTGATGGTGAGCCAGGTCTCCGACATGGAGACTATCGTGACGCGCTCCGAGCTCGAAGCGTTCATCCTCGAGAGCAATTTGATCAAGCGCCATCGGCCTCGGTTCAATGTCGTGCTCCGGGACGACAAGCAGTACCCCTACCTCCGCCTGCCGATCAAGGAGAATTTCCCCCGGCTCTCCATCGTGCGGAAAGTGCAAAGGGACGGCGCGCTCTACTACGGTCCTTATGTGCCGACCGGCGCGTTGCGGGAGACGCTCAAAGTGATCCGCAAGGTCTTCCCCCTCGCCACCTGCGAGATCGAGATCGACGGCAGGGCGGACCGCGCCTGTATCGAATTCGAGATCAAGCGCTGCATGGCTCCCTGCATCGGCAATCAAACCCGTGACGACTATCATCGGATCGTACGGCAGGTCCGGCAGTTTCTGGAGGGTCGCGATCGGGAGCTGCTCGACGATTTTCGGACCCAGATGCACAGCGCGGCCGAGCGGGAGGACTTCGAAGAGGCTGCCAGACTGCGGGACCGCATTTACAAGATCGAGCGGACGCTGGAGAGACAGCGCGTCACCCAAACCACCTCGGTGGACCAGGACGTGCTCGGCTTGGCCAGGCAGGGCACCGCGGTAGACCTCCAAATGTTGTTCGTGCGCGGTGGACTTTTGATCGGACGGAAGGACTTTTTTTGGCGTGACGCCGGCGAGGCCTCGGATGAGGAACTGGTCAAGTCCGTGATCGAGCAGTTTTACAACAAGGATGGGCAGCCGCCGAAAGAGCTGCTGGTCCCCGTTGCCCTCGGCGACGCGCCGCTGATCGAGGCCTGGCTGTCCGCCAAGAAGGGCGACCCGGTCCGGGTCGTGGCGCCGGAGCGTGGCGTCAAGCATCAGTTGGTTTGCCTGGCCGAGGAGAACGCGGCGTCAGGCGTCACCGATCACCTTCGCGACGAGGAAGTCGGGCGACAGGCTGTTGAGGAGCTGAAGCGTCTCTTGAGATTGGAGCGGGCGCCCCGCCGCATCGAGGGGTTCGACATCTCGAATACGCTCGGTGATCAGTCGGTCGCGTCGATGGCGGTCTGGGAGGATGGGCGCGTCAAGAAATCGGACTATCGCAAGTTTCGCATTAAGACGGTCACGGGCGCCAACGATTTCGCCAGCATTCACGAGGTCATCCTCCGGCGGTACGGCGAGACTGAGGATGTGCCCCTCCCCGACCTCGTCCTGATCGACGGCGGCCTCGGCCAATTAACCGCCGCGATGGAGGCGCTGAAGCAGGTGGGAAAGACCGAGCTTCCCCTCATCGGACTGGCCAAGGCCCGGACGGAGCGCGGCGGCCGTGAGCGAAAGGAAGAACGTGTGTTCCTGCCCGGCCGGAAGAACCCGATTCTTCTCACGCCCTCCTCTCCGGCCACCCATCTGTTGCAGCGTATCCGGGACGAAGCCCATCGGTTTGCCATCAGCTATCACCGTAAACTGAGAGGGAAGGCGCTCGTCGCAAGCCAGCTCGATCAGATCATCGGGGTGGGTGAGATCCGGCGCACTCGTCTGCTCCAAAAGTTCGGCAGTCTGGATAGGATCCAGGACGCCACCGACGAGGAGCTCCGTGATGCGGCGGGAGTCGACGCGCGAACAGCCGCGCAGATCCGAAGGGCTCTATCTGAATCTACGTAATCTGTCTAGGGGTCTCTCCTGCTCCGTGCCTCCATCTTCCCCTGAAGCGATGCGCGATACGACCACGCGGAGAGCGGAGTGGTGAGCGTTAACTCCAAGACCAGGACCCGACCAACGCGCCCGCACGGTCGTGTCCGGATTCTGGTGGTCGAAGACCACGAGGTGGTCCGCATCGGCCTGCAGTCACTGCTGCGCCTGGCCCGCGGGTTCGAGGTCGTCGGGGAAGCCTCCACCAAGGCCGATGCGATTTCCAAGGTTCGCGCCCTATCCCCCGATCTCGTGCTCATGGACATTCGTCTGCCGGACGGAAGCGGCGCGGATGCGTGCCGAGAGATCCGGGCCATGTCGCCCCAGACGCGAATTCTCTTTCTCACCTCGTATACCGACGATGATACCGTTCTGGCCGCGATCCTCTCCGGGGCTCATGGCTACATCTTGAAGGAGATCGACGCCAAATCTCTCCTCCAGGCTATTCGAACCGTCGCCGCGGGACACTCGCTGCTCCATCCCGAAGTTACGAAGCGAACAATTCAGTGGCTCCGCGTCCTTGCTGACCCCCACCGCCAACCGAAGGCGCCCCGGTTGTCCGATCAGGAACGGCGCGTCCTGGTGCTGTTGGCAGAGGGCAAAACCAACAAGGAAATCGCCGCCGCGCTCGAGCTCAGCGATAAAACGGTGAAGAACTACTTGGCTCACGCCTACGAAAAGCTTCAGGTGTCTCGACGCTCCGAAGCCGCCGCCGTCTTCTCCCGCAAGTATAAATAAGGCTGGATGCTGCCGGCTGCCAGCCATGCCTCGGCGCCCTTGTGATGCCCCCGCGCCAGCCAGCCGTCATCCGCCTCTGCATCTCGCCACCATCTCGCCTGTCTGACAAGGTGAAAGCATTGCGAATCCAAACGCTTAGCCTGGACAGGTGAGGGGCGTCTTGCCCTCTTGCGGAGGAAAGAGGGAAAGCGGTACCTTATGGGCAACTTCGACCACGACCCTTTTATTCTATAGACTGTTGCGGAAAGGAGCCGGCCATGCCGTTACGACTGGGAGATGAAGCGCCGAATTTTACGGCGGAAACGACGGAGGGAACGATTCACTTTCACGAATGGTTGGGTAGCGGGTGGGGTATTTTGTTTTCGCACCCCAAGGACTACACGCCTGTCTGCACGACCGAGCTGGGCGCCATGGCGAAAATCACGGAGGAATTCAAGAAACGAAACGTGAAGGTCATCGCCATCAGCGTCGACCCATTGGATTCGCACAAGGGCTGGATCAAGGACATCAACGAGACTCAGAACTGCACAGTCAACTATCCCCTGATTGCCGACCCCGAGCGAAAGGTGGCCACGCTCTACGACATGATCCACCCCAACGCCGCCGACAACATGACGGTCCGCTCCGTGTTCGTCATCGGGGCTGACAAGAAGATTAAGCTCATGATCACCTATCCCGCTTCCACTGGTCGAAACTTCCAGGAGATCCTCCGGGTGGTGGACTCCCTCCAGCTCACAGCCAACTACAAGGTGGCGACGCCCGTGAACTGGAAGGACGGCGAAGACTGTATCATCACGCCGGCCGTCTCCGACGAGGATGCCAAGAAGCTCTTTCCCAAGGGGTACAAGGCCATCAAGCCCTACCTGCGCGTCACCCCGCAGCCGAACAAGTAAGGCCGGCCGGCGACGAATCGGCGCACGGTCTGGACAAAGGGAGCCGCCGGAGGCGGCTCCCTTTTTTTGTCCCCGCATGTGGTTGGCTGACATCGTAAGGGGGACACGGCCGGCGGGCACCACCCTCGCCCGATCACTTGAATGCACCGCGGCGATATAGCTTCCAGAGCACCAGACCCTTGGCGAGCCACGGATGGTGCTGCAGGCGCGGCGGGATGTCCGGCCTCACCCCTGAGTGGCGCTCGACCTTCCAGAGGATATAATCCACGCCCCCTCGAAACGTGAACGCCCCCTTGGCAAGGCGCAACAGATTCAGGACCTTGCCCTGGACCCTCCTGATCCCCCAGGCGAGGCGACATCGGCGCCGGCTCCAGGGCGTGATCCGCGCCTGGTACCGGGTCCGACCCGCCCCGTGCTCGGCCGGTCGGACCTCGAACGGCAGCAGCGGCGGGAGCAGCCGGAACGCCTGCTCGTAGTACTCCGGCGCCGCGTCGACCAGACCGGACACGGCTTTGGGATGTTCCGGTCGCAGCTCGGTCCGGTAGCTCAGGTGGAGCCCCCGTCTCCAGAGCTCCTCTGCATCGAAGGTCGGTTCGATCATCGGCAAGACCCGGCGGGCGAAGGTTACGATCGCCTGGGCCAAGGCCTCGTAGACGCGCTGCGCCCCTTCACGATCCCGCTCGTACAGGAGCCCGGTTGGCTGCGCAAACCGTCCCCACAGATACGAGTGAAACCAGCTCGCCGACGTCCCTCGCTCGAAATCGGCCAGCGACATGACCGCGTACTTGGCCCGGACCGAACGGCCTTCGAAAGGGATCTCCAGGTAAAAGACGGTCGGGGGCAAGACGCGGTGCAGCATGCGCTGGAGGGCCGTCCCGGGGAGACGTCGATAGTCGTCGACAAGGACGTACAGATCGACCAGGCCCTCATCGGTCATACGACGGAAGCAGGAGCCATACAGGAGGATCGCAGCCACGACGGAGCCGTAGCGGCTGCGCAGCGCGTCAGTGAGCGCGCGTACCGACGGCGCGATCGGCCGTGTCGCGTGTTGCTCGATCAGGGAGGCCAGTTCTGTGGACATGGGAGCACGGTCAGGTTCCCGCCTTCGCGCCACGCCACAGGGGCATCGGGTCCTCGCCCCGTTGTCCCGCCCGCAGCGCACTGCGCGCGAGCTCACAGAAGGCGGCGCCGAAACCGGGACAGATCGTCTGGCGGTAAGGTGAGTCTTCGGGGAGTCGAGCCATGAGGCGGCGGTGAGCCTCCCGCAAGGCATGGTACGGGAGTGACGGAAACAGGTGATGCAGGGCATGGTAGCGGAGGCCGACCGGAAAGAGCAGCGGCGTCAACGGCGAGCGCCCCTCGATGGTGAGCGAATCCTGGAGCTGCTGGGCGTAGGTCATCTCCGTGCCGGCGTTTTGGTAGCGATGCGCGGCCAGGGTGCGGACCCAGTTCAGGCCGATGGCATAGGTGGCCAGAAGGTAGACGAGCCCGATGGTCGACCAGGAAATCACGCCCTGCACAACCAACAGGAGCACGGTCAGGAGAAACGAGAAGCTCAGCACATCCAGCAAGGCCCAGAGACCATTCCGCTCTGTCGGCGGGCTCGCACGGTGATAGTAGGGATTCGACCCATAGGAGGACGCGTGCTGCAGCAGCCACCCTCGAAGGCTCGGGTGCAGGAAGGAGAGAGGCACCAGGAACAGAAAGCGAGCCACGGCGAGAACCGGCAAGAGGGGAATTTGCGCCAGATACAGAACCGTCTCACGGAGAGGCGCCGCGGCCAGCGGGAGATATTCCCCGTCCGCCGGGGTCCCGTACTTGCGAGGATTGTGGTGATCGAGGTGATTGCCATAGAGGAGCGAGTTCATGAGCAACGGGACGCCGACCACGAGATTCCAGGTGATCCGAAACCCCACCATCGAGCCACGCTGCATGTGGACGATCTCGTGGATAAAGGTCCCCACTCGAAACAACGCGAATCCAGAGATGACAAAGGCGGCGAATTGAGCCGGCGAGAACGCCGGCGCTGCCAGGTAGATCGCAGCGCACCCGTAGGCGATTGACAAGGAGATCAAGAAGTCGGTCCAGTACAGCCAGGGCCTTGGCGCGAACAAATCTTTCACGATCTCTTTGGCCTCCCGAAGGGGGAAGCCTTGGGGCATGCCTTCGCGTGTGGATGGCCTGTCGCTTTCCTGCTGGTGCTGGGCCTGGGACGGACCGGTCACGCCTGCCATGCGATCCTCACTCTCGTTCTTGGGACGGGTCTCCTGCATACTGTCCCTCGGTCCGCCACGGCGCTACAACCTCAGAAATCCCGCCTCACCTGCGTGCGCGACCACGAGGGCGTGGTGCGGGGATCTTGCCAGGATTTCTCCGTCGAGCGCGCAGTCGGTATCGAGCTCCAACGCCACCCGGCTGACGTTACGACTTACGTACCCGTGCTCGGGTCTGAGATATCGATTAGGCCGGCCTCGCAAGAGCGCGGGGGCAGCGAGCACGAGGTGCTTTGGCCGATACGAGATGGCGGTGTACCGGAGCGGACCGGGGCCTTCCCCCCAGTACGGCCGGATCCCGCCCGCCATACGTACCAAACCGGTGATAAACAGCGCAAGGTAATCGGTGGCTTCGTGCCGCTGACCGTCCAGCTCCACACTGATCCGGGTCGGCGCGACGACGCGGCGCCCCATCGCCAGCCCCAAGAGATACCGACTCACCGTCGCGGCCGTCCCGAGCCCGCCACGCATGACCGCCGACCTGGCTTTGCGGCGAGACTCCCAGCGCGCGCGGGTGACTTCAACGATGCCGGCAGCGTTGAAGAACATGCCGAAGACGGGCGCCCGATCGGGACCGCACTCGACGCGCAGGACGGCTCTCTTCTCGATGCACGCCTCCCCCCCTTCGCCTCCCGCCCAGGTGAGGAGTCTCTGCAGCGCTGCGGTCGGCTCCCCGTCGACGCCGACGTCTGCGGCGGTCATGTTCGTCGTGCCTCCAGCCAACACGGCAAGTGGAAGCGGGACCTCGAACGGCCTCCCACGAAACAGCTCCGTCAGCAAGGCCTGGACCGTCCCGTCTCCGCCGCTGACGACGAGCATATCGACGCGACTCGACGCCATCTCCTTCAGTGCCAGGGCGACGTCTTCCGGCGTCACGACCTGACGCCAGACCGCCTCCGGATGCCGACCGAGGACACGCATGAATCCATCGATGCCGGTCCCGTTCCTTCCACTGCGCGGATTGACGAGCACGCCGACCCGCCGCTTGCGGTCCGCCCGCAAGATCTGAGGAAAATTTTGTGTAACGACGACTTCAGTGGTGGACAGCATGGTTATCATGAAACGGCGCAGCGCGCCCGCGACGGGCGATCGTCCGGATGCTACCGCAGTGAAGGTTGCTCCGCAAACAGGCGCACCGCCAGCGAGCCCCGATCGGTCCGTTCCCCGACATCGGCTAGCCAGGACCGCAGCGGTCCACCCGCAATCCGAGCCCGGGCGGCCAGGCTGAGACGGACCAGCAGGATCAACGTCGAGAGGACGGTCCAGAGCGCGACGCCCACCAGACCCAAGTCCGGTCGGCCGAGGACAAGACTGACCGTGAGGACGATCAAGTTCGGATTGCGTCGGGCCGTCACCAGCCTAAAGTACGAATCGACGGGACGCCAGCAAAATATCCCGAATCTGCCCAGCCAGAGGAGGAACGCGCCCTCGACGAGGCGGCCGGCCACATACCCGATCATGATGGCCCACAGGGCCTGCTCCAACGACACACCGGGGATGCCTGGCTCGAACACGGTCAGGCCGACACCCCACAACAGGTACCACAGGGGCGGATGGATGAGGTCGAGATTCTTGTCCAGAGCGTTGCCCAGTCGGCTCGAGGTCACGGTCACGCGGGCCAGCTTGCCGTCGACCGTGTCCAAGAAGGTCATGATCCATGCAGCCAGCAGGCCCCATCCGTAGACCCCATAGGCAAAGAGCGCGCCAGCGGCGATGACCAGGAGCACGCTGACCGCGGTGATCTGATTCGGACTGAGCCTGGCGGTGACGCAAAGACGCGTGGCCCATTCCGCGGGGACGGGCCAGAGCCATTTGGTCACGAGGTCCGTGACACCTTTGTACGAGCCAGCGAACAGCCGGTGCTCCAGCGCACGCTGGGTGTCGGGGCGGATCTGCTCGACGAACGGCGGCTCGGACTTGAGCAAGAACTCATGGAACGGAGACGCGAGCGTGCTTGGGGTCTCGACGCGCAGGTTCGACGCGGACAGCATGTGAGCGGGTTCCTCTCCGGACACCACGGCCCGTGCCTGGGGCGCGAGTGGAGCCGGGACATGGGCTGCGACGACCCTGCGTGACGCGCCGGTCGGCGCCTCAAGCACCACATTGGGCGACTGCGTCAGGCTCCCGATCAGGCGTGGATCCAGGAGCAGATCGCCGCGTAGGATCAGCACCGCGTCCCCGGGATCGAGCGAAGCGAGATCCTCCACGAGCTTCGTGACGCCGGCCTGCTTCAGCAACCGTCCGTACCTCTCCCGCGAGCTGAGCCCCCAGAGCAAGACCGGCGCCTCGTTGACAATATGGGCAGTGACAGACACGAGTTAACTGGGGAGGAGACGGGAACGGAATGTTTTGGTGCTGTACCGATGCCGACCGTGAATGGCATCGCGATGTAAGCCAATCGGATTTTTAGTGTATACTACGCGCGTGAAATCTGTAAAGTTCACGAACGTGCAGGACGCCGCTGAATCGACTGCCAGACCGCAACGCGCCGACACCGACTTGACCTTCACGTTTGCCCATCTCTCCGATCCCCATTTGACGTCGTTGCAACAGATCAACGTTCGAGACTTTCTAAACAAGCGCATCCTCGGGTACCTCTCCTGGCGCCTGCGGCGGCGCACCGAGCATTCCGGTCACATTTTGAGCGCACTCCACTGCGATCTCAGCGAAACACGGCCGTCCCACATCGTGGTGACCGGCGACTTGACGCACGTGGGGTTGCCCAGCGAGTTTCTTGAAGCCAGGGACTGGTTGCATCGGCTGGGTTCGCCTTTCGAGGTCACCCTGATTCCCGGCAACCACGACACCTATGTGGCCACCGCCTGGGACGAGACGTTCGCGCTCTGGCAACCGTACATGACCTCGGACCTGGCTCAACACGACGGCGACCCGGTGCGGGGAGCCCACAACATCTTCCCCAGTCTGCGTGTGCGCGGCCATGTGGCCTTGATCGGATTGTCCACGGCTCGTCCCTCCTCTCCGTTTTTGGCCGTCGGATCCCTTGGGCGTGAGCAATTGGACAGCCTGGACCAGATCTTGGAGGAAACCGGTCGACAGGACCTGTTTCGTATCTTGCTCATGCATCACCCTCCCTCGGCGGGCACCGTGACCTGGCGCAAGCGGCTCACGGACGGCGCCGCGCTGCGTTCGGTCTTGGAGCGACGGGGCGCTGAGCTCGTGTTGCATGGGCATACCCATCGGACATCGATGACCCACATTCGGACCTCCGCCAGCAGCATTCCGGCGATCGGCATTCCCTCCGCCTCGGCGCAGGGCCGAAAACCCGGACGGCGGGCGCGATATCATTTGTATCGCATCACTCGAACAGACGACGGGTGGGACGTCCTGGTCTCAGCGCGGGGTTACACACCGGAACGAGATCTCTTCATATCCGAAGGCGACACCCACCTCACGATCAGGCGCTAGCCCCTCCGAATCGCCCCACCGGACACAACAGAGCAGCCTTACCCTGACCCAGGCGCGGGCAACGACCGCCTTCTCAGCACGTAGCAACGAAATTTTTCCTTCAGCCACGCATGAACCGGCACCAAGTCGAAGAAAATCAGGAAGACCACTGGAAGAAAAATGAAACCCACATAGAGGAGCACAAAGTTGGCGAGGTGGAACAGTGTGACGCCCAGAAGAAAGATCAGGCGCCATCTCACCGAATGCACCAACAATATCAAGGGGAAGAGGGCCTCGAATCCCAGCGTCAGATGGGCAAGAAACATCAGAAGGTCCGGATGTTGTGCCATGTGGAAGGCCAACTGGTTCCGTACGGCTTCTCCGGCGTCGGTCAGCCCCCACATCACGGATCGTTCGAGCAACTCCTCCTGAATCTGACCGCCATCGGCCCAGGCCCATCCGGAGACACGCAGCTTGGCGAGGACGCTCCAGAAATAAAAGAAGGCACAATAAAACTGCATGGTCTTGATGGGCCAGCTTGCCTCCCATTCCTCGACCCTCGACTTGACCGTTCGGTACCGTTCGTCGAGCGAATACGCATGACCGCATTTCGAGAGCAGGAGCAAAAACAGCATCTGGATGGGCACGAGATAGCGATGGTGAACATCTCCCGTGAAACTGTCGCGGTTTCCCTTGAGAAAAAAGATGCAGAGAATGACGATGGCGATCGATGTTCTCGTATACTTTCCCAACGCCATCGTCAGGGTCGCCATCATCAATAGGACAAAGACCGCGAAGGAGAGGATCGGTACGTGGTGATCGATGCCCAGCAGGGCGAAGTGCCACATGGGCTCGAGGAAGTAGAACTGAGCTCCAGTCGGGTCGAGCGTGAGCAGCTCGAAGAATTGTGCCACGTGATAGAGGAGCAGGCCGCAGCCGAAGTAGAGGCGCAAGAGGCCAAGGCTCTCACCGCTGAATCCTTCGTAGAAAAAGCTATTCCAGGCTCGGCCGATCGATTTAGAGAGTGTCATTCTTCCACCGCTGCAGCCATTCGTCCTTCCATTGAACTTTCGCACGCAGGGTCATTCTCTCGGGTTTACTCACATCCTTCTTGAGCAAATCCTTCTTTTGATAATGCACGATCTCGCTTTCCACCTCGGCGAGAACGATGAACGTGGGATCTGAGGGTTCATAGCCCAAGGTCTTGTTGAAAGACCGGAGGATGCGCCAGTCCCAATCCGCCGAGAAATTGGGCTCGTTTTTCCCGAGTCCACGAATCCATCGATTCACTGCGCCCAGGTTCATGTTGCCTTGCGTGTGCTTCGCCGGAGGCGCGCCGAACATCCGTTGGTAATACAGGCGCCAAAAATGTGTTTTCGGAATGTTGAGTTCCTTTGCCGTCACGTATCGTTGGGACCCGTCCCGATGGGTGACCAGAATCCCTCGCTCCATCTTTTCCCTGTCGATCACGACAACGGGAATCTTCTCGATCGGCGTGTAGGTGCTGTACATCGGGACCCAGGTCAGCGGGAAACGATCGCAGCGCACCGCTACTGCCGTCCACACGACGAGCAGATACACCACGAGAATTCTGTTCACGGTTTGTCGGGTCACGATGTCAGGCGGCCTCCGAGATTGCCGCACATGCTACCAAAGGGGACCCACGCCCGCAATGAAATCTGCCGGGTTCATCGGATGCGCCGGAGGAGCCACGCGGCCAGGGCCAGGAAGACCGCAACCGGCCCCATGGTGGTCAAGACCGGGCTCAAGTCGTACACGATCGCGAGATGCCCAATCATCTTGGTGACGATATAGAACGCCATCGCTGTCATCGCCCCCGCCAGGATCCTCTTCCCCATCGTGGCCGCGCGGAGGGGTCCGAAGACGAAAGAAATCGCGACGAGAATCATCGCGCCCGTGGAGAAGGGCATGCTGATTTTCTGCCAGAGGGAGAGCTCGTACAGTGCTGCATGATGCCCGGTGCTCTGCAAGTAGTCGACGTAATGATACAGATCCGAGATCGAAAGCGTTTCGGCGGGGAACACAAGTAGACCGACCTGATCCAGGGTCAGAAATGATTTCCACACGAGTGCGGGAAGCTCCCGTTCCTCGACGTCCGCCGGCCCGATGATTTTCTGTTGGACGCCGTCCAGCAACCAGCCGCGAGGATCCTCGGTGTTCGCCCTGGCCGCCTGCGTGAATGTCCGCAAGAGCCCGTGCTCATCTAATTCGTAAATGTCGATGTCCGCCGGGATTTTACCGTGCAGGACGCGGCGCACGTTCACGACGTGCTGCTGATCGCGCGACCAGAATCCTCGCTCGCTCTGCAGCGCGCCCGTGTTGGCTATCGCCTGGTTCCGCTGTATCAGTCCGCTTTGCTCCGCGGGCGGAGCAATGAACTCCTCGACCATCAGTACCGTCAGGATGAGCAGGACACCGGTCTTGAGGACTGAACCGGCAATGCGGAAAGGCGAGACGCCTCCGGCCTGCATCGTCAGGATCTCGTTCCCGCTCGCGAGCCGTCCCAGGCCGATGAGGCTTCCCAGCAGAGCCGCCGTCGGCGCGAGCTCCACCATGCGTCTGGGCAAGGTGAGCACCATGTAGACGCAGGCATCGACGAGGTGGTACCGGCCTCGCCCGACGTCGCCGAGATCCTCGACAAAGGCCAAGAGGGTAAATGCCGAGAGCAGGATCGACATCACCAGCACACAACTCTGGCTCACCGCCTTCCCGATATAGCGGTCCAGAATCTTCATGCGCCTTCTGCGGACGCGGGACCCTTCGTCATCATCATCGGGGCCGGGCCCACATCATCCTTGCCGGCGACCAGAGCAGGAACAGCACGAGCACCGCCAAGAGTGCATTCGCCCACCAGATACCCGGGAACATCCCGATCGTCTGCTGCTCGACCAGCGTCCTCAACATGACACTGAGGTTATAGTACACGCTGTAGACAATCACGGCCGCCAGGAGCTTCGCGTACTTCCCTTTACGCGCCTCCGCCCGGCTCAACGGAAATCCCAGCAGCCCCAAGAGCAGAGTCGAGACCGGCGTGGAGAGTCGCCATTGGAGCTCGGCGATATCCTGGATCGAGTCGGAGCCGGCAAGGTGAACCGTCGACGCGGCCTTTCGCTTGTAGCCGACCGGCTTCATCTCGGGCTCCTCCACGACCAGTCGCAGCTCGTCAAACCGTCCAAGCAGATTTTCGCCACCCTGACGGGGCAACTCGTAGACGTGCGCGTGCACGCACACGATGACCCGATCGCCTGTGGCTCCATCCACCTCCTGATACGCTTGCTTGGCCGAAATCACCTCAACCGTGCCGCCAGACTCGTTTTGGATGAAGACACCCTCCACTCGATTCTGCTCGGCGTTGAACCGGGTCACGAAAATGACACGATTCCCCGGCTGTTCCTTGTGAAAGCGACCGGGCTCCAACTTGGTGATATCGAAGTCGAGGGACGCCTGCTTCTGCAGCCAGTAAATCTTTTGGTACGCCCATGGCCGGCCGTAGAGCGAAACACAGGCAACCACGGCGGCAAGCAGCGCTGAGAGCCAGCCCACCACCTGCAGAATTTTCATTGGGCTGACGCCGCAGGCATGCAGGGCGGTCATCTCCGAATCCGCGTACAGGCGACCCAACGCCACCACGACGGAGAGATGCAGCGCGATGGACAACAATATCTCCAGGGACACGACGGTCTTGAGCCACGCCAACAGGAGGACGAAGTCCACCGGCAGAACCCCGCTCGCCACGTCGCCCATGAACCGGGCCGTCCTGAAGACCATAAAGATCGTGACCAGGAGGCCGGCTGCTGCAAGCAGAGGCTTGGCGATTTCGCGAATCAGGTAGCGTTCTAGGATCACGGTGGGGGCCCGCTAGAGGCTTGTAAACCACAGTGTCTGATACTTCCCACAGCCGACCGCCCCGACGGCACGGCGCGGCAGGAAGCGACCAGGTGGGTTGTCGCAGCCGGCTCAGGACTCTTTTCTATCAGGAACCAGGACGTGTCAGGTCCCGCTCGAGGCCGTTCCATTCCACAATTTGATGGATCAAATCTTGCACTTATCGCAAAATCAGTATAAATGCAACTAGGCTGGCTCTTGTTCTGCAACCTTTGAGCCACAAAAAATACGTACCACCCGTGTGATCGAGGACGCCAACGCTCTCATGTAAGTGCCGCACTCGCCGATAATCATACACGTCCGATCGATGCACCGCGACTGACGAAGGGAGAAGATTCCACATGAAGGCCGTCATTCTGAGCGCCGGTCAGGGCCGCCGCCTGCTCCCGCTGACGGCGGAAGCTCCCAAATGCCTGCTCATGATCGAAGAGACGACGATCGTGGAATGGCAGATCAACCAGCTCCTCGCCAGCGGTGTGGAGCAGGTGACCGTCGTCGTCGGGTTCGGCGCCGAGAAGGTCGAGCAACTTCTGGCAAACCGATACTCGGGCGGAGAGGTCCGGACGCTGTACAATCCCTTCTACACGGTCACGGACAATCTAGTGAGCTGCTGGGTCGCGCGCTCACAGATGACGGACGACTTCGTGCTCCTCAACGGTGATACGGTTTTCGAGTCGGCCGTCATGCAGCGAATTCTCCAGGCGCCTGTGAAGCCGGTCACCCTCACGACGGATTCGAAGCCGGCGTACGACGCCGACGACATGAAAGTCTCGTTGAGCGGCCGGCAGTTGGTCAGGGTCGGAAAGGATCTGACGCCCGACCAATCGCATGCGGAATCCATCGGGATGCTGCTCTTCCGGGGTGACGGCCCGCGCCACTTCTGCGAAGCCATGGATCGGGCGCTCCGCGCGCCCGCGGCTCTCAAGCACTGGTATCTCTCCGTCGTTGACGGTATGGCGCGTTCAGGGCTCGTCTGGACGGCGTCCATCCAGGGCCTGCAATGGGCGGAGATCGACTGTCCCGGAGATCTCGAAGAGGCGCGAAAACTGGCTGCTTCCTGGGCCGCTCGCCCCAAGGGTCTCGTCAAGACCGCATGACGCGAGGGTCGGGACGGGGTGCCCCGGCAAGTCGCTGCGCCAACTCCCAGTCGCCCACCTTGTCCACATCCAACGCCGCCTCCGGGAACGGGAGCATCACCGCCTCGATCGAGATATTTACACGGTTCGAAAGGCGGGCCAGACCGTCGCCCAGAGACAATCGCCCGAGCACGTAGGATAGGACCGCCCCCCAACCCAATGTCCGGATGAGCGCGATCGGGTTCTTACGCTGCTGCTCAACCCGACGCCAGAACGCGGCCAGCGCCCGCCCGCGCGCGGTGAGAAACGCGTAGAGATTACAGCCGCATACCCCGCCATCACGCAATCGCGTGACCGTTCGTTTCGTGTCAGGATAGGCCCTTGCGACCAAATCATAGGACACCAACCCGACCGCGACATCGCACGCCTGTGCTCGGGCGTGCGAGCAAAAATAGTCGACGGTCTGCGCACTCAGGAGCGCATGGTCCGCCGTGGTCACGAGGACGGGGTGCTGCTCGGGAATGGTCTGCATCGCGACGGACGCGCTGACGCTGGGGGTCGCGCCGGGCTCGCTCCACCGCACCTGACCCGTGGAGATCAGCCCGTGCAACTCAGGATGGGATTCGACCGCGGACCACACCGGTCCGCAGAGGAGGCGATCGCCGATGTCCTGGGCCTCCGCCAAGGCCTGGAGCACACGGAGCACCATGGGAACGCCGGCGACAGGCGCCAGCGCCTTGGCCGGCACTCCCGCCGCCAGAGCAACCGGGTCCTCGATACGACGATCACCGGCCAGGACGATCGCCGTCATCGGCGTGACGACGCTCACGGCAGCGCTTTCTCGTAGAGACGATACCGCTTGTAGGGTTCGCCTCCGATCGCAGCCAGCATGTTTCGCATGGGGAGGTTGTCTTCGAGAATCCAGGACAGCTCCACTTCCCGCACGCCCCGCCGGACACCATGCCGACGCACGGCATCGATGAGCATGAACGCCAGCGCTGTGCCGATCGCCTCGCCCTGAAACCGTTTTCGCACGCCCATCAAGGGAACCCGCGCCGTTGTCGGACCGCGCACTTTGAGCCGCCACAACAGCTTGAGCCATCCGAAGGGGAACAGCCGTCCGTCGAGACCCCGAAGCGCCTCGTTGACATTCGGGAAGACCACGATCATGGCGACCGGCTCGCCGTCCACTTCCGCAATCTGGACGAATTCCTCGTCCACCAACAGACGGAGGCTCTGGCCGACGTGCCGAAACTCTTCGTCGGTGAAGGGAACGAATCCCCAGTTCTGGGCCCACGCATCCTCGAAGATGTCTTTCAAGGTGGCCAGATCGCGGTCGAAACTCGACCTGCGCAGCGGTCTGATGTGCGCGCAGTGGGCGGCCTTGGCGAGCGCGAGCTCCATCACGCGAGGGGTCTTGAAATCGGCGGGGACGCGGTACGCCAGGAGGTCCTTAATCGGGCGGAACCCCTCCGCCACCACACGGGGTGCATAGTACGGACGAGCATGGCCCATCATGATCATGGGAGGCGTCTGGAATCCTTCGACGAGCATCCCGCACTCTTGATTGATCGAAAAATTGAACGGCCCCACGATGCGGGACATGCCTTGCGCTCGCAGCCAGGCTTCTGCCGCCTCGAGTAACGCACGGAATGTCTCCCCGTCATCCTCGGCCTCCAGCATGCCGAAGAAGCCGGTGGCGTCACGGTACCGCGCCTCGTGCAAGGCGTCGACCTGGGCGCTGATCCGCCCCACGGCTCTCGACCCGCGATAGGCCAGCCACAGGCGGCAGCGGGCATGCGCGAAATACGGGTTACGGGGTGAAAGGTGCTCCCGTCGCTCGATCAACAGGGGCGGGATCCACGCCGGATCTCCCGCGTAGACGGACCAGGGCAATCGAATGAATTGCCGACGCTGCCGGGCATCGTCCACCGGCACAATTCGTACCTGTTCCACGGCTCGAGGCCTTTCGCAGGATCGTAACGGAGGAGCCCCCTGGCAGCACACCGGTTTTTTGTGACGGGGGCCTTGATGACGGAGCGGCTTCCCGCTCGGCCCGTTGCGACAGGGGCACAGATGGGAAGCCGGAGCAGCGCGACAGACTCGCCATCCTGAGGTTGAATCTGTTGATCTTCGCAAACGTTGCTGCTAGGCTCCGCGCGATTATAGGGGTCCGTCCGCATCCCTTCAAGAACTATCCCGCAGTCGCGAGCGCGTAAAGAGGAGCTCATGAATAGCACGATCCGAAAGTTCGGCTATCCCGATTCGTGTGTCAAAGAGTTCGAACGATGGGTGGTATTATTACGCCCTCAGCAAGTGACGATTGGCGCGCTCGTCCTGGCCTGCAAGGAGCACGCGACGGCTTTCTCCGAGATCAGCCCCGAGGCCATGGTGGAGCTTCATCAGGCCCTCGTACAGGTTGAGCGCGCGTTGCGGGCCGCCTTCGCCTACGACAAGATTAATTATCTGATGCTCATGATGGTCGACCCCGATGTCCACTTTCATGTCCTCCCGCGCTACGCGAAGGAGCGGGTGTTTCAAGGGCAAACCTACTCCGATCATGCCTGGCCCAGACCGCCCGACCTCTCGCAGGTCAACCTGACCGATGACACGATCACCCGCGCCCTCCGGGCGCATCTCCAGTCATTTTTTTGACGTCCCTTCCCTGCTCCAGTTTGAACACCGCATCCCAGCCTTCGTTTCCCGCGAGCCGACCTGTCGGCCGGTCGGGTTGCAAAAACGCCTCGAATTCTCTGCGTCTGTGGGCCTGCTTACGGACGAGCTCGACGGGCCTTGGTCGGAAAACCCGTAGAGTTGCGAAAGAGACTCACAGGCTGTTCACTTTTCCCAACAAAGCCGGCGGTTCCGCGGGGAGCATCCTTGCGCGATCCTAAATTTATGATATTTTTTCAACATGTTGCGGTTTGAACCCTACCCGGCACGGGACTTGCCAATGATAGGAAAGCTTGTGCCTTTGGTGGTTGCCACAGCACAGCCGTGAGTTAGAAATAAACGAATTTTCAGGAACTTACAAATCTCCCCTTGCCGAACTTTGAGGGCTGGGGAGCTCAGAGCTGGATGGTGAATCAGCGATGGAACTGAGAGCGACCCCGACCGAACACGACTTGCCCATTCGAACCGCCGAGTTCTCCACCCTCGCCGAGGCGTTGGATTACGCCGCGGCCGGCCGCACCGGCTGCAACTTCTACGGTGACCGGGGGGACCTCCGCACGGTCGTCACCTACGCCGACCTTCGAGACCAGGCGCTGTTGCTGGCGCGCCGCCTCTTGAGCCTCAAGTTGGGGCGTGGGGCGCGGGTCGCCATCGTGGCGGAGACCCACCCCGACTTCCATCGGGTCTTCTTCGCCTGCCAATACGCCGGGCTGGTGCCCGTGCCTCTTCCCGCCTCCCTGTTCATGAGCGGTCGTGCGGGCTATGTCGCGCAATTACGGGCCCTGCTGACTCACTGCCGGGCGTCCGTGGGAGTCGCGACGCCTGATTTTCTGCCCTTTCTGCGTGAGGCCGCGGAGGGCTTGAGCTTGAGCCTGGGCCTGTGTGACAGCGTGGACGCCCTGGACGCCCTGCCCCTGGCGGGGGAGGAGCCACGCCCCCTGCAGCCTCACGAGATGGCCTATCTTCAGTACACCTCCGGCAGCACGCGGTTTCCTCGCGGCGTCATGATCACGCAGCAGGCCGCGTTGACGAATCTCCGCGGGATCACCCGACACGGGCTGAAGATCCGCAAAGGTGACCGAGCGGTCTCCTGGCTGCCGTTCTATCATGACATGGGGCTCGTCGGATTCGTGCTCGGACCACTCGTGTCTCAGGTCTCCGTGGATTATCTGAGTACGCGCTCGTTCGCCATGCGACCCCGGCAGTGGCTGACCTTGATGTCGCAGAGTCGGGCAACCATTTCTTTCGGCCCGTCATTCGGCTATGAAGTCTGCGCCAGGCGGGTCCGGCACGAAGAGGCGGGCCAGTTCGACCTGAGCGCCTGGAGAGCGGCCGGAGTGGGAGCAGAAACGATTCGTTTCGACGCCCTGACGGAGTTCGCCGAGCGATTCGCCGACAGCGGCTTCAACAAGAGCGCCTTCCTGGCTTGCTACGGCATGGCGGAATGCGCCCTTGCGGTGAGCTTCGCACCGCTCGATCACGGACTTGCCGTCGACGAGGTCGACCGGCACCACCTGTCCGCGTACCGGGAAGCGCTGCCCGCCCCCGCCGGCGCCCACAACGGCACGCCGGCTACGAACAGGTTCGTCAATTGTGGCGCTCCTCTGCCGGACATGGAGGTGGAAGTCCGCGACGAGCAAGGTCGCGCGCTGCCCGAGCGGCGATGCGGCGTGATCTTTCTTCGAGGCCCGAACGTCATGTCCGGTTACTTCGATGACCCCGAACGCACGCAGGAGGTCCTGTCCCCCGACGGGTGGCTCGACACGGGGGACATCGGATACCGGGTCGATGGCGATATCGTCATCATCGGCCGAAAAAAGGACGTGATCATCATCAACGGCCGCAACATCTGGCCGCAAGATCTTGAGCATTTGGCCGAGGAGTTCGCGGAGATCCGGACGGGCGATGCCTGCGCCTTTTCCGTACAGGGTCCCCAGCAGTCTGAAATCGCCGTCATGGCCGTGCAATGTCGTGAATCCGACGAGACCAAGCGAGCCGCTCTCGTGCAACAGCTCCAAAGCCTGATTCGCGAGCACCTCGCGCTCGAGTGTTTCATCGAATTGGTCCCGCCCCACACGCTCCCGCGCACATCCTCCGGGAAGCTCTCTCGATCCAAGACGCGGGAGGAGTTTCTGCAACGCGTGGATCTGGCGCAGCTCTTCCCGAGCCCATGCAAACCGAGCAACAGCCGCCTCCCTCAGGCGACGGTGCAGATGGCTCCATGCGCGGAACCATCGCTCTGACGGGAGCCACCGGATTCATTGGCAATGCCGTGGCTCGTACGCTTCTGGCGGAGGGTTGGCGCGTGCAGGCGCTCATCCGCTCTTCATCTCCCCCATCCGGGTTTGAGGGCTCAGCCATACACTGGATTGAGGGCTCGCTGGAGGATACCGGCAGCCTTCGCCGGCTGATCCGGCAGGCCGACGCCGTGGTGCACTGCGCCGGCGCGGTCCGGGGCACCACCGAAGCCGATTTCCGCCGTGTCAACGTCGAGGGAGTCGCACGGCTCGCCGAGCTCGCCGCCTCGGCCACGCCGGCGCCGCGTTTCGTGTTGATCTCGTCCCTGGCGGCCCGCCAGCCGACCCTCTCACCCTACGCAGCAAGCAAGCACGAGGGGGAGAGCGCCCTTTCTCGCGTCGCAGACAAAATGGCCTGGGCGGCTCTCCGGCCCCCCGCCGTCTATGGACCCGGTGACCGCGCGCTCCGCCCCCTCTTTTCCTTGATGTCGCACGGTGTTGCGCCTATCCTGGGTCGTGAAGGGGCGCGGTTTTCCATGCTCTACGTGGACGACTTGGCCAAGGCCATCGCGGGCTGGCTGGCAGGTGAGCGGCCGGCGACTGGAGCGTTCGAGCTGCATGACGGCAATCCGAACGGCTATAGCTGGCAGGATATCGTCGAGACGATGGAACGGATCTGCGAAAAACGTATCCTCCGCCTGTACGTCCCTGGTCCGGTGTTGAGCGTCGCGGCTGCCGTCAACCACCTCGTCGGATCCGCCATCGGGTACATGCCCATCTTCACCCCGGGTAAGGTGCGCGAGCTGCGGCATCCCGACTGGGTGTGCGATAACACCGCGTTCACCGGCGCGACGACGTGGACACCGACCGTATCCCTGGACGAAGGTCTGCGGCGGATGCTCAAACCGGACAGAGCTCCCGCCGCGGCCTGTCACGGATAAACTTTCGACTCGGAAACGGACCGCTTCATGCCACGGTATCAGGAAGCCCTGCCGGCACTGTACGAGGTGCTGAAGCCTTACGCGAAGGACGGGCAGGTCCTGACCGAGGACACGCAACTCATCGGCGACCTGGGGCTCGATTCGATGAAGGTGATGCAGCTGCTCCTCGAGACGGAGGAACGGTTTGACATCTCGATTCCACTGAACATCGTCACGGACGTGCGCACGGTCAAAGATTTCGCTTGTAAGATTGAGCACTTGACGGAGCAGCCCTAATGGCCCTTCTGGATAAATTTCAGCAGTTGGCGCAGGCCCGCGAAGCCCTCGCGCAGATCAGCGCGGATCCGTTTCGGGTTGTGATCGAGCAGATCCTCTCTCCGACCGAGGCGATGATCGACGGCCGGCATACCATCCTGGTCGGCACCAACAACTACCTTGGGCTCACATTCGATCCTGCCTGCATCGAGGCCGCGGCCGTGGCGGTGAAGGAGCAAGGGACCGGGACCACCGGATCTCGCATGGCGAACGGAAGCTTCGGCGGACACGTCGCCCTCGAGCACGAGCTCGCACGGTTTTACGGGCGACGCAAGGGAGTGGTCTTTTCGACCGGGTATCTGGCCAACCTCGGCATCATTTCGGCTTTGACCGCCGCAGGAGACGTGATCCTCATCGATGGCGATTGCCACGCGAGCATTTACGACGGATGCCGCATGAGCACCGCCGAGGTGATTCGCTTCCGCCATAACGACGTGGGAGACCTCCACAAGCGCCTCAGGCGATTGAGCGGCCGCCAAGCCAACACCCTCATCATCGTGGAGGGCATCTACAGCATGCTCGGCGACCGAGCGCCGCTCGTGGAGATCGCCAACGTCAAACGCGAGTACGGCGCGTACCTGCTGCTCGATGAGGCACACTCACTGGGCGTGCTCGGGGCGCGAGGCCGTGGCCTCAGCGAGGAAGCGGGGGTCGATGGCGATATCGATTTCATCGTGGGGACGTTCAGCAAAAGCCTGGGCGCCACGGGCGGGTTCTGCGTCTCGGACCACGAGGAGTTGGAGCTGACGCGTTACGCCAGCCGGCCGTACATCTTCACGGCCTCCCCGTGCCCCTCGGTCATCGCGTCAACGAGGGTCGCCCTCGAGATCCTCCGGACGCGGCCCGAGCTCCGCACGCGTCTCTGGGCCAACGCGCACCGCCTGTATGACGAACTGAAGAGGCTGGGATTTGCGCTCGGCCCTGAGCCGAGCCCGGTCGTCGCAACAATCTTCGATCAACGTGAAGAAGCGATCGCGTTCTGGAACGGGCTCCAGGAGCAGGGAGTCTACGTGAATATGATCCTCCCACCGGCGGCGCCGGACGGCCGCAGCCTTCTGCGGTGCAGCGTCAGCGCAGCCCACACGCCCGAGCAGATCGACCGGATCTGCCGATCCTTCGCGGCGGTGAAACAGTCACTTTATTCGACGCGCAACCGATGACGCCGGTATCCCTATGCCTTTTATCCATGCGAAGACGGTAATTGCCAAGCTATGGCCCCACGGCGATATAGCCCGATTCAGCCACACACGATTGTGGCCTGAGCGCGTCGTTCTTCCTCCGGTCCCGGACCGCCCTCCCAGCCCCAAAGCGCCAGTCCGGATCTTCGTGGGCACGGAGCCCTCCCAGCTTCGCGCCGAGCGGGTCTTCGTCTGGTCTATTGAGCAGGTCCGCGATCCGTCCCGCACATATGAAATCTACTTGATGAAGCAATTGACCGGTTTCGACCGCAGTCGGTGGACGACCGGGTTTACGAACTACCGGTTCGCCATTCCCCACTTCGCGCAGGGCGTCGGTCGCGCAATCTACAACGACGTCGACCAGATTTATCTGGCCGACCCGGCGGAACTGTTCGATACCGACATGGGCGAGCACGGGTTCTTGGCCATTTCCGACACAGAGTCTTCCGTCATGCTCCTCGATTGCGCCCGAATGCGATCGATCTGGACCCTGGAAGACGCCCAAACGCGGCCCAAGAAAAAGCTCCTGGCCAGGGCGACCGGGATTCCCAGGTTACGCGGTGTCCTTTCGCCAAACTGGAATGCACGGGACGAGGAATTCGTGTCCGGCCGCTCCAAGCTGCTTCACTTCACGACCCTCCACACACAGCCCTGGGCCCCGTTTCCGAAGCAGTTTGTCTACCAGGAGCATCCGTTCGGCGCCGTATGGCGCTCGCTCGAACAGTCGGCGGACGCGGTCGGCTTCCATCTTTTTACCCG
>JBFISJ010000016.1:0-22298 GCA_041608595.1 Nitrospiraceae bacterium
ATGCCGCCTGCCAGGGCCTCCGTGTTCTGGCCAATGACAAGGTTGAGCCGCCATTCGCGCGCAAGCCGGTCGCGATACTCAATCATGGCTGGAATTTTGTAGCTGGTGTCGATATGAATCAGCGGAAAGGGCACGTGGCCGAAGAAGGCCTTGCGCGCCAGCCACAGCAACACCGTCGAGTCCTTCCCCATGGACCAGAGCATCGCGAGGTTGCTGAAATGCTTATAGGCCTCACGGAGGATGTAGACGCTCTGACTTTCGAGCTGCCGGAGATGGTTCATCGAGTCAAGGCCTCCGTCGACGTGGGGTCCTGCGCGAGAGGCAGCGTCCCCGACGCATCGCCCACTGGGGGCGGCGCGGCGTTTCCGGATCTTCGGGACGAGCGGAACGTCTGAAGGGTCGCGAGCTTGCGCGCCCCCGCCCCGGACTCAAGTGCATGTCGGACAACGGGAAACGCGGCTCGAAGAGAGTCGGCCTTGCCGGACACATAGAGGAGCTGCGCCGCGTTCAGCAGGACCCAATCGCGCTGCCCGCCCCGCACCTCGTTGGCGAGCACGCGCCGCAGCAGCTCCGCTTCCGCTCCCCTGGCCCCGGACGCCGGCTTCGCCATCACGCGCTCCTCGGCCGCCACCAGCCCCACGTCACGCGGGTGAAGAGAGAACGGGGTCATGCGTTCCCCGCGCAGCTCGAGGGCCTTGGTGCCGGCGGCGATGGAGAGCTCCGACGTGCCCTCGACGCCTCGGACGACCAGGGCATGCTCCGCCCGCAGCATGGTGAGCGCTTCACCGGTTTTTTCGAACTGGGCGGCCTGGGCAACACCGATGACCTGGGCGCGTGCGCGCGCTGGATTCAGCAGGGTTGCCACCCGGTGAAACACATTGCGCAGACCGAACTCGCGGTGCAGCTCGAGGAAGCGGGCCACAGGCGGATGGTAGAGGGCAATGTCCAGGTAGGCAAAGCCGACGGAGGCAACGGTTGCCGCCGCGGCCTCCGCGTCCCCATCAACAGGAACTCCTAAATGACCCAGGAGCGATCCCGGCCCGGCTCCATTGTCCGCGTCGTCGTGACCGTGCATGAGGATCGCCGCACCCGCCGCGGCGGCCGTGATCGCAGCGGCAATCGAGGCATGAAAGGTTTCTCGTTTTTCCCCATACCAAGGCAGGTCGACGAGGGGAATGTCGCGGGGGACGGCCACGCGCCGGACATACTCCCGGGTCGTCGCCGTGAAGGCGGCCAACTCCGCGACGGATTCGATCTTCACGCGAAGTCCCAGCAGCAACGCCCCCACTTGGGCGGGCGTGGCCTGCTGCTCGATCAGCATGCGCGCGGCCAGCTTCGCCTCCTCCCAGGTGAGATCCTTGCTCGCCTTCTGTCCCTTGCCGATCTTCGCAATCAGCTCGCGCATCAGAATGTCATCACTTGGTCGGCCGTCATGATTTCCTCCTTCCAGAAGGCCTCGGCCGCCTGCACTTCGTCCAGCTCCGGAATCAGCTTCTCGATCGTGATCTCGAACAACCGCAAGGATCGCTCGCAGACGGAGAACTTGGCGTCCCCTCGCTCCTTGATCTCGCGCAGCAGCGCCGGCAGATCATCCCGTTTCTCCTCCCCCAGCATCTCGCGCACTTTTGACTCCCGCCCCTTGAACGCCCCCGAGAGGACCACGTCCCGCACCGTGTCGACACTCAATCGCGCAACGGCCTCATCCCGAAACAAGATGCCCACCTGAATGCCCGATTCCGCGGCGATGCGGGCGAACTCGCAGGCTTGCAGTAGATTGTTGTAGGCACCTCGGGTCACAATGATCGCCACCTTCTTCACGTCTTTCACCTCATGTTCTCTTTGCACACGGCTCGACTCGTTGGGTTCAGACTCCGAGCTTGTTTTAATGATGATCTTCATTGATGAAGCCCGCATTCGGTCTTGGCCCGGTTTTGCCAGCGACCCGAACGGGGGTCTTGCCCGGGGTCCACAGGCGCCGTGCAATGGGTGCAGCCGATGCTCGGGTAGTTCCGATCGTGCAGCGGGTTGTAGGGGACCTCATGGACCTGGATGTAGGTCCAGACGTCCGCAGCCGTCCACTTCGCCAAAGGGTTCAATTTCACCAACCCGAATTTGTGATCCCATTCCACCAACCCGGCGTGCGCGCGGGTGGGCGCCTGGTCACGACGAATGCCCGTGATCCAGGCGTCGTAGCCGCGCAACACCCGCGACAGGGGCTCGACCTTGCGCAGGGCGCAGCAGCGGTCGGGATCCCGAGACCACAGTGCCTCACCGTGCTCCCGGGCCTGTCGTTCGGGGGTCAGCAGCGACTTGACCGGCAGCACCTGGTCGGAGCGAAGGGTGTAGCGTTCGATGATGCGGTCTCGCGTCGCGAGGGTCTCCGGAAACAGGAAATCCGTGTCGAGGTAGAACAGCGGAGTGTCGGGCTTGAGTCGGTGGATCATGTCGACCAGGACCACGTCCTCGGCCCCGAAGCTGCACGCCAGGACGATCCGCGGAGCATAGCGCTCCAGCGCATCGGCCAGGACATCCTGTGGCTGCCGTGACTCGAAGGAATCGCTGAGCGCCTTCAGGTCGGCATCTGTTGGTCTGACCCCAGTCAGCACGTTGGTAACTCTCCCGACTCCATGGCCCGTTGAGTGATCTACCCCTCGACTTTCTCGACGAGGACCTTGTAGTGCTCGGCGCCCGGTTCGAGCGGCTCTTGCAGAAGGACCTTGTGTCCATCGTTCTGCAAGCTGACCGGTACGTTCTTGATCGGATCTCCCGCGTCCAGCCAGACCTCGAGACGCTCCCCTCCGTCCATCATTTCCAACTTCAGCTTCGTCTTCACGTAATTGAGGGGGCACATCACGCCCCGCAGATCGTAAATCGTCGTCCCTCCACCGTCGGCTTGCGCCTGTCCCTCCGGCTTGGTTTCGGGCGCTTGCCGCGGCGCGCCGCCCTGTTTGGCCTGCTCGGAAAGGGCGAGGTCCCGGCTGAGCTGCTCGCTCGTCGTGCGGCACGCCTCGACGAAGTCACGCGCGAAGACGAGCTTGTTCTGAACGAACTCCGGCGACGTGTCCTTGGGACCCAAATCACCGATTAGCGCATCGAGGTTGCGGTATGCGGCGGGCACCTTCCCACTCTGGGCGAACCGGCGTTCGAACTCCGCAAAGGTGTCCGCATCAGTGGCGGGGTCCAGCCCCTCGGTCACAAGGAGGGCCTTGGCGCCCGCCACGACCGCCCGGTAGGCCTTGTTGACGGCGATGGCGTACTGATGTTTCTCCGCGAGCATCCGCGCATGGTAGAGCTCCTGGTCGGCTTCCAGGAGGTGGTTGTCAATCATCTCCAGGGCGCCCCCGGCGCATTCGCCCGGCCCCAGATCCTCGGTGGTGAATTCGCTCTCGCCCTCCCAATCATAATAAAAGGACCGATCCTGCTCGTGGGGTGGCAGGATCGAGAAGGGGATCAGCTCTTCCTTGAGGGCCGCCTTGCCGGCACGCTTCACGAACCCGAGGAAGTTTTCGTTCGCCTGCCGGTCCCGCCGATACACCGTGAACAGATGCGAGAGCGCGGCGGGCACGTTTTTCGCGGGCAGCTTGACCGTCATCTGGCCGATCGTCGGCGTGCCGTTGACTTGGCCACCGAGATGGAGCTCGTAGACGGGAGCCACATGGTCCCCGACACGCTTCCCGACACCATGCAGCCCGATTGCGGCGATGTGATGTTGCGCGCAACTGTTGTGGCAACCGCTGATCTTGACGTTCACACCCTCTAAATCCTCGGGGATTCGACCGGGCGGCAGGATCTCGGCCAGCGCCCGCGCGAGCCCCTTCGAGGACGTGATCCCGAGCCCGCAGGTGTCGGTGCCCGGGCACGCGATGATATCCTCCGTCCGCTCGGCCCCGGGGTCACCGAGGCCGACCGCGACCAGCCCTTCGTACAATGCGCCCACTCGAGACTCGGGAATCCATCGCACAATGATGTTTTGGTTGATGGTTGTCCGCAGGTTGCCATTGGCAAAGCTCTCGGCGAGGTCGGCAAGCGCGTACATTTGGCTCGACGTGAGATCGCCCATGGGCAATTTCACGGTCGCCGCCACATAGCCCTCCTGGCGTTGGCTGACGACATTGGTCCGCTTCCAAACGTGGAAAAGGGACTCGGGGGTCTCGTGACCGTTGCCGCCTGCGCCGTTCCCCTCCCCGTTGCCCGCCGAGCGGGCAGGTCCGGGCATGATGAGCTGGGGAGGCTCGTCCTCGTGGGACAGCAGCACGAGCGGCGGCCGTTCCGGCTTGGCATAGCCCATGGCCACATAGGCCTCCTCCCAGCGCCGCTTGAACTCCTCGAATCCCAGCTTGTCGATGACGAACTTCATCCGTGCCTTGTGGCGGTTTTTGCGGTTCCCCAAGGTATCGAAGACTTTGATGACCGCCTCGATCGACGGGATCAGCTCATCCATCGGGGTGAACTCCCGCAGGAGATGACCGATACGAGGGGCCGGGCCGAGACCGCCTCCCGCCGTCATCCGAAATCCGACCGAGCCGTCATTCGCACGAATGGCGAGCAACCCGATGTCGTGGATGGGCGTCAGGGCGCAGTCGTGCTTGCAGCCCGAAAAGGCGATTTTGAACTTGCGGGGCAAGCTTTGATTCAACGGGTTTCGTAGAAGGTGCAGCGCCACGGTTTTCGCATAGGGCGTGACGTCGAAAATCTCTCCCCGACAGACGCCCGCGAGGTGGCAGGCGGTGACGTTGCGCACCGTGTTGGCGCAGGCCTCCCGTGTGGTCAGGCCGACCTCGGCAAGCTTCCGCATGATGGTCCCGACCTCATCAAGGAGCGCGTAGTGGAGCTGGATATCCTGCCTCGTCGTTACATGCCCGACGCCCGTCGTATAGCGATCCGCCAGCTCGGCGACCCGCCTCAACTGGTTGGCGGTCAGCCCGCCGAACGGGATCTTGATCCTGACCATCTGCACGCCGGGCTGGCGTTGGCCGTAGATCCCGTGCTGAAGGCGGAACGGCTTGAAGATGTCGGTGCTCATTTCGCCGGCCTGCAGGCGTCGGACCTCCTGCTCAAAGCTCTCGATCTCCTCCAGGATGTCTGACGGGATGGGCTCGGTACGGATCTCAAGCCGGTAGTTGGTGGTGGGAGGTGTCATGACGAATGCTCCGTTGTAGGGCGAGAATGATGTCTCAGGATTGTCATCTATATTCGGCTAGATGTGATACATAAGCGCGTGTTCCTGCTCAATCGCCTGCTGCCGCTCGGCCAGATCGGCCAAGGTGACAGAGCGCAGCACCGTGAGCTCTGCCTCTTGCAGCTGCTCCACAACTGGTAAGAGGACCGACTCGCGCCGGCTCCGCGTCTCGGGCACGTGAGACCCTGGAGATTGGCGCCGCTCCGAGTCGATGGGGCCATCCAACGCCTGAATGATCTCCGCGAGCGAGACGTCGGCAGGCTTCCTGCTGAGCGCGTAGCCGCCCTGGGCCCCCCGATGGCTCGCGATCACCCCGGCTCGCTTGAGCCCGTGCAGCACCTGCTCCAAAAATCTTGGAGGAATGTCTTGCCGCTGCGCGATGGCCCTCGCCGACACCGGCGCATGGCCGTTGTGCAGGACAAGCTCAACGGAGGCGAGGATCCCGTAGGTGGCTTTCAATGAGAGCTTCATTTATTTCCTACTATTCCGGTAGGGATTGTCTTGTTTTGGCTATTTGTAGCTTGGTTGGAGGGCTCCTGTCAAGATATATATTTTCATTTGAATTCCGTGGCTTGAGTCCCCTGTCTTAGCTCTCATTAAAGCCTGGCCTTCCCCTTTCTCAAATGGCCGCGCGCGCCGGCTCGTGGAAAAAAGCAATAGCAGGGGAACCAATCCAGGGCGTGAGCAGCGGCCTGGCGAAAACCAGGGGCGCGGCCACGGATGGACATCGACGCCTCCCGACTCGAGAAGGGGCTTGTGACGGCGACAGGGTCAATGTATGCCGGTCGCAGAGCGCAACCCTGTGATGGAATTTTACAGCGCAGACGATACGCGCGCTCTTGCTCTTCGCATCGAGCGCACGCGCGAGAGGGTCACCCTCCTCGCACGTCTCCTCCCGCGACTTCTCCGCCGGAGCGAGAGCGAAGCCGGAAGCTTACGCGAACGCGGGTCGCGTTCATTCTCGTCTCGAGTCCCGGGCCTTCGTCGCCGGAGCTTCTCCTGCGGAGGAGGGTGGAGCCGGAGGCCGCACGCGGATTCATGGTGTACTCCCCCAAGTGTAGGATGGCGGAGACACTTTACCGCATCCTTGCAAGTCCACTCCTGTCCTGGGAATACGGCAACCCAATGGTTTTGTGGCAAGTTCTCCCGCGACCGTCTCATGGCATTACGGTTGCAGTCGTGACAGCGACTAAGGGAAAATTTTGTCGTTGACTTGCTTGGGGCTTAGCGCAATAATCCGCCCCCTCTTCGTTCCCGTCACCAACCTGTCATTCCAGTCAGTTCAATGAGCGATCGCTCGCACGGGCTCAGCGTCGTACTCTTCACCGGTGACTCGCACCTTGCATCACAGATCGAGCACGATCTCGGTGCCTTGTCCTTCCCGACCACACTGACCGTGGTCAAGGACTTCGCCGCAGCGCATCGGGCGGTCGCACGCCATGCCGTGGACGGCGTGATTATCGAGACACGGCGCGGTCGCTCGAAAGAGCTGGCTCGGCTCCAGCATGTCATTGATCCAACCCGCACTTTTGTCCTGGCGGGCTCGAGGGCCGTGCTGCGCGGCGCGGCGGGGTTCATGCTGGCCTCAACCCGTGCGGCTTCGCCCAAAACGGCGGCGGTTACGCAGACCTCGTTGGAGGACTATCTGGACAGCAAGCTGGGCGAGTTCGTCCGGGGGATGAAAAACGGATCAGCGCGGAACTTGCACCCGATGCTGATCAAAGCGCTCGAGCGGCCGTTGATCACCCATGCGCTCAAGGAAACCAACGGCAACCAAATCAAAACGGCGCACCTCTTGGGCATGAATCGCAACACGCTGCGCAAGAAAATCACCGAGCTGCGGATTCCGGTCCGGCGAGAGCGGCTGCGGCGGGCGCTCGCGTAGGGTCGTCTCTCTCTTGCGGTAGGTACTCATTTTTCATCGTGCGGTCATTGCGAACCAGGAAAGGGGGACTTATGACGAAGGAAGAATTGATTGCCAGAATGGCGAACACGGCCGGTGTCACGAAGGTCGCGGCGGGCATCGCCCTGAACACCTTCACCGATTCGGTTACGGCGACCTTGAGAAAGGGAAGGCGCGTCAGCCTCGTGAACTTCGGCACTTTCACGACGGGCAAGCGGCGGGCCCGAACCGGCCGGAATCCGCGCACGGGCGCGCCGCTTCGCATCCCAGCGACGCGTGTCGCGAGGTTTGTTCCCGGCAAAGCCCTGAAGTCTGCCGTGAAATAGCCGACCACCCCACCGACGGTCCCACGGGGCTCCTCCACAGCAACCGCTCGTTGCAAGCGGCTGGGTGTGCGATCCTTGACACACCCAGCGCCCCTATAATAGCATGGCCCCCTGAGGTTAGGCGCGTAGCTCAGGGGGAGAGCGCTACCTTGACACGGTAGAGGTCGACGGTTCAAAACCGTCCGCGCCTACCATGTTTTCCACCGAGGGCAGCAGGGCACTCGGTCCTTCCTGATCGTTCCTGAAGACGTGTTCTCACGGCCTGGTCCGAGCGCGCCGACCGCGCGGAGGGAAGGCTCGCGGAGATGCGCTCGGGAAGTCGGGAAACGGCCAGGCGCAATGATGGCGAGGTTGTGCATCCTGTTTTGGAAACACCCGCACAGATTCGTTGCCGGACACTTCGGCGGCACCCACGTGGCCATTCCATGTAGCTCACGGTGAGGTTCCTGGTCGACCGGGTGTCAGCGGTTCACGCCAATGCCCCTTGTTCAGGGGGTCCAGCCGAACGCTCCCGACCAGTTGTTTCCACGGTACGATGCGCGGGCACGCGTGTTCGTGTGAACCGCGGCGCCCGCTGACGAACGCAGAGCAATGACGAAACCGTCGCAGGACATTCGCGTGACGCTTTCCGATGGACGCTCCACCGTCATCTCCCGGGGCACCACCGCCGGCGAGGCCCTGTCTCGGGCCGGCGTCGCGTCCCGGGACGACATCGTCGCGGTGAAGATCAACGGCGTGGCTCGCGACCTCTCCGCCGTCCTCTCCGAGGATGCCACGCTGGAGCCCCTGACCTTTGACTCGGCCGAAGGTCGAGAGGTCTACCGGCATAGCAGCACCCACATCATGGCACAGGCCGTCAAGGACGTGTTCCCAAGCGCCCAAATGACGATCGGGCCGGCGCTGGAGGACAGCTTTTACTACGACTTCGCGTTCGAGCGCCCCTTCACTCCGGAGGACCTGGCCAAGATCGAAGCGCGTGCCCACGAGATCATGCAGGCCGGCCACCCGTTCAAGCGCATGGAGATGGATCGGCGCAAGGCCATCGAGTTTTTCAAGGAGCGCGGGGAGCATTACAAGGCTGAGATCCTCGAGTCGATCGAGGACGATGTCGTGTCGCTGTACAGTCAAGGGGAATTCGTCGATCTCTGTCGCGGGCCCCACGTACCCTCGACGTCCCGGATCAAGGCGTTGAAGCTGATGACCACGGGAGGGGCCTACTGGCGTGGCGATGAGCGTAACCCCATGCTCCAGAGGATCTACGGCACCTCGTTTCCCACCCAGGCCGCATTGGATGCCCACCTGGCTAGGCTGGAGGAGATCAAGCGCCGCGATCATCGGAAGCTGGGGAAAGAGCTGGACCTGATCACCATTCAGGACGAGATCGGTCCGGGGCTGGTCCTCTGGCATCCCAAAGGCGCGGTGATCCGCCTGCTGATCGAGAACTTTTGGCGGGAGCAACACATCCGTCAAGGCTACGAGCTCGTATACTCCCCCCATGTCGCGCGCCTGGACCTCTGGCGGACGAGCGGCCACGTCGACTTCTACCGTGAGAACATGTTCACGGTGATGAAGGTCGAGGGCAGCGAGTACCAGCTCAAGCCCATGAATTGTCCCTTTCACATCATGATCTACAAGTCGCACCTCCGGAGCTACCGGGACCTGCCGATCCGCTACGGGGAGCTCGGCACCGTCTACCGGTACGAACGCACGGGCGTGCTTCACGGCCTCCTGCGGGTCCGCGGCTTCACACAGGATGACGCACACCTGTTCTGCCGTCCGGACCAGATCGAAAGCGAGGTTAGCAAGGTTTTAGACTTCACCTTCTTCATGCTCCGCACCTTCGGGTTCAGCGAGTTCGAGGTCTACCTCTCGACGATGCCGGAGAAGGCCGTCGGCTCCCCCGAGCATTGGGCCCAGGCCACGGCCGCTTTGGAGGCGGCGCTGAAGGGGCGGGGGGTCGCCTACCAGATCGATCCCGGGGAGGGGGTGTTCTACGGCCCGAAAATTGATATCAAGATCAGGGACGTGCTGGGGAGATCTTGGCAGTGCTCGACAGTTCAAATTGACTTCAACAACCCCGAACGGTTCGACCTTGCCTATACCGGCGAAGACGGCCAGGCGCACCAGCCTATTATGATCCACCGGGCGCTCCTGGGCTCCATCGAGCGGTTCTTCGGCATCCTGATCGAGCACTATGCCGGGGTCTTTCCGCCCTGGCTGGCCCCCGTCCAGGCAAAAGTGCTCTGTATTACCGACCGGCAAAAGGAGTATGCTCAGGCGCTCATGGACCAATTGGCACAGGCGGGCCTTCGCGCCGAAGCCGATCTGCGCAACGAAAAGGTCGGATTCAAGATTCGCGAGGCGGAGAAGGCCAAGGTCCCCTTCATGCTCGTCGTGGGCGACCGCGAGATGCAGGCGGGGACGGTCTCGGTGCGAGGCCGGAGCGGTGTCGATCACGGCAAGCTCGCGGTCGACGCCGTCATCGAGCTAATCAAGGCCGCGGCAAAGCCCGCCGGGCAGGCGCCCTAACGTCACGTTACGCAGGAGGGATGTCCTATCGTTGTTCCTAAGCTTCGCGTGAATCGAGAGATCCGGATCAGGGAGGTTCGGGTCATTGGCCCTGAGGGTGAGCAGCTCGGTATCCTTCCGACCCAAGACGCCTACAAGAGGGCGCAAGAGTCGGGGTACGACCTTGTGGAGGTGGCGCCGACGGCGCAGCCGCCCGTTTGCCGGATCATGGATTACGGCAAATACAAGTACGAGCTGAGCAAGAAAGAGCATCAGGCCAGGCGCCATCAGAAGGGGACGCAGCTCAAAGAGATCAAGCTCCGGCCACGGACCGACAAGCACGACCTTGAGATCAAGATCCGCCAGATCAAGACCTTTCTGGCCGATGGCAACAAGACCAAGGTGACCGTGACGTTTCGGGGACGCGAGATGGCGAATCAGGAATTGGGGCGCAGCATGATGGCGTCGGTGATCGAGCAACTCTCCGAGTGCGGCAATATCGAGTATGCGCCCAGGATGGAAGGGCGAAGCTTGATCATGATTGTGTCCCCGAAGAGCTAGGCATGGACGTGGGCGTGTTCAAAAGACCATCAAAAAGCAGGTGAACGCACATGGCACGATTCAAGATGAAATCACACAGCGGAGCGAGCAAACGGTTTCAACGAACCGGGAAAGGCAAGTTTATGCGGCGCAAGGCCAATCGTCGCCACATCCTCACCTCCAAGCGCCGTGACCGCAAGCGTCGGTTGAAGGGGCTTGCTCCGGTTCCGAAGACGATGACAACGGCCATGCAGCGGTTGCTGCCGCATAGTTAGTTCGGTCGGTGAACCCCGTGATTGGGTCATTCGCAATTATTCAGTTACCCAATTACCCAGGTATCTATGAGGGAGAGAAGCAATGCCACGAGTCAAAGGTGGGCCGAAAACCAGGGCGCGCAGAAAGAAGCGGCTGAAGCTCGCCAAGGGACAGTACGGAGGACGAAGCCGACTGTTTCGAAGCGCCACCGAATCGGTGGACAAAGGGCAAGCCTACGCCTACGCCGGCCGCAAGCATCGAAAACGTGACTTTCGCCGGCTCTGGGTGACGCGAATCAGCGCGGCCGTCCGCGAGCAGGGGTTGACCTACAGCCGGTTCATGAATGCGCTTAAGAGGGCGAAGATCAGTCTGGACCGAAAAGTGCTGTCTGATATGGCGATCAAGGACCCGGCCGGATTCGACAAGCTGACGCAGCTCGCCAAAGCGCAACCAGCATCGTAATCGAAAGGGTTAGAGGTCGGCGGTCAGGGGCAGATCTCGAATTCTGTCACCCCCACCGCTGACCACTTCCCGCTCACCCTTTTCCCCCCGCCAGCCGTTCCACATCCAGCTCGAAGACCACGGACGGCATCGTCACCTGCCAGATCTCCAGCACTTCAGGGTGCAGCTCCCCGATGATGCCCACGGGCCGCCCCCGGACCACAATGCGCCCGGCTCTGCCGGCCAGGAAGGAGGGGTGCTCCAGAGCCTCCAGGGAATACGGCACATCCAGGTAGAAGAAAAGGAGGTCCAAACAGGAGTGAATCTCGGAAAAGTTGGCCGCCGCATGGGCGACGAATGCGCCGAGCACGAGGGCCGTTCGCCCAGCCTCCCCACCGGTGGAGTCCGGGATCGCGACCTCACCCACCTCGAACAGCCGGTGGGGATAAAAGGAGCGGGTGGACGCCGCCTCGACCCGAAGCAGAGAGGGCGTGATCCATTGTCGGAGGCAGGCGAAGCTCTGCGACATGACGTTGTCCACCTCGACCAGCTTGCCCCACGGCGTCCCGGCGACCTTCATGCGGTCGCTAAAATCCTCCCTAGCGCCGAGTATGTTGGCAACCACCTCCTGGAACCCCTGACCCACCATTAAATCGCGGACACGGTCCGACACCTGCTCCACACGGGACAGCCCCCCGACGGTGAACTGCGAGGGGAGCACGGGGCCGAACGTGTCGTACCCACAGCTGATCGCGACGTCTTCGATGACGTCCACCGCATGCATATAGTCGTTCCGGTAGGGGGGCAACTTGACGGAGACCCGCCCGCCGGACAGCTTCACCTCGTACCCGTAGGCCTGCAGCGCCGATTGAATCTTCTTGCCCCCGAGCCGCTGGCCGAGCGCGCGCTCGATCGCCTCCAATCCAATGTGCCGGGGCTTGGAGAAGTCCAGGGGTGTGCGGACGGTCTTCCCGAAGAGGGTGCGATAGGGGTACTGCGCTTCCACCGGCTCGATTCGAGCGCCCCGGTCGGCGAGGTTCGAAGCGAGGATGTTGATGGTCAACACCACCATGACCAGGTCCGTGCCGGTGACCTCGACAAAGAGGTCGGTATCCCCGACGCGCACCTCACCGATTTCCCGGCTGTTGATGATCGGCGGTAACGACAGCACCTGCCCCTCCTCATCCCGGAGCAGCGGGACGCGGTCATGCCCGCCGATGATGGACCCGTACTCGACCCCCTTGGGGTGGACGGCCAGGATCTCGCGCAGGGACATCTTGTCGTCGAATCCGAGGGGGGTGAATCGGGCTTCGTCGGGCTTGACCAGATCATAGGTGACCGGAAACGCGATGTGCTCGAGCCGATACAGCCCAATGGAGACGGAGCGTCGCTTGCGACCGTAAATGTCCGCGAGCTTTTCCTGCACCTGGATGAGCTGAGTCAGGCCCTCCTCCGTGACCCGATGCCCGGTGGCTGTGCAGGCCGCGACGAACGGGCGGATCTTCTCCATGCCGGAGACGACGCGGATGCGATGCTTTGAGGACCGGGCGGGTTTAAAACAGGAGTACCGGCTGCCTCTGCCGCTCAGCTTGGCGCGGATCTGGCGGGCGATCCCCTCGCAGGACCAGAGATCAGGCCGGTTGCTGTCCGACAGCTCAACGCGCAGCTCCTCGGTGTCGGTGTCGTGGCCCTTGAGCTCTCCCTTGACCAGGGATAGGCAGGACTCGATGAGCTCCATCGAAACCGGCAGACGCACTGCCCCGTCACGATTGAGGAGCCCCTCCAGGTCTTTGCGATTGATGGAGATGGTCGGCATACCGATCGGTGGGGTGTCGCTACAGCCGCGCGCGTGTCGTCCTGATCAACTCGAGGTGTGTCGTGAAGAGATCTCTGATGTCATGAATGCCCAACGCCACCATCGCCATGCGGTCCAGGCCCAATCCCCAGGCGATCACCGGCACCCGAACACCGAGCGGCAGGGTAACCTCGGGACGGAGCAGCCCGGCCCCGCCCAATTCCATCAATCCGAGGCGAGGGTGGCGAACATGCAGCTCGACGGATGGCTCCGTGAACGGGAAATAGGCCGGTAGGAATTTGCTTTCCTTGGCCTGGGCGATTTCCCGAGCAAACAGGTCGAGCAAGCCCAGGAGCGTGCGGAAGGTGATCTCTTCCCCAAGGACGATACCCTCGATCTGAAAGAAATCGGGCGCATGGGTGGCATCGACCTGGTCGTAACGAAAGCAGCGGGCAATCGAGAAGTATTTGCCGGGCACCTGAGGCCCCGACGCCAATGTTCGCGCAGAGACCGCGGTGCCCTGGCTCCGCAGGATCATCCGCCGCGACCGCTCGAGGTCGAATTGATACCCCCAGCCGGTCGAGGCCGTCTCGCCGCCGTCGTGATGGGCTGCGGCGACATTCGACAGAAACGGTTCGGGGATCTCCTCGGCCATCCTGGGGTCTTTCACGAAATACACGTCGTGGATGTCGCGGGCCGGGTGGAACTGCGGCATGTAAAGCGCGTCCATGTTCCAAAACTCGGATTCGACGAGCGGCCCGCGCATCTCACGGAATCCCATCCCGACGAACTTCGACTTCACGATGTCGAGGAACTCCCGGTACGGGTGGCGTTTGCCCGCGCCGATCCTCGGCGCGCGCAGGCTGATCGTGTACTTGCGAAATCGCTTGTTCCGCCAGCTCCCATCCTTGAGCAACTCGGGCGTGAGCTGGGACACCTCGTCGGCACCGCCGTGCGCCCGGATCATCCCCACCGCCTCGCGCCCCTCCGGCGTCAGGGCATACGTTCGAAACACCTGGTCATCGATCCGAAACGGCTCGCGCGTGTTCCCACGCTTGACGGCAAACTGGCGGATCACGCGCTGGATCGCCTCAGGAAACGCATCCAGTGTCCGGCGGGTACCCCGCAATTGCTGCAGCGACGTGCGCAAGGCCTCCGCGGTGGGGCTGGGCCTGCCCGTCGACTGGACCAGCCCTCCTGCCACGATTTGGATCGCCCCTTCTTTCTTGAGGCAGCCGAGGGCTCCGCTGATCTCGCTGGGCTCGAGCTGCTCGCGCGTCTGGATGTCCTGGATGGTCAGCCGCGCATCGCGCTCGGAGGCGTCCCGCAGGCAGGACAAGATGCGCTCGATCGGAGCGTATTTCTCAAAGAACTGCTCGCCCGTCGTGGTCAGCGACACCTGCGAGACGACCCGCTCCGACTCGACCCGGACGAGGGACTTCGCCAGGAGCCACTCGATGGCCATGTTCAGCTGCGAGGGCTCCAGCCCCGACGCCTTGGCGATGTCCTCCTCGGACAAGGGCTTGTCCGAGGCGGCGCCGGCGAGGACGCCAAGCGTCTTGATCTCGAGCGGATGGAGCGTATCGATGAGGTTTTCCACTTGAGCCATAGTGTCGTCTGCGTCGTGGGGATGAAATGGGCGGCCCCGGCGGCGTCTAGGCGCCCGCGCGTTTCCGCTGCGCCACCGTGTCCCCCGCGTGGCGCATCGCTTTAATCGTGGCGGCGTAGTCCCGGCTCCGAAAGATCGCGGATCCCGCAACCAGGATCTCGGCGCCCGATTTCACCACATCGGGCGCGTTGTCGACCTTAATACCGCCGTCCACTTCGACCAGCGCATGGCTGCCGGTCCGCCGGATCAACTCGCGCGCCTGAGCAATCTTCCGCAACGAGGAGGGGATGAATTCTTGTCCACCGAAGCCCGGATTGACGGACATGATGAGCACCAGGTCGACGTCGGCGAGGATTTCTTCGAGCGACGTCAGCGGCGTCGCGGGGTTGAGCGTTACGCCCGCCTTCACGCCGTGCTCCTTGATGGATTGCAGGGTGCGGTGCAAGTGCGGGCAGGCCTCCACGTGCACCGTGAGATAGCTGGCCCCGGCGTCTGCAAACTCGGGTATGAACGCGTCCGCGTTCGTGATCATAAGATGCACGTCGAGCGGCAACTTCGTTACCTTCGCCAGCGCCTCGACAATCGGCGGCCCCGCGGTCAGGTTGGGCACGAAGTGCCCGTCCATGACATCCACATGCAGGAGGTCGGCGCCGGCTTGCTCCACTCGGGCAGCCTCGTCGGCCAGTCGAGCGAAGTCGGCGGAGAGGATGGACGGAGCGATCTGCACGCGTGGGACGGTCATGAAGGTCCAGCCTTTCGAAGGCGGCACGCGAAGAAGGCGTCCATGGATGGCATCGAAGTCAACGTGGACAGGTAACCTTGGCTGGTCAGGAGGGTACCCCGGCCCTCAGGCAACCAGGGCTCGATGCTCTCCCGCTGGAACTCTGCGTAGTTGCTGCAGAACTGCTCGATGACGTACTCGTTTTCCTCGGGCTCGGTCGAGCACGTACTATAGACTAACCTGCCGCCGGGCCGCAAGAGAGAGGCGACTTGATCAAGGATCGACAACTGGCGGGCGTGATGCCCCGCGAGGAGAGCGGCGCCCCTCTGCCACTTGGCCTCGGGATGACGTTTGAGCACCCCCAAGCCGCTGCAGGGCGCGTCGACAAGGGCACAGTCGAAAGAGCGTTCGTCCAACGCAGCGTTCCTCGACCCACCCGCAGGCCGGCACCAGTCGTGCTCGAGCGGGCGAACGATGCTGATGCCCAGTCGCGCGCAATTCTCGCGGAGCAGGCGCAGCCGTGCCTCACTGCGGTCCACGGCGATGATCTCCCCGCTGTTCTCCATGATCTCGGCCAGATGCGTCGACTTCCCCCCGGGCGCGGCGCAGGCGTCCAACACCCGCTCGCCGGGCTGGGGGTCGAGCAGCGGCGGGACCAGTTGCGCCGCCTCATCCTCGACGTAATACAGGCCTTCCTGGTAATGAGGCAATTCCGTCACGGCGCCTTGCTTCTCCAGGATCACCCCGACGGGGCTGATGGGCGTCGGCCTCACAAGGAGACCGGCTTGAAAGAATTTCGCGAGCAGGTCTTCGCGCGTGCCCTTCAAGATGTTCGTGCGCAGCGTCAATGGGGGCACGAGCAAGGTCGCCTGGCACAGCTGTTCGCACAGGGAATCACCGTACCGCGCCAACCAGCGCTCGACGAGCCAGGCGGGGCAGGAGGCACGCACCGCAAGTGCCCGGACGGGATCGGTCGAGCAATCCGGCAGGGCAGGGGGCGCGTGCCGCGTCAGGGCGCGGAGCACGGCGTTGGTCAAGCCCGCCCATCGGACCGACGCCCGATCGTGCCGACCGGCCGCAAGCGTGACGGACTCGTGCACCGCGGCGGAGGGGGGAATCTTGTCGAGATGAAGGAGCTGGTAGGCGCCGAGCCGCAAGGCAACCCGCACGGGAACGGGCAGGCGCGCCACCGGGCGATCGGTCACGTGATTCAAGCGCCAATCCAGCGAGGCCTGCCGGCGCAGGACCCCGTAGGTCAGCTCCATACAGAGCCGGCGGTCTCGCGCGTCGAGCCGCGCGTCCGCCTGCGCGTCATCGAGCAGCTCGTCAGCGAACCTTTCGGCTCGCTCCAGCGTGCAAAGGACCTCATGCGCCACTTTCCGCGCTGGACTTGGGCCGGTGGACGTGCGGAGTGCTGAGGACCGAGGGCTGCGTGTGTTCTTCTTCGAGCCCTTTTTTTCCTTCTCGGTCCTCATGCCTCAGTCTTTTTCCTACCGAGGACGAGTCCAGGCTCGATAGGATGGCCGGCCAAATACTCCGCGGCGCTCATCCGACGCCTGTTCGGCGGCTGAAGTTCCGTGATGATCAAGCCGCCCTCGCCCGTCGCGACGCGAATGCCAACGGGGCCCGCCTGTATGATCGACCCCGGCGGCTGGCGGGCCGGACTTTCCGTGGCCGGCGCGGCCCTCCAGATCTTCCATTGCTCCTCGCCGGCGTGTGTAAAGGCGCCGGGCCAGGGTGACAGGCCCCGCACCTGATTGGCCAAATCGGCGGCTCGGCGGGTCCAATCGATCAGGCCATCTTCCTTCTTCAGCAGCGGCGCCATCGTGGCTTGGGCATGATCCTGCGGCTGGGGCACGAGGGTGCCCTCTTTCAGACGGTGGAGCGTCTCAACCAGCAGGCGGCCCCCGAGCTGCGCCAGCCGCTTGGCCAGCTCGCCCGCCGTTTCGTCCGGGCCGATCGTGAGTCGTTCCTGCAGCAGCATCTGACCGGTATCCATACCTTCGTCCATCAGCATCGTCGTGATGCCGGTCTCCTTTTCTCCATTAATGATCGCCCACTGAATGGGACCAGCGCCGCGATACTTGGGGAGGAGGGAGCCGTGAACATTCACACAGCCCTTCGGCGGAAGCTCGAGAATCACCGGAGGGAGGATGCGCCCAAAGGCCGTGACGGCAATCAGATCCGGCGCCCAGGCGCGCAAGGCGTCCAGGAAGGCGGGGTCCTTCATTTTGGTCGGTTGCAGGTGGTGGAGGTGCTCGCGTTCACAGAGGAGTTTCACCGGCGGCGCAGCGAGGGTCTGGCCTCTGCCCTTCGGCCGATCTGGCTGGGTGACCACCCCGACGACCTCGTCGGGTGAGCGCAGCAACGCTTCGAGCGACGGCACGGCGAAGTCGGGCGTCCCCATGAACACAATGCGCATGGCGCTGTGTTATCACGGCTCCGACACGAAATCAACGCAACCAATTTCGCTCGAAGTCACTCCTCCCCCCTTGTTCTTCATGGGTAGAAAGGGAGGGTGAGGAGCTTCCTTGACTCGATTAGGACCCTTTGTTAGTATCCGCCCGCGGGGTGGAGCAGTCTGGTAGCTCGTTGGGCTCATAACCCAAAGGTCGAAGGTTCAAATCCTTCCCCCGCAACCAAATGAAATCACACCCGGTGAGGCCCTGGCTGCCAGGCAGCCAGGGCCTTTTCGTTTCTGAGAGCGGTGCCGGTCTTGTTTCACACCGGCGTGAGGGCACCGCCGCAGCGGCGCCGCGCCGGGCGCTCAGGCGCCGGGCACGGCGTCGATCGATTGCCGGTCCGCCTTGTCCCGCGCACAGCTTTCTTCGGCGATCATGAGCTGACCCGCACTGGCGTCTTTCGGTATCCTGGAAAGACACGCCCTCAGCGTATCCTCGACGGCGCCCGAGGCCGTTTCGTTAAGGCCTTCCGCCGGGGCCGGAGGCTCGGACATCGACGCCGATTGAGCCATGATCTGTGTCGGCTGCTCCTCCGCCTGTGTCGCCGCGGCGGGAAGCCAGGCGATCAGCGCGAGCATGCCTATAACCACGGCGCTTCTGATGAGATATTTGGAATTCATACAGCAACCCTCCCTTAGTGAGTGAGGCCTGACAGTGTGATGCTTCCTTGTTGGCCCCGTGCGAGGAAGCACGTGCGTGTCAAAGCGTTTTCTTCCCCTCAATGGGACGATCATCCGCCTCGCGCCGCTCGACTCATCGGGCGATGCCACGAGGCGCCGGCGCCACCCAGAAGGGATGAGACCGCCTCGACCGCGAACAGCCATCTGTCCGTGGCGACGAGTGGATTGTCTGAACAGAAAGATCGCCGCGTCCCATGATCACCCTCCGGGCAGGGAGGATTGGGAAGAGACTGTGGCGGAAGAGCGGCGGAGACTTGGGAATCGATCGCGCTAGGAGAGAGGTGCACGCGCGAGGGACAGGAAAGTCAGCGTGGCCCAACACGTCATGACGATATACTACGCTCCATCGTGGAGGCTGTTCAACCTAATTAGCTGACGTCGTTGCACCAGAACTTGTCGTGTGATTCCGTTACGTTATGAAGATGTGGTTGCCGCTGTCGTGAGTGAACTACGAGGCGTCCATGCACGGAATATTCCCGAGGTCGACGTCACGGCGTGCTCCGATCCCTTCCTCCACGCTCGAGAACAATCCCAGTTTCCAGTGAAGGCTGTCGCCGATGGCGCGAAGAATTTCCGCTGGGACCTAGACAGCCGCTCCTGTCCGTGTGCGCAGGGAGGTGGCCAGCCCCAGTCGAGCGAGCATGAAGATCAACCACTTGGAAGGATCGAAACTGTACCAGCGGGATCCGTTCCGATAATCGCGGGGGTACGTGTGGTGGTAGTTATGATACCCCTCTCCAAACGTGAACAGGGACACCCACCAGCTATCCTGGCTCGAATTGAACTGACTGTGCGGCTGACTCCCCCAGAGGTGGCAAATGGAATTAATGCAAAACGTGGAGTTGAGCACCGCAAACATTCGGCCTACGCCGGCTAACAGAAAACAGCCCAGGCCACCCACCCATCCCGCGTAGAGAAACCCAACAAGAAAAGTCAGGATGAGACCGGAGAGTACGATGGGCACATAGTATCGGTGTTGCCACATGACGAGCGGATCTTTTCGCAAGGGAGCCATGTATTTTTCATCCGCGTGGGGATCGTGGGAAAAAATCCACCCACAGTGGCTGTACCAAAAGCCCCGCTGCGCGTTGTACGGGTCCTCCTCGCGGTCACAGCGGGCGTGGTGGCGGATATGGTCAGATGCCCAGTTCAGCACGGAATTTTCAAGCGCCCATCCTCCAGCGATGAGCAGTCCCGCCTTGACCCACGGTGGACACTCGAAGCTCCGATGCGCCACCAAGCGATGATAGCCAACGGTAATGCCCAACCCCGTCACCACGTAGAGCAGGGCAAACATGCCCCAATCCAGCCACGTGTACTCAGCGAAATAGGCAAACGCGGGCACCCCGATCACGGTTCCCAGGGTCATCAGGCCAAAAAGAAACATGGCCCCATAATTAGGGGTTCGAGGCAGCGGGAGGGCTGAACTGGGGGTCCTAGTCATGGCCATGGTGTGAAGGTCCTTCCTCGTGGTTGTTGGTGGGAAGAGGGCGCGACAAACGCGCCCCCTTCCGCATGCTGCGCTTCTAGGGACGCGCCATTAAAAGGGGCGGCGACCGCCACGGTCACCGCCGAAACGGCCCCCGCCGGAACGCGGCTCCTGAGGCTTCGCCTCATTGACCGTCAACGTCCGGCCGTCCATCTGCGTGCCGTTCAAGGCCGCAATGGCAGCACTGGCTTCTTCTGGTGTCGACATTTCGACGAAGCCGAAACCCCGAGACTGCCCGGTGAGCTTGTCCGTGATCACGCGCGCCGACTCAACGGTGCCGTGCTGGACGAACAAGTCTTGCACTTGCGGTTCGGTCGCCGAATAGGGCAGACCACCGACGTAGATTTTTGAACCCATGGGGTTCCTCCTTGAGAAAAACGATATTGTCTTAGGCGCGAGAGGTGACGATGACAGGAAGGAACGGGCCGAAGACGCGTACAGTGGGGCGACTCAGGGTTGGCTTCCGATCAGCTTCTCGAACAAATACAACATCGGGAAGGGCCTTAATCTGAAGCGCTCAACGAAGGCCCGAAACGTTAAGCTAACGCAGTGTAGCACGCAGAAGGCGCGAAAGCAAGGTGAAGGGATCAAGTCTTTGCTTGATTGCCTTCGTCCGATTGGCCCCGCTTCTCGGATGGCTCCCGCGTTGCACTCATCTTCCCGACTAGTGCCCTACAACTCATGCACCGAAGCACCCCCACGTACCCCGCCTTCTGCCCGACCTCGCCGTCCACGACCTGTCCCCCCCCAACCCTGGGCGACGCCAGGCGCGGCGCCTCAAGAAGTCAGTCAAGCGACCCAAGATACCTTTGCCTGTGCCCTGAGCTGAAGCTCATAGGCATCGAGCAGACGGGCCAGTCACCACCTTACCTTACAGTCGCCTTGCGCATGGGTCCGCCCGCTCCGGCGAGCAGGACAGCATACCGGCGGCGTGACCGGTCCCTCGTCGATTCCCGGCGACCCCCGCGATGGGCTTGGATCACGGGGTCAACGACCTCGCCACAGAGCAGGCATCGCCACCCTAGAATGGGGTCCGGAGCTGTCGTGCTTTCTGCATCCTCCAGCCTGATCCGCACCATGAGGCCTTGACAACGGGAGCAGGTCATCTTCGTTCCGCACCGTTCGGCGCCGGGGCCGTCGTGGACCCAAACTGATTCACGCGCATGAACACCTTCAGTCCAACCAAACACAGGCTCTTACCGGAATCGCGAGAAACCTGCCGCGTCCATCGGACCTCGACCAGGGATAGGGGATTGCCCTCGGCACGAGGCGTGGGAGCGTACACTTCAAACACCTGCTGGAAGTGTGGAGTGTGAGGCATGAGGAGCAGTACACCTCCAGAGCTGGTGTTGATCGAGATCGCTTCTCCCTGGCGAAGCACCATCGTGGTGGCATCGTGTGCTTCCGCCAGCTCATAGGGGCAGAATCGCCGAAGCGCGACTCGCTCGCTACGGGGAACGTATTGCTGCGGGTCTACCCCATGGGTGATTCACGTCGAATAGCGGGACCGTAAATTTTCAGACCCAGCCGACCAGACAGCCCCCGAGGTGGTGTACGATGAGCCGTCGCAGGAGGGGGCGCGACTGGTCCTGGCATTTAAAGGGACGGTACGGAACCCTGCAGAGAAACTCTGTCGTCAGAGCGGCGAAGCCTGAGGAATCGATCGCGCGGAGGAAGGAATCGTACACCGCGAAGGATGAGACAGGCAGCGTGGCCCACAACGTCATGGCCGTCCGCTAGGTAATCTGAGAAATAGTTCAACGAGCAGCCGCGGTTCGTTCCTTGGTGCTGTTCGACGCAGGCTCCCTTCGCCTACGGCGCTTCGGCAGATCGAGGACATACCCTCCCTGATCCGCCGACGTCACGAGGAGCTTCCCCGTCCGGCTCAAACGATCGACTTCCGCAAAGACCTCATTCCAGCTCACCCGGGGACAGCTCATCACCACGTCCTCGAGGTGACATCCCGGAGCGCTGCGGACCACCTCAACAATCTGGCCTTCCACGGTCTTGTGCTTTCCCATGGGCCCCTCCTCTCGAGACATCCCGACACACCAGACCTGCCGTGAGCTCGACCTCCATCCGGCCACGAATGCCCACTCAGCTCCACCCGATCCCCACGGCCAAGAGATTTTTTAGGAAGGAGAGGAGCAGGACAGCACGTAGATTGCCGAGGCGTTAGGTTAACAAGGAACTCACAGGCGATCTGTTCACTATTGCTCACGAGGGGGGAATTCTTTTAGCCACGGTATGGCGTGAAAAAACAGGGGCTTGTCACCCCGCGCGGCTTAGTCGTGGAGAACCACATTGATCAGCGAACTGTGCACATGGAGCCCGCCGTCGTACTCTATAAACCCCAATTTTCTGAATTTGTTCATGAAGAAACTGACCCG
>JBFISJ010000017.1:0-21788 GCA_041608595.1 Nitrospiraceae bacterium
TACGATCCCATCCGGATCAATCGGGACGTCATCAACATCTCGGGTGCCACCATGTCGGTCCGCTCCATGAGCGCGGGCGTCAAGCGCGTGTTGGTGCTGGTAGACGAGCTGTACCTGAAACCCGAAGGCCGAGGCAGCAACGCTCCCAGGGCGCGCAAGAAGGAAAAGGGCTTCTTCGAGGTCCTGTTCGGGCTCTGAGGGGCGGAACGGAATCGGATGCGCAACTTCAATACCCGGTTTCGCCTGCGCGACACCGACCGGCACATCCGACTGGTCTATACGTGGTTTCTTTTCCTCATGCTGGCGGGCTTTCTCTTCACCTTCTTCTGGGCCCACAGCATGACCGATCTCTCCCCGGCCGGGATCGCCGCCCACTACCGCGGCTCGGACGCGACTTTCGGCGAGCCAATGTCGTTTGGCCAACTCGCCGAGACGACGCACTTCCATCTGTTCACGATGCCGGTCGTGTTTCTCATTATGGTCCACGTCATCTATCTGACCATGGCGAGTCAGCGGCTGAAGGTCCTGACCACGTGGGCCGCGTTTCTGGGCGTCGGTCTCGACCTGGTCTCGCCCTGGTTGATCACCTATGCCTCACCCTTTTTCGTGCTGTCGCTCCTTGCCGGTGATTTTCTGATGCTGGGCAGCTTCCTCGTGATGCTCGCCGTCCCGCTCCATGAGATGTGGATCGTCAGAGCCCCCTTCGTGGCCCGAGGAGAAGACTGACCCAACATCGATCAATATCACCACGTCTGACATTCCTCTTCGGCCAGAGACACTCGTCTAGAGCCCGGGCGCCGCCCAGCAGCCTTGGGCTTTTTTTTTGCTTGTGAACGACTCGTTCGGGCTCCATGGCAGGACTGGGTGGCATGTGATTTGAATAACATTCTAGGTGAGGCGTCAGTGATCGGTGGAAAAGCCATCTAAGTTATTGGAACCCTTGCTTAAATTAGTCGCCAAAATTGCTCAGACCCACGCCTCCTGACAATTTTGGACAACGAGGAGCACATTATGGCACATGTTCGTTCCTGCCCCCGTTGCCGCAGATCAAGCCTCGTTCCCACAGGTGCCTATTGGGGCTGCTCAACCTGTGGCTATGCCATCACGCATGCCGCGCTCTGCTTTGAGTATGCCGGGAGCCCGATCCGGGATCAGCAGATCCAGAGCACGACACCGGTCGAAGCCGCCGCCGGCGTGCGGTAGTCGCGGCCGCCCCTCCCGCTCATGAACAGGTCCGGCTGGCCTCATTGGCAGGAAGAGACGCCCGTCGTGGTGAGTCTCGTGCTATCTCTGACGATGCTGGCCCTGACGTTGGTGGCGCTGTGGGTCTGGCCCGGTGGGGCCTTCACGACGTTGCCCTGAGGGGCACGCGCATCGAGGCCATATCGGGGTGAAGGTGAGGCTGCGTCTGGCTAGGAGTCCCCTTTCTTGATCTGCTCGCTGAGATAGTTTTCCAACCCAACCTGCTTCATCGTCTCCTGCTGCGTCTCGATCCAATCGATGTGCTCGTCGACATCCTTTGCCATCTCCTCGAGCATGTGCCGGGTGGTGTAGTCTCCCACCTTCGCACAGTGGGCGATACCTTCGGTCAGCATGGCAAGCATCTCCTTTTCAGACCGGAGATCGACCTCGAACTGCTCGGGCACGGTCTCCCCGACGTGGACCGTGCCCAGCCGCTGCATGTTCGGTACACCCTCCAGATACAGGACGTGCTCGATCAAGTCATCCGCGTCTTTCATCTCGTCGAAACTCCGCTCCTTGACCTTGTGATACAGCCGGTCGTAACCCCAGTTGTCACACATCTTCGCATGAACAAAATATTGATTGATCGCGGTGAGATTGGCCGTCAAGAGCTTGTTCAGCACGTCAATGATGCCCTCTTTCGCTTTCATAGCTTTCTCCCCTCGGTCAAGACTGTGTTGCGCATCTCTTCTAAAAATCCTGATCTTCATTAGTGATCATATCAACGCCGCCATCTGGGGATCAACGCGACCGAATGAAGCACTACTGAATTCCAACTCTGATTCTGGGTTTCGTCATCCACTATCGCCTGAGCGCGAAGGATTGCCTCATGGCGCATGGACAATGGTTTCAGCAGAGGGTGCAGAGGAAAGTTTACTGTGGATTTACCGAGGCTCGCTGGCAAGCTAGGTCGATCAACCCGCGAATATTCCGGATGCAGCGGCGACAGCACTCGTCGTCGTCGATCCCGAGCGTGGCCGCCAAAAGCTCAGGACACCCCTCGCATTGCGGGCCTATCTCCCGGACCCTGGATTCTGTAATGCCCTTGCACAGGCAGACGTACATGAGGCACCTCGCGGGCAGAATAAGATATTGATAACTACTATCAATATCACTTTTGACCGAGACTGTCAACAGAGAAATACTCTTTTGAATCCATGCTGTTAGGATTGGCCTGTCAGAGAATTCGGAGAGTCAGTCTGCCAGGAAGGCTCTCTGCGGCGTGGACGTGAAGCTCAGCTCGCTTCCCGGTACCCGCACTCCTCTTTCCAGCATTGCACCCGGGAGCCGGTTTGCTTGCTGGACTTCTCGACCAGGAACGGGGCGTTGCACTGCGGACAGGGCCGGTTGGTGGGTCGGTCCCAGAGGGCAAACTTGCAGTTCGGATAATTCGAGCAGGCGTAGAAGGTGCGCCCCTTTCTGGTCCGCTTCTGGGCCAGGTCACCGCCGCACTCGGGACATTTGACACCCAGCGGGATCGCCTTCGTGGTCTTGCATTCCGGATAGGCCGAGCAGGCCATGAAGCGGCCGAAGCGGCCGGTCTTGATGATCATCGGTGAGCCGCACTTCTCGCACAGCTCCCCCGTGACCTCTTCCAGCTTCGCCACGACCTTGATGGAGCCGTCGGGCAGGCGCTCGAAGTTCTGGGTGTTCTTGCAGGGCGGATCTTCCTTGTAGGCCGGGCAGGCCAGGAACTTGCCGTTCCGACCCCATTTAATGACCATCTTGCGCCCGCACTTTTCACATTCGACGTCGGTCTCCGTCTCGCCGGCATCCTTGGGACCGGGAATCTTCTTGGCCTTCTCCATGTCCCGGGTGAAGGGCTCGTAGAAGTCACGGACCGCCTCGACCCAGGCTTTATCGCCCTCCTCCACCTCGTCCAATTCCTTCTCCATCAGCGAGGTGAAGTCGGTGCTCAGGATGTCGGGAAATCCCTTCACCAGAAACTCGTTGACGACCCGGCCGACTTCGGTCGGCACGAACCGACCCTCGAGCTTCTCGACGTAATTCCGGTCCTGGATGGTCGAGATGATGCTGGCATAGGTGGAGGGACGGCCGATGCCCTTTTCTTCCAGCTCCTTGATCAGGAGCGCTTCATTGTAACGGGGCGGCGGCTGGGTGAAGTGCTGCTTCGGCAGCAGGCCCGGGACCGTCTGCCCCTCCTGCTCAACGAGGCGGAGCCGTTCTCCCTCCTGCAGCATGGGTAAGTTGCGCTCGGTGTCATCCTCGGCTTCTTGCTCGCCGGTCGGTCGGCGTGAGGGCGGCTCGATGTCGCGCCCTTCCATGTAGACCGCCTGGTGGCCCGGGAACTTCACGACGGTCCCAGTCGCCCGGAAAATGTAGCGGTCGTCGGTCCCCTGGGGCTGGCAGTCGACCCGTGTCACTTCCATGATGGCCGGCGCCATTTGCGAGGCGACGAACCGGTTCCAGATGAGCTTGTAGAGCTGGTATTGGTCCGGCTCGAGGTACGACCGCATGGATTCGGGATCGCGGCGCGCCGAGGTCGGCCTGATCGCCTCGTGGGCCTCCTGGGCGGCCTTCTGCGTCTTGTAGACAGGGGGGCTCGCGGGCAGGTAGTCCGCACCGAATCGCTCCCGGATGAGTTGCCGCGTCTCCTCCGCAGCCTCGCCGGCGATACGCGTGGAGTCGGTCCGCATGTAGGTGATCAGCCCAAGGGGGCCCTCCGTCCCGATTTCCAGGCCCTCGTAGAGCTGTTGCGCGAGCGTCATGGTCTTCTTCGGACTGAACCGCAGCTTCCGGGCGGCCTCCTGCTGGAGACGGCTGGTGATGAAGGGTGCGGTCGGATTTCGCTTCTTTTCCTTCCGCTCGAGCGCATGGACGAGGAAGTCCTTGCCCTCCACTGCGTTGACGACCCGCGTGGCCTGTTCCTCCGATCCGATCTCCGCATTCTCACCGTTGATGCTGTGGAGTTTCGCCTCAAACGACGGCGGGTTTCCACCGGCCAACGTGGCGGTGATCGACCAGTATTCCTCGGCGCGGAACGCTTCGCGCTCAGCCTCCCGATCACAGACGAGCTTGACCGCGACGGACTGCACGCGTCCCATGCTCAGCCCGCGGCGAACCTTGGTCCACAACAGCTGGCTTCCCTGGTATCCCACGATACGGTCGAGGACGCGCCGCGCCTGTTGCGCGTTGACGAGGTTCATGTCGATATCGCCCGGGGATTGCAGGGCGCGCTTGACCGCCGATTCCGTGATCTCGTTGAAGAGGACGCGATAAATCCTCCGATCCTTGGCCTTCGCCTTCTTGGATCGGCCGTCCAGCTCCTCGGCAATGTGCCAGGCGATCGCCTCCCCTTCCCGGTCCGGGTCCGGCCCCAGGTAGATCTTGTCCGCTTCCTTGGCCTTCTTCTTGATGTCCGCCAGGACGTTCGACTTGCCCTTGATCGTCACGTAATGGGGCTTGAAGTCGTGCTCGAGGTCCACGCCGAGCTTGCTCTTGGGCAGGTCTTTCAGGTGGCCCACTGAGGCCATCACGTGGTACTTGCGGCCCAGGTACTTCGTCAGCGTCCGGGCCTTGGCTGGGCTCTCGACGATGATGAGGGATTTTGCCATGACGTTACGACTCGCGTGCCTTCCGACTCTATCGGCCTAAAACCGTCTGCATCCTAAACCGAGAATGTGGAACATTTCACTTTTTTTCTCATTTTCAAGCATTATACCCGAACCGAGCAATGTCCCGGCAAGCGACGCGCCAATCCTCGAAGCTCCATCGCAAGAAGCAGGCTGTTGACAGTTCCTGCCGGCAGACCACTCTTCGCGATCAGATCGTCGATCGGGGTCGGCTCGAATGACAGCAGGGCGTAGACCTTCGTTTCGTCGCCCTCGAGCCGCGTCGCGGCTTCGGCCACGGGTCCGATGCGCTGGAGGAGACGCTCGCGAGCGGGCGCGTCGAGTTGCGGGACCAGCTCCTCGATGATGTCCTCGACTCGTTCCACCAGCTTCGCCCCCTGCTTGATGAGCCCGTTGGGGCCGCGGCTCTGCTCGGCCTGGATCGCGCCCGGCACGGCGAAGACTTCGCGTCCCTGCTCCGCAGCCAGGCGGGCCGTGATCAGCGACCCGCTGCGCGTCGCCGCCTCCGTGACGAGCACCCCGAGGGCTAACCCACTTATAATTCGGTTGCGCCGCGGAAAATGATGCGCGAGCGGCGCGGCCCCCCAGGACAATTCCGTGAGGACAGCCCCCCGGCCCTCGATCTGCCTTCGCAAGGCCTTGTGCTCGGGCGGATACGTCTGGTCAATGCCGCAGCCGAGCACTGCGAGGGTGCGGCCGTTCGCCTCCAAGGCCCCCCGGTGCGCCGCCCCGTCGATGCCGCGGGCCAGCCCGCTGACGACCGTCACTCCGGCCGACGCGAGCGCCCGGGCCAGGTGCTCGGTCGCCGTGCGGCCGGACGGTGTCGGGTGCCGCGTGCCCACCACGGCCACGGCCAGCTCATCGCAGGGCTGGAGCGTGCCGGTCATGGTGAGAAGGGGCGGCGGGTCCGCGATGGTCCGCAGCCGCACGGGATAGGCCGGATCGAGCCAGGTCACCACCGTGAGGCCGGCGTGGTCCAGCGCCTCCGCCTCTCGTGCGCACCTTCGCCTGGTCTCCGCGTCCAGCGGGGCCGCCAAGGCCCGGGTCATCGCCGGGGCCATACCGATCCGGTGCTCCAGCTCACGCGGAGACGCCGCGAGCACGGCCTCGGCGGAGCCGACAGCTTCGACGACACGCACGATCGCGGCGTCATCGAGCCCCGGTTTCGCTCGCAGCTCGAGCCACGCCTGCAGGCGGTCCTTCGTCACGACGCCCTCCCCTCGACGCACACGAGGAGGACGCCACCAGCCCACTCGAGCTGCCCGTGGTCAGAACCGGGGCGATACACGCTCCACGACCGCGCTTCACAACACGACAATGTCGAACTGCTCCAGATGCAGCGCTGAATCCGGTTTCACGACAATCTTCGTCTGATACTCGCGCTCGAGCTCCTCGATTCCCTGAAATTCCTCCTCCAGCAGGAGCGCGGCCACCTGTGGATGCGCCCCGACCACCATGCGCTGCTCATCGGTCAGGGGACCGATACGGCGAATCTCTCGAAACACGTCGTAGGCGACGCTCGTGGGCGACTTCGTGTAGCCCCGTCCCTCACAGTAGTGGCACGGCTCCGACAGCGTGCGCAGCAGGTCCTCGCGGACCCGCTCGCGGGAGATCTCGATGAGCCCGAGGTCGGAAATGCGCGAGATGCGCGTGCGTGCCTTGTCGCCGGACATGGCATCGACCAGCGCCTGGTACACCCGCTCGCGGTTCCGTTCCCGCTCCATGTCGATGAAATCGATGATGATGATCCCGCCGATCCCCCGCAGCTTGATCTGATAGGCGATCTCTTTCACCGCCTCGAGGTTGTTGCGGAAAATCGTCTCTTCCTGGTCCCGCTTGCCGACGAAGCGGCCGGTGTTCACATCGATCACCGTCATGGCCTCCGCATGGTCGATGACGATGGACCCGCCCGACTTGAGCCAGACCTTCCGGCTCAGCGCTCGAGAAATTTCCATCTCGATGCCGAGATGATCGAACAGCGGTTCTTCTTTGTTATAGTAATGGACACGCGAGGCCTGCTCGGGCAGCACGCGCTGCACGAAATCCTTGACCGCCTCATACTCTTCCTTGGAGTCGACCACCAGGCGTTCGACCTTTTTGGTGAACAGATCCCTGACGACCCTGAATGTGAGGCTGAGGTCGGCGTGCAACAAACTCGGAGCGGACAACTGCTCGCGCTTCTTGAGCGTCTCCTGCCACAAGGCGGTCAAGAACTCCACGTCCGATCGGAGCTCCTCTTCGCTGACCCCCTCGCTGACCGTGCGGACGATATACCCATGGCCGGGCTGCCGCAGCCGTTTTACGATATCCTTCAAGCGCGCCCGTTCCTCGTCCTTCGCGATTCTCCGGGACACACCGATGTGCTCCACGTTCGGCATGAACACGAGGTACCGGCCGGGCAGCGAGACATAGGTGGTCACGCGGGGTCCTTTCGTCCCGATCGGACCCTTCGAGATTTGCACCGTCAATTCCTGACCCTGCTCGAGCACCTTCTCGATCGGCGGGGTCGCTTGGCGACGCGGTTTCGGCACCTCCTGGCTCTTCTCGTCCAGCTCGCTGTCGAGCAGTGTATCGCCGAGCTGCGCATCCATCGAAAGGTCCGACGCGTGCGTGAACGCGGCCCGCTCGAGACCGATGTCGATGAAGGCCGCCTGCATGCCGGGCAAGACCTTGAGCACCTTGCCCTTGTAAATATTGCCGACGAAGTCCCGATTCTTGGACCGGTCGATATACACATCCGTCATGACCTTGTTGTCCAAGACCGCGGCGCGGATCTGTTCCCGGGTGACACTAATCGCAATTTCCTGTCCCATACACACTCTCCTGGGCAGCCCGGCTGCAGCGGTGTCGTCGCTGACACCCTCTCAGCGCCTGCGGCGCGTGACAGGGTCGCCATACCGCACCGGTGCAGCTCTTCCGACTACCCGACTAAACTTGGTGATCCATTCGGGCTGTTTCGCCACCCCCTCGATCCAGAGGCGACAGCCCACTATCCTTTAATAAAAGAGCGACAGTCTTCGCCGCTTGATATTCAGCAATAATCCCAGGGCAGCCAGTGTGGCGACAGTCACGCTTCCGCCGTAGCTCATGAGCGGGAGCGGAATGCCCACGATCGGGAACATACCCATCGTCATCCCCATATTGATCACCATCGAGAACGAGATCATGGCGATCACACCGGTTGCCAAGAGCGTGCCCAGGGGGTCCTTGGCACGCTCGGCGATATCCATGCACAAAAGGATCAGGGCCACGAACAACCCCAGCAGCAGCAGCACCCCCACGAAGCCCCATTCCTCCGCATAGACGGCAAACACAAAGTCTGTATGGCCTTCCGGCAAAAACTTGAGCTGGCTTTGGGTCCCACCATACAGCCCCTTGCCCAACAATTCACCCGATCCGATCGCGATCCTGGATTGCAGCGCGTGGTAGCCCTTTCCCCCGGTGTCGTAGCTGGGGTCCAGGAAGGCCATGATGCGCTCACGCTGGTAGTCATGGAGGGCGCCCCAGACTCCCTCCCACACGAACGGGAACAACATCAGCGAGAAGAGCAGGATCAGGTCCAGCGCCTTGGAGCGTACCCCTACCACCAGCATGATCGCGATGTAAATGGCGACGAAGCTGAGGCTGCTCCCAAGATCGGGTTGCCGCAGGATGAGCAGGAGGGCCGGCGCCATGATGAGGCCCGGCATCACGACCCTTTGCAACCAGCCCTCGCGCGGCGCGGACGTGTAATACGTGGCCAGGACGAGAACCAGCACGAGTTTGGCGAACTCCGAGGGCTGAAATGCGAAGGGTCCGATCGGAATCCACCGCTGCGCACCGTGGCTGGTTTTTCCGACGACCAGGACGACGACCAACAATATCAACATGACCGCGTAGAGGGGATACGCGAAACGGGCGATTTTGTGGTAATCCACCAGCAACATGGCCCCGAAGGCGATCCCTCCCACGAGAATCCACAGGACCTGCTTGGCGTAAATCGGGATGTCGACGTCCGACTGCGTATACGTGATGCTGTAAATCGAGACGATGCTGAGCAGGAGAATAGCCCCGATCACGCCGATGAAGCGCCAGTCGAAGTGATCGAGGGCGCGGTTGGTGATCACACCATCAAGCATGCTGGTCCTTCCCTCGTTCAGGATCGACCGGTGGACGGGCGACGGACTTCGGTTCGCGGGGATCGCGCTGGGCCGGCGGGAGCTGGACGTAGGTTTCGATGAGTCGTCGGGCCAACGGCGCCGCGGCGGAGCCGCCGTGGCCCATGTGCTCGACCAGGACGGCCACGGCAATGCGCGCCTCATCCGCCGGGGCGTAGGACACGAACCACGCATGGTCCTTGAGCTTCTTGGGGGTGTCCTCATCCTCCGTGTCGATCCGGATCGAGGCGGTCTGCGCCGTGCCGGTCTTTCCGGCGATGGTCACCAAAGGGGAATTCGCACGCTTCGCCGTGCCATCCGTCACCACATCCTTCATCGCGGTCCGAATCAGATCAAGGGTCTCCGAGCGGACTTTGAGCCGCCCGCGCGCCACGACGGGGAGCTCCTGCACCCGCCCGCTCCGACGCTCCATGATCGCCCGGACCAAATGCGGCCGATAGAGGACACCCCGGTTGGCGACCGCGGCGGTGACCTGGGCCATCTGGATCGGGGTCACCGTGACGTAGCCCTGGCCGATCGAGGCGGAGATCGTCTCACCGGGCAGCCAGATCTCCTGTTTGACCCGCTTTTTCCAGGCCGGGGTCGGGACGATCCCGATCCGCTCCGACGGCAGCTCGATCCCCGTCTTTCGTCCAAGACCGAAGAGCCGCATGTAGGCTGCCATCGTCTCGATGCCCATCCGGTTCCCGACGGTGTAGAAATACACATCGCAGGAATCCACGATCGCGCCGTGGAAATCCACCTTGCCGTGCCCGCCGGCCTTCCAATCACGATAGACGCGCCGGCCGAATCTGAATCCTCCCGCGCAGTGCACATCCGTATCGGGTTCCACGGTCTTCGTCTCCAGGGCCGCCGCCCCCATGACGATTTTCAGCGTCGACCCCGGCGGATACTGGCCCTGCGTGGCCCGATTGGTGAGCGGGTGGCCCTCGTCGTTGACGATCTCCTCCCATTGTGGACGCGTCAGCTCGCGGGAAAGCACGTTGGGATCGAAGGCCGGACGGCTGGCCAGGGCCAGCACTTCCCCGTTGGTCGGATCGATCGCCACGATCGCGCCAAACTCCTCACCCAGCAACTCCTCGGCCAGGCGTTGCAAGCGAATATCGATCGTCAGGTAGAGGTCGTCCCCCGCCTGCGGCTTGTCGACCGTGACGGTTCGTTTCTCATGGCCGTGCGCATCCACTTCCACTATCCGCTCGCCGGCCCGACCACGCAAAAAGCGATCGAAGGTCGACTCAACGCCATACTGTCCCACGATGCTGCCCAGGTGCAGCTCCGCGAACTCGGGCCGTTCGAGCTGCAGCGCGGATACTTCCCCGACATACCCGATCAGATGGGCCCCGGTCGTCCCGGCCGGGTAGTTGCGCTGTGATTCCGCCTGAATCATGATGCCCGGCAGGCTCAGCCGGTTCGATTCGATCACCGCGGCCTCCCGCAGCGTCAACCAGTCCTTGATTTTCTTGGGCACGAACCGGCCGCCGCGAGCGGAGAGCTTCCGGCCGACGACATCCTCGTCCAAGCCGATCAAGGTGGTCAGCTCCTTGACCAGCGCATCCTGATCGTCCACGTCCTCGCGTGTGACGTAGAGGGTGAAGCTCGGAACATTGTTGGCCAGGAGCACCCCGTTTCGATCATAGATGAGACCCCGAGCCGGCTCGCGGACGACCGCTCTCGTCCGGTTGTCCTCGGACAACTCGCGGTAATGACTTCCGTCGTGAATTTGCAGCTGCCATAGACGAAACCCAAGGATCGCGATGACCAGGAGGATCACGACCTTGGCCATACGCAAGCGTCGCTGGTAGTCCTGATGCTCGTTGTGCCCAATACCCGCCATAGACCGACCTATACCCCCACGCGCGCTCCAACCTCGTCCGGCGTCTGCAGCTTGTGCAGGTGCGAGCCGACCAGCAGGTACAGCACGGCCGCCAAGACCGCGTCGTAGACCGCCTGCGGCAGCAGGACGGAATAGAGTCCGTACACCGCCTCCATGGCCGTTTCGCCGCCCCGGCCGGAGAGCAGAAACACCAGCCCCGAGATGACCGACAGGCCGAACATGACCACGAACGCCGTCATCGGGGTGGTCGGTGCAACATAGCGCCCCGCGACCCCGGCCAGGAGACCGGAGATCCCCTTGGTCACGAGGTTGAGGCCGAGTACGCCGGCGGAGAAGAAATCCTGAACCAGCCCGAGCGCCAGGCCGACGAGCAGGCCCTCGAACCGGCCCAATGCCAGGCCCATCAGGACCGCCGTGATCAGGCAGAGGTCCGGACGGACCCCACCCACGCTCACGGCGCCCATGAAGGTCGTTTGAAGCGGCACCACGATGAGAAGCAGGCTAATGTAAACGGTATATTTCATCCACGCACGAGCGCAGGTGTCGGGGTTTCACACAGGCCGACGGGAGGGGCAGCTATGCCGGGCGGGCGGCGGTGATAACGAGGACCTCCTCCAGCTTGGAGAAGTCCACGACCGGGACCAGTTCCGCTGATTGGAACAGGTCGTCCTGGGTCTTTTCAATGTACTTGACCACGCCGATCATGAGCCCTTTGGGAAAGTTCCCGACCAATCCCGAGGTCACGACGAGATCGCCCTCCCGCATTGTCGAGAGGAGGGGGATAAATTTCATGCGCAGCAGACCTCGGGGTGTGCCGGTCACGAGTCCCTCGTCCCGGGTTCGCTGGATGAGAGCGGTCACCGCCGTGTTCGGATCGGTGACCAGCAGAACCACGGAAGAGGTGGCTGTTGTTTTGACGACTCGCCCAACCAAGCCCGCCTGTGTAATGACTCCCATATTCTGTTGAATGCCGTCGCGCTCTCCTTTGTCGAGCAAAACTCCTCTGTACCAATTCGTCGAGTCGCGGCCGATGACCCGAGCGGCGACCGTCGAGGGCCAGTGCTGGCTCTGAAACTGCAGCAGGCCGGCTAGCCGCTCGCTGGCCGCCGCCGACTCGCGCAATTGATTGTTCTGTCCCCTCAGAAAGTCGATTTCACGCCGCAATCGTTCGTTCTCGATGTGCACGTCACGAAGGGCGAAGTACCCCTCCCACATGTCCGCCAGGCCTCCCTGCAGCGCCGCCATTCCCTGCAGTGGGAACGAGACGAGATCGGCGATGGGCCGGCCCATGTTCTGCAGGAGCCCCTGGCTCTGCGTGGGGAGCACGAAGACCACGGCGAGAAGGAACACCAAGAGGAACAGAATGGCCCGTTTGGGGCCGGAGATCGATCGGAACATCACCATCCGCATGCGGGATGGAGTCCCTTACCGCAGGTTCGCGCTTTGCGACATCGCGACCTTCGGGAGCAGTTCCAGCTCATCGAGAATCTTGCCAACGCCCAGCACGACCGAGGTGAGTGGATCATCCACCGTGATGATGGGGAGATTGGTCTCCTCCCGGAACCGGGTGTCCAGCCCCTTCAACATGGATCCCCCACCCGTCAGCACGATACCGCGGTCGATGATGTCGCCGGCGAGCTCCGGCGGAGTGTTTTCCAACGCAACCCGGATGGCATTGATGATGGTGCCGATCGGTTCCTGCAGGGCCTCCCGGACCTCCGCGTCGTCCAACACCAGCGTCCGCGGGATCCCCGAGATCAGGTCCCGCCCCTTGATCATCATGGTCTTCTTTTCCTCGAACGGGTACGCCGAGCCGATTTCCAGCTTGACCCGCTCGGCCATATGCTCGCCGATGAGCAGATTATATTTTCGCTTCACATAGTTCATGACCGCATCGTCCATGCGATCACCCGCCACTTTCACCGACTCGCTGTACACGATACCGCCCAGCGAGATGACGGCGATGTCGGTCGTGCCTCCGCCGATGTCCACTACCATGTTGCCGGAGGGCTCGGTGATCGGCAGACCGGATCCGATTGCGGCCGCGACCGGTTCCTCGATCAGGTAGACCTCCCGCGCGCCAGCGAGCTCGGCCGAGTCGCGCACCGCGCGCTGCTCCACCTGGGTGATGCGGGACGGCACCCCGATGATGATGCGAGGACGCACGAACGCGCTGCGGTTCAACGCCTTCGTGATGAAGTGCTTGAGCATCTTTTCGGCCATCTCGAAGTCAGCGATCACGCCGTCCTTCATCGGCCGCACCGCGGTAATGTGCCCCGGTGTCCGCCCCAGCATGCGTTTCGCATCGACCCCCACGGCGAGGACGCGCTCCGTCTTTCTCTCGACCGCCACCACGGAGGGCTCGTTCAGCACAATGCCTTTGCCGTGCACATAGACCAGCGTCGTGGCCGTCCCCAAGTCAATGGCCAGATCGCTGGAGAACCACCCCAAAAAATCCCCAGTCACACCCACCGGAGTTCCCCCTTCTTGACGCGCGACGCGCAGCCTCTTGCTTTGAAAGGCCGGAGTTCGTCTCTGTCGCGGTATTGGCTCATGGCTGGCTGTGTGGACTCGAAGGGAGGCGAACTCATCCTCTCACCTTCGGTCCGCGTTCTTTTTGCAGGACAAGCAATCCAGGACTCACGAGAATCTGTCGCCGGGACCGACACACTCCGGCCGTGCGTGTTCCATCAGCCGGGCAGCCGGAGTCAAAGATTGATTCGATGGGTGCTGCGACAATTCAGGAACGAACATGCTCCGTGAGGCAACGAGTGACAACCAACGGTCGTAGGAGCAGATGCGGAACCGAACGAGGTTAGATGAACTTCCTCCTTCGGCAAACACCACACGTAATTAGTCGGAAAGTATAACAAATTCACCCGCCCATCACAAATTTCTTATAAAATTCACAATCCGGGCGCAGATCAGCGCCGGCTGCGGGCCTCCCGGGGGCGTCCGGCGACCACCCGGGGCCTCGTGCCTTGCCAGGAGGAAGAGCCCGCCGCTAGAATACCAGTCATGACGTCGAAGGGAGAGGATGCCGTATGATCAAGCTGATCCGAGAGGGTAGCCGAAAATACCCGTGGATTCTGATCACACTCATGCTGATGATCGTCGTCGCCTTCATCGTGGGCATGGGTTGGTGGGGATACGGAGATGCGCAGACCGACAAGGTCGCCCAGGTGGGGGCGCTTTCTGTCTCCATCGAAGACTATCGACGCACTTATCTCTACCTGTCTGATTACTACAAGGAAAACATGGGCGACGAGGTCAAAGACGATGAGGTGAGGCAAACCGCCCTTGAGACGCTCATCCAGACGAAACTGTGGGTGCAGGCCGCCGAGCGGTTGGGCCTGACCATCACACCCGAAGAGCTGCGCGCCCAAGTCATCGCACAGCAGGCGTTCCACAAGAACGGACGATTTCATCCCGATGTGTATCGGACCGTCCTCCTACGCAACCGGCTGACGCCGGCTCTGTTCGAAGCCCTGGAACGCGAGCGACTCTTGGCCGAGAAGGCCAGGACCTTGGTTGCTGCATCGGTGGCCTTGACGCCCGACGAGCGGCAGGAGGCTGAGGTGCTGGTCGGCACGGTCACCGGGGCGGGCTCGTCCACTCCCGTGGCCAAGGACCTGCTCATGCAAAACTTCATCTTCCAAAAGCAGCAGCGTGCGCTCAACGCTTATACCGAGGCCTTGAAGACCAAGGTTCCCGTCGAGGTCTATCGGGAAAACATGTAGCACCCGCAGTGCCTTCAGTTGGGTCGGTTGGGCCAGATGAGTGAGTTTCGTGAGGTTCCCCGCATCAATGAGTGTTCCTCCTCATCGTCGAACCCTCCCTGATACTCCTTCTTATAGGATGATCATCGCGTCGCCGTAACTGTAGAACCGATACCGCTCCCGCACGGCGACCTCGTAAGCCTCTCTGAGTCGCTCCACCCCGACAAAGGCCGAGACCAGCATGAGGAGCGTCGTCCGCGGCAGGTGGAAATTCGTCATCATGCCATCCACGACGCGGAACCGATAGCCGGGAATGATAAATAAATCGGTCCGCCCACTCACGGGTTCCACGGTTCCATCCCCGCCGGCCGCCGCCTCGAGCGTTCGCACGACCGTCGTCCCGACGGCGATCACACGGCCGGCTCGTCGCCGGGTCTCGTTGATGGCTCGCGCGGTCTCCGCCGAGAGCTCCACCTGCTCCGGCTCGAGACGGTGATCGTCGACGCGATCGGCTGTGACGGGCAGGAAGGTGCCGGGCCCGACATGCAGCGTGATGGCCGCGATCCGGACGCCTCGAGCCTCGATCGCGCGGAGCAGCCCCGCGGTGAAGTGCAGCCCCGCCGTCGGGGCGGCGATGGCTCCCTCCGCCTTGGCGAACACCGTCTGGTACCATTCGCGGTCTGACTCGCAGGGCTCGCGCTTGATGTAGGGGGGCAGGGGCATCTGGCCCGCCGAACGAACCAGCTCCGTCACGGAGGCCGGGTGCGCAAACCGCACGGTCGTCCGAGTGGCTGTCCGCTCCACCACGCTCATCCGTTCCCCCCCGGTGATGTCCACGACCTGACCGGGCTGCAGCCTGCCTTTGACGAACGCTTCCCACAAACCGTCGCCAAGATCCCGGACCAGCAACAGCTCCACCCGGCCCCCACTCGGGTGCTTCCGGCCCGAGAGTCGAGCGGGGAGGACTTTCGTGTCGTTAATCACGAGGAGGTCGCCGTCATTGAGCAGGTCCGGCAGGTCGAGGATCCGGTGATGCGCGCAGGGGCCGTCTTTCCTGGGCAGACTCAGCAGCCTGGCGTGGTCGCGTGGTTCAGCCGGTCGCTCGGCGATCAGCGCCGAATCAAACGGAAAGTCGAATTCGCTGAGCCGCATCAAGGAAGCGAGGTCGGGATGCGATCCATGCGATACGTTCGGCGCAGCTCCGTTCCCGGGAAGTAATAGCGGAGGATCGCGTGGTAGGGATATCCCAGCTCGGCCAGCTCCTTGGCTCCCCACTGACAGAGCCCGACTGCGTGGCCGGCACCGTAACCCGACAGCACGATGTCCGCGCCGATCGCATCGATCGTGAAGCGCGTGCTCGGAATGACACGGTATCCGACGATACGGCGGAGATCCTCTCCCCGCATTAGCAGCTCCCCTCCGGAATGCAGGATACGCAGCCGGCTGACGCGCCCGGCCTGGCTGTAGGCGTAGGGCGTGAGCGTCGCGATTGTGCCCACCTCCCAGCCCTCCTGTCGCAGGCCCGACTCCACGATGGCGAGCGGGAAGACGGTCCGCCATTCATAATAGGGGGACTCCCGGTCGAACGGACATTCGACGCCCTTCAGGTACGGCAAGTTATGCTGCGACCAGACGTTGGCGGCATCTTCGGTGGGACCGGCCGCCGTCGAGGAAAAGACGGCGAGGATCGGGCGGCCTCCATACGTCAGGGCGAGGGCAGCGGTCGACTCCACCGCTTCACGAACCCGCTCCACGACACCCACTCGGCCACGATAGACCTGGTCGTGAACGGTGGCCACGACATCGTACTCGTGGTCGGCGTGGCTCATCATTTGGTACAGCGCGTAGGTCCGCGCCGCGATCGCTTGCACTTTGAGCGCCTCTTGATGCCACTGGGCGTTCATTTCGGCTGGCACCACGCCCATGACGTACTCCTCAAGGCCCAGCCTGTTCACGACCCACAGCACGCTCCCGCGCGACAAGATCTCCACCTCGCCGCCCACCACGAACGGCTCGGGCCCCACCGGCCCTGGCGCAGGCCGGGTCCCGGTTCCGGACGGCTGGGACGACTGTTCGAGCCGGAGAAACACGGCCGGCCGCTGCACGGGCCGCTCGCCTTCGTCCTGCCGCACGATCTCCGGCGCGATCAGGCGCATGTCTCCGTCGCGCCCGCGCACGATCACACGGTCGGTCGACAACCGCTCGCCGTTGACCTCGAGCGCCCGATCCAGCGGCTTGAAGAACAGCCGCGAGGCTACGTGCCCGATTTCCCCGCCCGGCACGTGCACGGTCAGCTCCCGACTCGCCGACACCTCGACGTGTGGCACACCCTGGTACAGCAGCACGCGGATGGGCTTGGTGGCCTGAGCCCAGGCCGGTGGGTGAATCAGGAGGAGAAACGCGATTCCGCAGAAGAGTCTGTGACCACGCATGTTATCGCCGCGTCAGCAGGTAGAACAGCAGGCTTACTACGACGCTGATGAGGACACTCGTTGCAATGGGGAAATAAAAGGTGACGTTGTCCCGCTTAATGTAAATATCACCGGGCAGCTTGCCCAGCCAGCCAAGCCCATCGCCCAGCCCGGGCACCTTGGACAACACAGCGAGAAGCACGCCGATGACGGCGATCACGCCCCCGATGAGGATCAGAACCCTCGCGAGCCCGCCGAGTTCCGGCATGCCTCACCTCAGGAACAGCTCCGCGATCTGCACCGCATTCAACGCCGCGCCCTTCCGCAAGTTGTCCGCCACGATCCAGAGGTTGAGCCCGTTCCCGACGGAGTCATCCTCGCGAATGCGCCCAACATACACCTCGTCGGTCCCGGCCACCTCCAGCGGCATGGGGTAGAGCGCGCGGGCGGGATCATCGTACACGGTCACGCCGGGCGCCGCGGACAAGACCGCCCGCGCCTCGTTGGCAGTCACTTTTCGCTCGGTCTCGATATTCACCGACTCGGAATGCCCGATGTAGACGGGCACCCGCACGGTCGTCGCCGTAATGGCCAGCGAGTCGTCACCCATGATTTTCTTGGTCTCGTGAACCATCTTCATCTCTTCTTTTGTATACCCCGTCGGCAGGAAATCGTCGATATGGGGGAGGCAATTGAACGCGATTCGATACGGATACACCTTCGGCTTGGCTTCCTGGAAGCTGAGCAGCGCACGGGATTCTTCCATGAGCTCATCCATCGCCTCCTTGCCCGTGCCGGACACCGACTGAAACGTCGTCACGACAATCCGCCTGATCCTGAACTGCTCGTGAAGCGGCTGGAGCGCGACTACCATTTGAATGGTGGAGCAGTTCGGATTTGCAATGATGCCGCGGTGCCACCCGATGTCCTGGGCATTCACCTCCGGGACGACCAAGGGAACCTCCGTGGCCATCCGCCAGGCCGAGCTGTTGTCGATGACGATCGCCCCCGCCTTGGCGGCCAGCGGTGCGAATTCCTTGCTGACCTCACTGCCGGCGGAAAACAGCGCAAAATCGACGCCTTCGAACGAGCTGTTCTTCAGCTCTTGGACGGTGACCTCCTGTCCTCGGAACGACACCGTGCCCCCCGACGATCGCACCGAGGCCAGGGGAATCAGAATGGCGACGGGGAACTTGCGCTCCTCCAGGACCGTGATCATCTCGCCGCCCACCGCCCCCGTCGCCCCCACCACCGCGACGGTATAGGCCTCTTTCTTTTCAAACATGTACGCGCCTCACGTCTTTTTACGCAGCGATCATCCTGATCCGATGATTGAACGTATCCGCGATCAACACGTTGCCGCGCGGGTCGATGGCGACACCAAAGGGATAGTTCAGGCTGCATTGGACTGCGGGCAGGCCGTCCCCCGAGAATTGCGCAACGCCGTTGCCGGCCAGCACCGTCACGATCTTCCGGGCGTGATCCCATCGCCGGATCAGGTGGCTGTCCGAGTCCGTGATCAAGAGATTGCCCGCGGGGTCGACGGCGATCCCGTAGGGACGTGACAGACTGGTCGAGAACTCATTGGCATGGCCGCCGTATCGATACTCACCCCCATCACCGGCGATGGTCGCGATGATGCCGGTTTCGGGATCGATTCGTCTGATGCGACCGTTGAAGGTGTCGGCCACATACAGCGCCCCCTCCGGCCCGATGGCCAGGCCGCTCGGTCCCGCCAGCGGCGACTCCACGGCCGGCATCCCGTCGCCCGCATAGCCGGACTCCCCGGTTCCCGCAACCGTGCTGATCACACCGGTCTCCAGATCGACCCGCCGGATCCGGTTATTGCTCTGGTCCGCGATGTACAGACTCCCCGTCCTGTCGAGCGCAAGGGCGCAGGGCTCATTCAAGGTCGCCGCCGTTGCGGGCCCGCCGTCACCCGAGAATCGATGCTGGCCCGTTCCCGCGAGGGTCTGGATCACTCCGGTGCGCAGATCGACTCGCCGGATACGATGATTCATCGTGTCCGCGATGAACAGCGCGGCGCCATTGACGGCCAGCGCCGAGGGAAAATTCAGCGTCGCCGCCGTCGCCGGCCCTCCGTCCCCGGTGAGACGGGCTCCCTTCGGCGCGGCGCCCACCACGAACCGCACCGTCCCACTCAAATCGGCGAGCTGGGCAAATTTCGTGTGAGCCTCCGCGGGGGGATCACCGAGCGGGTCTTCCTCCTCTTGTGCCCGCTCCTCGGCTGGAGGAGGCCCTGCCTCTCGCACGGCCTCGTGCCCGGCGGAATCGTAACTGCCCGCGACCGTTGAGATGATCCCCGTGGCGAGATCGACTCTCCGGATGCAGTGATTCTCGGAATCCGCAATATACAGCCCGCCGTTCCCGTCGAGCGCCAGACTCTTTGGTTCGTTGAGCCTGGCGGCGGTCGCGGGCCCTCCGTCACCGGCATGTCCCGGCTCGCCGTTCCCCGCGATGGTGCCCAGTGTGCCCGGGCCTATGTGATTGGCGCTCGCTGCCAGCATCTCAGGTGCTCGCTCCGATGGACTCCGTCAGCTATTCATCAAGGTGTGGAGAATGGCGTCGCCCATTTCCGACGTGCCGACAAGGGCGGTGCCCTCACGATGAATGTCCTTGGTCCGGACCCCTCGCACGAGCGTGCTGGCGATGGCATGCTCAATCGCCTCCGCCTCCTTCTCGAGCTGAAAGCCGTAGGACAACATCATGGCTGCGGACGCGATCGTGGCGATCGGGTTGGCGAGTTGCCGCCCGGCGATGTCCGGGGCGCTGCCGTGGATGGGTTCGTACATGCCGACCCGCGCGCCGAGACTGGCCGACGGCAGCATCCCGATGGAGCCCGTGAGCATCGCCGCCTCGTCGCTCAGGATGTCTCCGAACATATTGGTCGTGACGAGCACGTCGAACTGGCGCGGATTGCGGATGAGCTGCATGGCGCAGTTGTCCACATACATGTGGTTCAACTGCACATCGGGATACCCCCCGTGGACCTCAATCACGACCCGACGCCACAGCTCGGATGATTCCAGGACGTTGGCCTTGTCCACGGATGTCACCAGTCGCCGCCGTTTGCGGGCGGCCTGGAACGCGACCTCCGCGATGCGCCGGATCTCCTCCGTGGTGTAGACCTCGGTATTGATCCCCCGTTCGCCGTCGGCCGTCTGCTCGATGCCTTTGGGCTTGCCGAAGTAGATGCCGCCCGTCAGCTCGCGCACGACCAGGAGATCGATGCCTTCGATCACGTCCCGCTTGAGCGTGGAGGCATCGACCAGCTCCGGGTACAGCTTGGCGGGGCGCAGGTTGGCGAACAGCCCGAGCTGCTCGCGCAGCCCCAGCAAGGCGCGTTCAGGACGTCGATCGTAGTCCAGCCCCTCCCACTTCGGACCGCCGACGGCCCCCAGGAGCACCGCGTCGCAGTCCTTGGCCAGGGCCAGCGTCTCGTCCGGCAGTGGGACACCCATCGCGTCGATGGCCTGCCCCCCGACGAGCCCCGGCAGGAACTCGAATCGATGGCCGAACCGCTGCGAGACGGCCTTGAGAATCTTGACCGCCTCCGGCACGATCTCCTGCCCTACGCCGTCACCGGCCAGGACTGCAATCTTCGCCTGCACGCCTCTTCCCCTTCTTGTTCTTGCTCCTGATTCCTGACTCCAAACTCCTCACTCGAACACCTTCTCGTCCTCCGGCCGCCAGGCCGGATCGACGAGGCAGAGAAACTCGAGCGCGATCGTCCCCTGGTTTTCCACCCATTGCGTCGCGCCGGGGGGGACGCAAAATACGGTCCCCGCGTTGATGCCCGCGGCCTCGTCGTCGACCCAGACACGCCCGGTACCTGCGAGAACATAGTACACCTCAGTGGAGGTCAGGCAGTGTTGTTTGCTTCGCTGTCCGGGATCGATGCGCCCGTAGGCCAGGCTGCAACGCACGGCCACGTTGGCCTTCGCCGGGTGCAGCAGCTCGCGAAGATGCGTGTGGTCGCCCGCCAGGAACTCTGCGCAGTCTCTCACGTGCGTCACGAACACGGCGGACACTGTACCTCGCGCTCTTTTTTCAAATCAAGCCGTCGCGTTGCGTGGCCTGTTTCGCCGTCCAGAAGGCCAGCTTGTTGAGCGCGTTCAGGTAGGCGCGCGCAGAGGCCACGATGATGTCCGTGTCGGCGCCATGGCCAGTGACCGTCCGGCCGTTCTCCTCCAATCGGACGGACACCTCGCCCTGGGCGTCTGTCCCGCCGGTAATTGCCTTGACCGTGTAGGTGAGCAGCCGGCTCTTCGTCGTCGTCATCGCCGCGATGGTGCGGTACACGGCATCCACCGGTCCGTCGCCGCTGCCGGTCTGCTTGACCTCCTGACCGTCAATGGCAAGCTCAACTGTCGCAGTCGGGACGCGGTTCGTGCCCGATTCGATGAGCAGGTGCTTGAGCACCACACGCTCGGGAATCTTGGCAATCTCCTCGGAGATGATGACCTCCAGGTCCTCCTCGTACATCTCCTTCTTCTGATCGGCCAGGCGCTTGAAGCGCTCGAAGGCGTGGTTCAACTCCTCGTCCGTCAGCTTGTAGCCCAGCTCCTCCAGGCGCTGCCGAAACGCATGGCGTCCGGACAGCTTGCCCATGACGAGCTTGCTTTGCACCAGACCGATCGACTCCGGGCGCATGATCTCGTAGGTGCTCTTCTCCTTCAGCAGCCCGTCTTGATGAATCCCGGAGGTATGCGCAAAGGCATTCGTGCCGACGATCGCCTTGTTGGGCTGGACGACCATGCCGGTGATCTTGCTCACCAGTCGGCTGGCCTTCGAGATCTCCTCGGTGCGGA
>JBFISJ010000018.1:0-21740 GCA_041608595.1 Nitrospiraceae bacterium
GATCGAGCCACAGATCATGGATCGTGACAACGGCCCCGTAGCGGCCACGCGTGTGGAACTTGAAACTCGTCCCATGATAGAGATCCAGCCCATCGAGCCATCCCCGCCACCGCAACATCATCCGGCTCGTCGGTCGATGGGTGACGCCAGGAGCCGTGTTATCACCAGCGAGTGCTCTTCGCGAGGCCGCCGACCGAGGAATGTAGGCAATGAGCTCGTCTCCGCTTTCCAGCGACGCCAAGGCCGGCAGAAGGTGCCGGACATAGGTCCCAATCCCCCCCTGAGTTTCGAGCGCCGGGAATGCATCAATGCCGATTCGCATCACGACAGTCCTGACCGCTCTCCGCAGGAAGGTCTCACGACGCGCATTGGGGCCGCTTGACTTCCCCTGTGATTTGTCTTAGCCTCACCACCTCTGCGTGCGCGGTCCCACCCCATCGAACACTCAACAACCCGACTTTTCATGGACAGCCGACCTTCGCCAAGCCGGATCAGGCGATACCCGAAAGCGACCCTGTTTCTCATTGTTTTCGTCTGCACGATCGTCCTCGACTTCACCGGCACGGGGATTTATCACCTCTTCAAGTACGGCACGATCCACAAGCTCGCGAATCAGCACGCCATGGGCGAGCGCTCATCTGTCTTTCATCACACCCTGAAAGCCTCCACCCACTTTACGGTTCAGCGCTGGGGGCACCTCCAGTACGCCATTGCAACCAACTCGCTGGGCTTCAAGGACAGGGTTGTGAGGGACGTGCCCCTTACATCACCCCAGTACCGACTCCTGTTCATGGGCGACTCCTTCACCCAAGGGATGGGCTTTGGGTACGACCAGACATTCGTCGGCCTGATCGCAACGGCATTGAGCGGCGAGAAGGTCGAGGTGCTCAATGCCGCGGTCGCGTCGTACTCCCCTCTCATCTATTACAAAAAAACCGAGCACCTCCTGAAAACTGTCGGGCTTCGCTTCGACCACCTCGTCGTGTTCCTCGATATCTCGGACATCCAAGACGAAGCCGAGTCCTACGAGCTTCGTGACGGCCGAGTCGTCTGGACAGGGAACAGAATGACGGCGCTCAGGGATTTTGTCTATGGATATACGACGATACCCAGAAACATCTGGCACCTCGTCGTCAAAGTCCACGCCAAGCTGTCGGACGCACCCAACGCTCGACGGACAGAGGAGGAGAAAGCCTATGCGATCAATGACCACCGGAGCCTGTGGACGATCGACCCGGCTGTCTACGAGCAGTATGGAGCGCGAGGCCTTACCGAGGCGCAGCGACACATGACAATGTTATACGACCTCATTACCCAATACGGCATCGGGATGACGCTGGCCGTCTATCCCTGGCCGGATCAAATCGCCCACCAAGACGTCAACTCCGTGCAGGTGGTAACCTGGGGAACGTGGGCCGCCGAGCGATCGATCCCTTTCCTCAACCTTTTTCCTGATCTCGTGAATCCCGGCACCGATCCAAAGCAATCGATCAGGCGTCATTATATTCCCGGTGACGTACACTGGAACGAAGCTGGGCACCAACTGGTCGCCGACCGATTTCTTGTCCACTGGCGGACGAATCCGGCCTACACCGCACGCCACGCCAAGCCTGAGCGGCAAAACGTTTCGTAACCCCCTCTACCTCTCACATTTCCCGTGCGCCTCCTGGGGAGCCGGCTGCGATGTCCTCGCTTACAATCTCAAGTCATTGGTGATGCCCGTGCAGACGCTCCCATGCCTTCGCGTATTTCACGAACGTGTGCATCCCGGCAAACCCGGCCACGACAAGTCCGCACAGCCCGTCTCGAAACCCCTTTCGAATCACATAGGTCTTGACGATCGTCACCAAATGACGACCGGCCAGGTCGATGAAGCCGACATGGGAGCGGGTCTTGAGCTTCTCCTCCGCGCCCAAGCTTGTGTAGCGCCTCATCTTCGCCACATGGTGAGAGATTGTCGGCATGCTGAGGTGATCCATCGGCGACTTCAACCGCTGAATGTCGCCCTGCAGCCGAAGCCGTTCGTGCAGCGCCGTATCGTCATAGCGCCCGGCCGCACGCCGGAATAAGCGGAGTTGGTAATCCGGGTAGAGCCCTCCCCCACGAATCCATTTGCCGTAAAAGAAGTTCCGACGAGGGATTTCGAACCCCGCCACATCTCGGGACATGGCGATCCCCAGGGCGGAACGGATTTCATCGCGCAAGGCGTCGGTCACACGTTCGTCGGCGTCGACGATCAGAATCCACTCCCCCGACGCTTTGTCGATGCCGACGTTCTTCTGCGGGCCGAAGCCCAGCCAGGGCTGCACGAAGACCCTGTCCGTATGGGCCCCGGCCAGATCCACGGTCCCGTCCGTGCTTTCCGCATCGACCACGACGAGCTCATCGGCCCACTGCACCGAATCGAGACAGGCGCCGATGTTGCCTGCCTCATTCTTGGTGATGATGACGACTGACAACATCAGTCCCTCTTCGGCGCGGGGCGCCCATTGACCGCGGCGTGGACCCGGTCAGTGAATGAGCAGGGTCCGATAGCCGAACCGTTGAAACACCTCGGCGCACTGCGGAAAGGTTTTCCTTAAACGAAGGACGCGAAGCGCCCGGAACAGATCATTACAACTCGCGAGTAACATGCGGCGCATCCCGGAAAAGCGACAGGTCCCGACGTCCACACGACAGTCATGTGTACGCTTTCTGACCTCGACAGCGAACGCGGCCTTCCAGTAGAAGAGCGTGGTCTTCGCCTTCCGCCTCAGACAATGTTGGGCGTGAAGAAAGTCGACCTGCTCGTAAAACGCTCTCAGGAACTGCCCGTCCACACACGAGCAGAACCGTCCCACCTCCTCGGGCGTCTTGGGCTCAAACACCAGCCGGTGCTTGTCAGCCGCGAACACAAACCATCTGTGGAACCAGTCTTCGGGCGGCGTCGCATCCTTCAAGGCAAGGCCCTGCTCGAGCAACGGCGATGGCGTCTCGATATACCCCGCTGACCCGATCCTCATGAGCTCACGGCACGCTCGCTCGGGATCATCCACGTGCTCCAGCACATGCGAGGCATACACATAATCGAAGGATCCGGACCTGAACGGCAGTCTCGTCGACATGCCCTGAATCAACGCCGCCGACTTGGGAACGACGAGCCGGTTCCCGCCTCGCTGGTTCCCTTCTCCAAGATCCAAGTCCAGGACATGCGTGGCGCCGTGGAACGGATTGTGCCCGGCGCCGACGTCCAGGACGCGGCGTGCCATGTACGGCCGTCGGAGAAGGGGTAAACGTTTCATGTTAGGACCTGATGTGCCCCCCCTCACTCATCTCCTCTTTCGCGGAGCGGGGGCCTAGATGGGAAAGGGACCCGTCACGAACCTCGAAATTGAACCGATCGAACCAGCGCAGCACCGTGTAGTTACATTCGCGCGGCAACACGCGGTGGATGGTGTTGAGGTCCTTCACGGTGCTGTACAGTCTCCTGACGAACTGGGAATGGCGGCATCGACAGAAGTCGTCAATCGTCTCCCTGGTTTTCGGCTCGAACACGAGTGTGTCATCCTGGTCCAAATAGACGAACCACCGATGGAACGACCATCCGCGGTCCGGACTGGGATAGTTGTAACCCTGCTCATAGAACGGGCTCGGCGTCTCGATGTAGCCTGACCGACCGATGCGTATCAACTCACGACAGGCGCCGCTGGGATCTGTCGTGTGCTCCAGCACATGGGACGCGTAGACATAGTCAAACACCTTGTCCTTGAAGGGCAGCGATTCCACCCGGCCGATCACCAGGGGCCGTCCCAGCCGCTTAATGGGTTTCCCTCGTTCCGTGTCGTCTTCAGGCAACAGATCAAGAAGGTGGGTGGCGTCATCGTGCGGTCGGTGGCCGGATCCCACATCGAGAACTTTCCTGCCGCTGTCGATTCGAAGCCACCGTCGAACATAGACCGTTCCGATGGTCTTAATATCCCGCACCCTCATCGCACCCCCTCACCCTCACCCGCTCCCCCGTGGGAGTGGGAAAGACAGAGCCTCAGCCCCGAAATCCTTTCTGCGCCACCGCAGCATAAAACTTGGGATTCAGCCATCGATTGCGCCGTGGGTGCAACCGCGTCCCGCGCGAGACCCGTTGGCTCATCACGTCGGGATGGAGTCCCCGAAACTCCTTCATGATCTCGTAGTCCGGGAAATCAAATGTCTCCCCGGAGAGCCTGGCCTGCTCGTGCGGAGGCAGGTTCTCACCGTGGTGCCTCGCGGCCTGGTACCGAAATTTCTCCAGCAGCACGCGTCCCTGCTTGACCCATCCGTAGTGGTAGACAGTCGCTCCGGAGTCACGCAGGCGTTCGCGGTGTCTCGTCTGGAGGTACCCCCCGTCGTCCTTCAAACAGAACCCCACGGCGTCGCCGCAGGACTGCACCGCCCCGTTGTTTCGGATCATCCTGACGGCCCGATGGTAGGCCCACGGATTCAGGCTCCAGTAATCTCCATAGAAATGCAAATAGCGAAAGGTCAAACCGAGGACATCCATGTCATTCACATGATCACGTAGCGTCTGTTGGATGACCTCATAGTCCCGTTCGTGCAACACTTCGTCGGCTTGGAGGTACAAGGCCCAGGCCCCCCGACAATGGGAGAGCGCGATGTTGGTCTGCTGGGAGAACAGCAGCCCATCCTTCTTCATCGAGTCATCCCAGTGGGACGTGACGACGCGCACCTTGCCCGATTCGATCGAGCGGATGGCTTCGAGGGTGCCGTCATCCGACTGGCCGACGTTCACGATGAATTCGTCCACGATCGGCAGCGCCGACCGAATCGCCTCAACGAATGGGTAGTCGAACTTGACGCCATTGCGGCAGATGCTGAAGCCACTGAGTGTCACGGGCAGTGCCGCTCCGTTTGGTCCCTGCCCTGTACAGAGGACAGTGCCCGGTCAAACGGCGTCGAACCGTCCGTGTGTTCGGAGTCGTCTCGTCCATGGCGTTCGGCCAGGAGACGGGCATAGAACTCTTCCGTCCGGCTCGCCATGTGATCCAGCGTCTCGTGACGCTCGATCCTTTCGCGCGCGGCCCGGCCACATCTCATCCCCAACGCCTCGTCATCCATCAGTGCCACGATGTGTCGGGCGAGCTCACCCGGATTCTTGGGTTGGGCTAGCAATCCGGTCGTCCGGTCGATAACCACGTCGCCCACGCTCCCCACGTTCGTCGCAACCACGGGTCGAGCCATGGCCATAGCCTGGGTCAGCCCCTGCGGGACACCTTCGCCTTCCGGTGAGGACAGCACGAAGAAGTCGAAGGCGGCGAGCACCTGCGGGATATCCTCCCGATGCCCGGCCAGCTTGACGGCGCCTTCGAGTCCCAGCCGCCGCACCGTGCGAACAAGGCTCGCGCGCTCGGGACCATCGCCAACGATGACGAACCGCGCTGAGGCACGGGCGTCCAGCACCGCCCTGGCCGCGGCGAGGAAATCGGGCAGCCCCTTGTCGCTTCGCAGGAAGGCGACCGTGCCGACGAGGACCTGGCCGGGGGGACAGCCAAACTGCTCCCTCAACGCCGCATCCGGGACCATGGGGCGAAACCGTGAGACGTCGACACCGGTCGGAATCGAGACGATGCGAGCGGGATCAATGTGTTGCTCGGCGATCAAGGCATCTCGAATGGTGGTGCCTGTCGTGATCACGCCGTGCGGAAGCCTCTGATAGAGCCACCGATGTCTGAGCGAGCGTGACACCGGCGTGGCCTTGTGCCGTGTTCGCACGACAATCGGCTTCAGCGGTGACAGCCGCCCCGCCACGGCGGCGGTCCAACTGTCGACCGACCCGTGCGTATTGATGACCTGAATGCGGTCCTGCTTGATCAGGCGCAAGAGCTGCCTGACTAGGGATGCGGCGCGGGGCAGTCTGAATGAGACCGGTTCCACTCGCAGCCCGGCTTTGCCGGCCCTCACAGCGAGATCGCTCTCCGGCGGGGCTGCGATCGTCACCTGATGCCCCCGTCGCGCCATCTCCAGCGATTCCGCGAGCGTGCGCAGTTCCTGCCCGCCCAAGCCGGTCGAGCATTCGGTGTGAAGAATCCTCATCGCGGCAAAGAAACGTAACTAGGCAATTGAGTGCTGAGGTAATTGCGGAGGAAAGAACAACGTCATGTTGTTACCCATTTACCCAATTACCTCCTTATTTCCCTCGTGAGTTCCCAGAGCTTCGCATATTTCACCAGCGTGTAGTACGCGTACAGACCGGCCAGAATGAGGCCGGGCGTGCCGTCGAGAAAACCGCGCCGCAACAGAAACATCTTCAGAAACGTATAGACAGGATGCGCCACCAGTTGATGCACATGGAACCTACGTCCCTGCTCGATCATGCGCCTGGCCATGAGATCGGAGTACCGGTCCATCTTCTCAAGGTAATGATCCAAATTCCTGAACGGAAACTGTAGGGCGGATTGCATCAGGTACCCCACCCGTCCGTCGACGTCGAAGCCCTCGTGGACCAGGTCCTCCCGGTACCGCATGCGGTCCTTGCGAAACAGCTGCGGCTGTCGATAATCCGGATACCACCCACTGTGCGTAATCGAACGCCCGAGAAAGAAGTTGAGGCGGGGCACGAAATATGCCTGGGCGTCCGGCTCACGACGCAACAGGGCCCGAATCTCATCCCGCAGCGCCGGCGTCGCGCGTTCGTCGGTGTCGAGGCTGAAGACCCAATCGTGCGACGCATGCGCCACCGCCTCGTTCCGGAGGCGCCCGAACCCGTGAAAGTTGTGCTGGTAAACCTTTTTAGTGAAGTCACGGGCGATCGCCTCGGTCGCATCCGTGCTGTGTGAATCCACGACGATGATTTCGTCGGCCCAGCTCACAGACTCGAGACAGGGCCGCATGTTTCGCTCGTCGTTGTACGCGATGACCACTGCAGAGATCTTGCTCCCCGTCCCATCCACGCAATCGTCTCCTTCACAACTGTTGCACCGATGCTGCCGAGTTTCTCCTCATGGCTGATCCGGAAATCGAGGGGGTCACAGTCCTGTTCCGCTTTCCCGCCTCTGGACGGAGAGGGCGAGGGTGGGACGGAGAATACGGTCCCCTCTCCCCCGAAACGGGAGAGAGGGAGGGGCATGGGTTCCTAAACCCACACAAGAACGGAAAGATCCCCCTACATCCTCATGACCGCCTTGCGCGTTGTTGAATGGCCGCAACCACCTCGCCCGGCGAAATCCCTTTGAGACAGTCGAGGAATGTGGCGTTCCGACACCGCTTGCTGAAACAGGGGCTACAGGGGACCGGGTTTCGCAACACCAGATGGTCGGCTCCACGCGGGCCCGTGCGGGCTGGGCTCGTCGGCCCAAACAGGGCTACCACGGGGGTCCCCACCGCTGCTGCCACGTGCATGGGGCCGGAGTCGTTCGAAAGGAGGAGCGAAGCCGTCTGAAGGAGGGCGGGAAGCAGCCCGACGCTGCATGCGCCCACAAGATCGGCGGCTTCCGTCTTCATCTCGCGCATGACCTGCTCTGCAACCTCACGGTCATCTGGCCCGCCGATGAGCGCCACGCGTCCCAGGCGCTCTTGCTGTATCCGGTCGGCCGTTTCGGCGAAGTAGGCCGCCGGCCAGCGCTTCGTCGGCCAGCGCGCCGAAACGGCCATGGCTATCCAGGGACGACCCCCGGACAGGCCCTTCGTCTGGCGCAATCGCGCGACCCGGTCATGGTCTGCGATCGTGGGTCTGAGCGCATACACCGGCTGCGCCGGCACGGTCGCGCCGAGCGCCCGGGCCACGAGAAGGTACCGGTCTATCGCGTGCATGTCCGGATCGGGCACGCCCACGCTCTGCGTGTAGAACCACGGACTCCCCTCCCTCGCGTTGGCAAACCCGACCCGAACGGGGGATCCCGCCAGCCATGCCATGAGCCCGCTCCGAAGCAGGCCCTGAAGGTCGACGACGAGATCAAAGCGGGCCGCGCGAAGGCCGCGCACTTGCGCAAGCCAGCCGTGCAACCCACCCCTCACCGGCCAGACCCGATCCAGGCGCTCGACTCGATGCAGCAGGTCCGCCCATTCTCGCTTGACCAACCACGAGATGGAGGCCTTCGGGAATCGGGCTCGTAAAGCCGACAACGTTGGCAAGGCATGCACGATGTCCCCCAACGAGCTGGGCTTGATGATCAAGATCCGGCTGTACTCAGCCATCATGTTGGTCGTGGGTCCTGGCACGTGGTTGATTCTTCCCCCTTGTTTCTCCCCCCCTGCGGTTTCACCTTCTCGGGTTCCGCCTGGCGTAAGCGAGGTCCCCTCAGGGATCGAGTCGAAGGGCCTTTCGCCCCTCGTCTTTTCACCTCACTCCCCACTGTTCACTCCTCACGTTCTTGACGTCGTCCATGATCCAGTCTACGGCCCCGGCGAGGTCACGCGCCACGCTTCGCGCCGACTCCCACGGGGGTGTGTCCGCCCCCGTCGCACCGGTGGTCACCAGAATGCCCTTCGCGCCAATCCTGTGCGCGAGCTCGACATCCCGTTCCTGGTCTCCGATCACATACGCCTGCGAGAGGTCCAGACCCAGGTCCGTGACAGCCTGCTCCACGAGCGCCGTCCCCGGCTTGCGACAGGCGCAGCCGTCATCGGGAAGGTGCGGGCAGGCATAGACCCCATCCAGCCGAGCCCCGTCCTTGGCCAGGAGATCGCGAAGACGTTCGTGGATACGCCTGAGGTCGTCGAAAGAAAAATACCCCCGCTTGACGCCCGACTGGTTCGTGATGAGCACCACCCGCGCACCGGCCTGGTTCAATCGTGCGATGCTTGCCCCCGTGTTCGGGAACAGCTCGAGGTCATCGGGATTGCCGATGTAGCCGCTGTCCCTGTTCAGAGTGCCATCGCGATCGAGGAAGACGGTGACGCCGGCCAGAGGCGCTGGCCGGCTGTGAGCTTGTTGTTCTAGTCGTGGCTCGTCCGCGCGTGTGAGCTGTATGGCGGCCTCAACAACAGCGTCCACGCTGATTCCCGTCATGCACCGGTGATCGATGGGGCATTCGCGCAGGAGGCAGGGTGCGCAGTCGACGGGGTGACGGATCACGGTGTAGGGTCCCGCCGCCGGGGAGGTCGTGGCGGGGTTTGTCGGCCCGAAGATCGCGACGACCGGCACCCCGAAGGCAGCGGCGATATGCATCGGTCCCGTGTCGTTGGTGATGAAGACGCGGCAGCGCTTCACGAGCGCCATGAGCTCCCGGACCGTCGTTTGGCCCGTCAAGCGGATCGGGGCCTGTGTCATGCGTTGGGCGATGGTGTCGCCAACGGCTTCCTCACCCTTGGCGCCGACGATGACCACGCGGACGCGGGCCTGGTGCTGCCGGCCAAGCCGCTCCACCAAATCATTGGCGGTCTCGGCAAATCGTTCTGGGAGCCATCGCTTCGCGGTGCCGTATGTCGAGCCGGGATTCAGTCCCACGAGTACATCGCGTTCTTCCACCGAGAGTGTCTTGAGTAGTGTCGCCACGGCTTGCTCTTCTCCCCGCGTGACGTACAGTCGTGGAGGCTGCCGTGTGGTTCCCGGCGCAAGGCGACCGAGCACTTTCAGAAAGTAGTCGGCTTGATGGAGCCGCGATGCCTCGCCCGGCACCGGGACGGGGTCCGTCAGCAACCAGCCACGACCGTCGGTGGCATAGCCATGGCGGCGGGGAATCCGCGCGAGCCAGGTCAGCAGGGCCGCCTCGAACGCGTTCGGCAGGAGCAGGGCCATCTCGAACCGCTCCCGTCTGAGCGTAGCGGCCAACCGCCATTTCCCGGCAAGGCCTCCGTGTCGCCCGGGCGCCTCATAGACGAGCACCCGATTCAATCCAGGGTGCCCCTGAAACAGCTGGGCGACCGCCGGCTTTGCCAGCAGTGTGAGCTCGGCGTGCGGAAACACCCCGCGCAAGGTCGCGAGCACCGGTTCGCTCATGACGGCGTCCCCGATCCAATTCGGTGCACGGACCACGAGCTTCTTGATGTCGTGATTAGGCACAGACCGCAGTCGGCTTGGTCCCCGTGATGGGCTGGAGCAGGACCTCGAGCCGCTCTTGTCCCTCAACGACGTCGGTGCCGAGACGAAGCGCGAGCACCTGTACGTCCCCCGAAAGATAGGGGGCGACTTTCGTCGCATCTTTCTCCGTTGTCAGAATCACGTCTACGCAGCGGCTCCTGGCGAGTGCGAGGATCTCTTTCACATCTTGTTCGGTATACGGGTAATGATCCGTGTAGACCCGTTCCTCGAGGATGCGCAGGCCGCATTGAATGGCCAGCAGCCGGAAAAAAGTGGGGTTGGCGACCGCACTGAACAGAAGACCGGACTTGCCGTTGAGGGCCCCGACGTCCTGCAGCGCCCCGCTTGTGACATCGACGACGGACTCCGCCGTGAATCGCACCGGCATGACGGCCCGCCGCGGGGCGTACCTGGTGAGCAGGGGCTCCAGCGTGTCGCGCCAGTGGGGCGCCCCATCCACCCGCGTGACCATGATCCCGGAGGCGCGAGCCAAACCCGCCAGCGGTTCTCGTAGGCGTCCGGCAGGGAGAAGCTCTTGCATCCCTTCGAGATCCGTCGCGTCGAGCAAGACGAGGTCGACCGTCCGGTGGAGACGTCGATGCTGGAAACCATCGTCCAACACGAAGCAGTCGACCGGAAATTGATCGAGCACCCACCGTCCCACGCGGTGGCGGTCGCCTCCCACCGCGACGATCACTCCCGGGCACCGATCCGCGATGAGCCGCGGCTCGTCCCCGGAATCGGCGGGCGTTGCGAGCACCGATCGTCCGTTCGACACCAGCAGGGGTTCGCGGGCGGACCGTCTCCCATAACCGCGGCTCAGGACTGCGACGCGCAAGCCCTGCGAGGCCAGGTGGTTCGCCGTGAGGATGACGACCGGCGTCTTGCCGGTTCCCCCGACCGTGACGTTCCCGATGCTCAGCACCGGGCGCGGTAATGTATCGCGATGCAGCCAATTATGCTCATAGAGCCAGTTGCGAGCCCGGACAGGAATGCCATAGAGCGCCGACAGCAGCCGCAGCACCGGTCTCGCGGGCCCGCTCTGCTGCGCCCGGATGAGCGAGCCTCGCGGGCGGACGCCTCCGACCGAAAGCCTGGCCTGCCTGTCTGCGAGCAGGCCGTTTAAGATGTCCAGGTCACGCTGCAGCGCTCCCCGGTTGTGCTTCACGACGTCGTGGCCACGCTGCCCCATGTCGAGGAGGAGCCCTCTATTTCGCAGCAGGTGATCCATCCGGGTGACCAGCTCGTGTCCGTTGTGGACACGCACACCCCCACCCGATCGCTCCAGCAGGGCCGCGATGTCGGCACAATGGTCAGTATGCGGCCCGAAGAACACGGGCTTGCTCCATTGCGCCGGCTCCAAAAGGTTGTGCCCGCCCACCGGAACCAAGGTGCCGCCCACGAAGGCCACCACTGCCTGGTGGTAGAGGGACGCCAACTCGCCCCGCGTCTCCAGCACGATCACGCGCGGTCTCTGCTTGGAGTCGTCCGACTCGGGAGAGAGCCCGCGCTCGCTGCGGGACCGGACGTTGAGCCCCCGCGCACGCACCGCGCGCGCGACCTCTTTCGCGCGCTCGATATGGCGGGGCGCGAGCATCAAGACCAGGTTCGGATATGTCTCTTGCAGGCGCTGATACGCCTCGAGCAGGTGCTCCTCTTCTCCCGGGTGCGTGCTGCCAGCGAGCAGCAACTCTTCACCCTCCGCGAGGCCCAAGGCTTGCCGTGTCAGCGCCTCGCCGGCAGGGGGCGCAGGCTGGTCAAACTTGATATTGCCGGTGATGCGCACCCGTTCTCGCTGAGCTCCGAGGGCTGTGATGCGCTCAGCATCCCGGCTTGACTGCATCAGCAGACACGTCACGTGCCCGAGCACCCGCGCCATGAACGGCTTGATCAGTCGGTACCCGCGAAAGGAGCGCGTCGAGAGACGCCCGTTGACCAGCACCGCCGGGACCCGCCGCTCGGCGAGCGCCCGCAGGAGATTCGGCCACAGTTCCGTCTCGACGAAGATGAAGAGGTTCGGCTGGATGGCGTCGACCGCACGCGCAACCACCCTTGGGAAGTCCAGCGGCGCGTACACATGCTTGGCGATGCCGCTCAGTCCCTTCTCGACGGCTTCCCGCCCGGTTTCCGTGACGGTGGACACCACCATTCGACTGTGGGGGAAACGGGCGTGGAGCGCCTGGACGAGGGGGGCGACGGCCGTCACCTCGCCCAGCGAAACGGCGTGAAACCAGATGACAGGGCTGTCAGTTGAAGCAGTTGGGTCGGTTCTGTCAGATGGGTCGGTGTGGTCAGACCAGCCAAACCCAAGCCGTTGCGGGAGTCCCGTCCGGCAGCGTTTCTTGCTTGCGAGCACGAGCAGAATCACCGGCGACACCAGGATCAATCCGACATTGTAAAGAAAATACCACATGCTGGTCTGGACGCACGTAAATGGGTAAGTGGGTTATTAAGTAATTGGCCGGTGCAGCCGGTCAGCTCTTCCCGCAATTACCCCATTACCCACTTACAGAATTATCTCTTCTCAGCGGCTGACCGCTTCATCCGCTTCCGACGTAATCCGGTTCAACGCCTCCTCCAACTCCCGCCGCTTGGTTTCGAGTATCGCGTCGCTGGAATCCGAAGCGATCCAGATCGGCTTGTCCCAGATGAATAACCCTCGTCCCATCGGGTACGGCATCAAAAAGCGATCCCAACTGTTGAAGAGTTTTTTTTTGAGCAGCTGAATGTCACCGGGACGATCGGGAGTCCTGTGGCCTTCGCGAGGTGGATCGCTCCCATTTGAGCAACCTGTCGCGGGCCTCGCGGTCCGTCCGGGGTCACCACCAAATCTACGCCGGATCGCCCCAGCTGAATGAGCTGCCGCAGAGCAACCGCGCCTCCTCTTGTGGTGGATCCCCTCACGGAACGGTGCCCAAAGCGGGAAATTATCCGATGGATCAGCTCGCCGTCCTGATGCTGGCTGATGAGCACATGGGTTCCTGCGCCCCGATACCCAATCGGAATCATGAGCTGCCGGCCATGCCAGAAGGCGAGGATCAGCCGGTGGCCTTCTCGATACAGCGCGTCCACGTGCTCTGCGCCGCGGGTCTCGAGACGGAGCACCCTCCCGAGCAGCCGAATGAGCAGGGCGCCGATCGGCGGGAGCAGGGAAAGTTTGAGCCAGGTCATCATCGGATGAATCGGTAATTGGGTGAATGGGTAATTAGGTAATTGGCCGTCCGGGCAGTCGGCTCCTTCCGCAATTACCTAATTACTCATTTACCTATTTACGGTGTTTTCACCAGCTCCCCATGAAACTGCATGGAGTAGAGCCGCTGGTAGGGACCGTGCTGTCGAATGAGCTGTTCATGCGAGCCAAGCTCGACCACACGCCCCCGGTCCAGAACCGCGATACGGTCCGCATGCTGCACGGTGGACAGGCGGTGGGCGATGACAAAGGTGGTCCGATTTTTCATCAGATTGGCCAGTGCCATTTGCACCTTGCGCTCGGATTCCGAGTCCAGCGCCGACGTGGCCTCATCGAGAATCAAAAGCGGCGGATCCCGTAGAATCGCACGCGCGATCGCGAGGCGCTGCCGCTGGCCGCCGGAGAGCTTGGCACCTTTCTCACCAATCATCGTGTCGTACCCGTTCGAAAGCTCCCGGATGAACTCGTCGGCATAGGCCGCACGGGCGGCCTCCATCACCGCTTCATGCGAGGCATCCGGTTTGCCGTAGAGGATATTGTCTCGGATGGAGGCATCGAACAGCAACGTTTCCTGGGATACGATGCCGATGTTCTGACGGAGCGAGGCGAGCCGGAGCTCCCGAAGATCCGTGCCGTCGATCAAAATGGCGCCCGACGACGGCTCGAAGAACCGGGGGATCAAATTGATCAGGGTCGTCTTCCCCGCACCGCTGCTCCCGACCAATGCCAGCACCTCGCCGGGCCCCACGGTGAACGAGATATGGTCGAGGGCGAGAGTCTCTTGACCGGGGTACCGGAACGAAACATCGCGGAACTCGATCGACTCGCGGATCCCGTGCAGTGCTTGGCTCCCCCGATCGATCGCAGCCTCGCTCGGTTGATCAATCACGGCGAAGACGCGCTCCGCCGCTGCCAACGCCTGCTGGATGGTGTTGTTCGCACCGGCCACACGCTTGATGGGGTTGTACATGAGAAAGACCGCCGTCAGGAACGAGAAAAAGGCACCGACGGTCATGGTCCCCGCAATCACCTGCGCGCCGCCGTACCAGATAATGCCCGCAATGCCGGCGACCCCCACCGCCTCCAAGACCGGGGCCGTCAGGGCGGAGACCTGGGTCGACTTCATGCAAGTGCGAAAGAAGGCCTGGTTGACGTTGCGAAACCTCTCGTCTTCCGCTGCCTCGCTGGTAAAACCCTTCACGATTCGGATACCCGTTAAGGTTTCCTGGAGCACCAACGACATATCCGCGGTGCGCTCCTGTCCCCGCGTGGCCCATCTGCGCATCCTTGCCCCGAACCGGACGACAGGAAACGCCGCGAGGGGCACGACCACAATGGACAACAACGTCAGGCGCCAGTTGACGGTGAACACGTAGCCCAGCAGAAACAGGAAGGTCAGGCTCTGCTGAAGGAGATCTTTCAACACGCCCGCCACCGAGTACTGAATCCAGTTCACATCATTGATGACGCGGGAAAGCATGTGGCTTGAGGGAGAGCGCAAATGGAAGGTCAACGGCAACCGCATGAGATGATGAAACAGTTGCCACCGGATGTCGGTGATCACCCGCACACCGACATACGTCATCAGGTAGGACTGCCCGTAATTCGCCACCCCTTTACACAGCGTCACCGCCATGAGCAGGAGCGGCAGGAGAGCCAACCAGGTCACATCCCTGTTGATGAAGACGTCGTCCAGCATCGGCTGGACCAGCTTCGCGTAAGCGAGGGTCAACGCTGAAACGAGAATCGAGCAGAATATCGCCCCGGCCAGCCGCACCCAATAGGGGCGCACATAGGCGACCAATCGCATGAACCGGCTCACGCCCGACACTCCGCGACGATAACTTCCGCCGCCCGCCGCGATGCTCCGGGCTCGCCCATTGAGGATCGAACCGCCTGAAGGCCGGCACGCATGGTATCGTACGCCTGGCGATCGGTGAGCAAGCGTCGGGCTTCCTGATAAAGACGATCCGCCGTGGCGTTCTCTTGGATTAACTCCGGAACCAGCGTGCGCCCGGCGACGATGTTGACGAGCCCGATCCAGGGAATGCGGATCACAGCACGCGCGATGGCGGCGGTCAGCCTGGGAGCACGGTAGGTGAGAATCATGGGGGTGCCGAGCACAGCCGCCTGGAGCGTGGCGGTACCCGATGCGATCCAGGCAAGATCGCAAGCCGCGAGCACCTCGCTGGACTGGTCCTTGACGACGTGCACGTCGACAGATGACTTTTTCAAAAGCTCCGCGAGCAAGCCGTCGTCAACGGACGCGGCCTGCGCGAGCAAATAGCGGCCGTTTGGAAATGCGACCCGCAGTTGGGCGGCGGCACCCAGCATCAGGGGCAACAAGGTGCGCACTTCAGACTCTCGGCTTCCGGGCAACAGGCCCACGACGGGGTTCGCGCCGTCGACTTGGTAGCGCTTGCGAAGCTCATCCCGGTCATAGGTCGGCGCGACGGCATCCAGAAGCGGGTGACCGACGAAGCTGCAGGGCACCCCCGCCTTCTGGTAGAGCTCCGCCTCGAACGGCAGGATCACGATCATGCGATGCACGACTCGGGCGATCAGCCGAATCCGGCTGGGCCGCCACGCCCAGATTTGTGGAGAGATGTAATAGAGCACGCGATGCCCTGCCCGCGCCGCCACCTTGGCCATCCGGAGGTTGAACCCTGGGTAATCAATGAAGACGACCGCGTCGAGATGGGTCTTGCGCAGCCAGCGAGACAGCGCGACATAAGAACGCATGACGGCAAACAGCTGGCCAAGGCCGATCAACCCGACCACGTCATGCCGCTCGATCCCGCGGACGAGCCGCACGCCCGCCTCCCGCATATGGGGACCACCCATACCGAGGATTTCGATGTCCGGCCGGAGGGCCCGGAGCGCTTTCGCGAGACTCGCCCCGTGGAGATCCCCCGAGGCCTCCCCGGTCACGATGAGAATCCGTGGCATAAGTCAAAACAATCGGTTGGGTCAGTTCAGCCGGTTGGGCCAGTGAAAATCGGTTGAGTCGATGCACTGCGGCCAGCGATCGTGCTTCCTCACTGACTACACTGACTCAACTGACTTCACCGACAGAACTTCTCCGTCAGCCTGTTCCGTTTGTCGACGGACGAAGATCTCAATCGATTGGAGAATCTGGTGCGCCAACTCAAGCGCGGCGGCTCCCGCCTCACCCGAGACCGAGGGATCCGTCCCGTTTTGCAGCGCAGACAGAAAAGCCTCAAGCTGGGCTTTGAGCGGTTCGTCGTCCCCACCCTGCACATGCTCCACCTCGATCCTGGGCGCACCATCCGCGTCGACGAGACGCCGACAGATCTGGCCCTGCCGCGTCTGGTAGTCTATCGAAATATACCCGTCACGCTGGAACAGCCTCAGCTTCCGCATCCGCATGGTGGAGACACGGCTCGCCGTGAGGTTAGCCACGCAGCCGCTGCCGAATTGAATTCGCGCGTTAGCAATGTCGATATTCGGCGAGAGCACCGGCACCCCGGCTGCGCGAATCTCCTCGACCGGCCCCGGCTCCAGGGAAAGAATGAGGTCGAGATCGTGAATCATCAGGTCAAGGACCACGTCGACGTCCGTTCCCCGTCGGCCGAACGGACTCAGCCGGTGACACTCGATGAACCCCGGCTTACGGATGTGCGGGCGCAGGGCCCGCATGATCGGATTGAAGCGCTCGACGTGTCCGACCTGAAGCGCGCGCCGCTTGGTCCGAGCCAGGTCGATGAGCTCGTAGGCTTCTGCCGGCGTAACGGTGATGGGCTTTTCCACCAGCACATGCACGCCCGCCTTGAGACAGGCTTTCACGACGCCGTAATGGGCGGAGGTCGGAACGGCGACGCTGACCGCATCGACGCGGTCGAGTAGGTCCTCGGCGCGCGCAAACACTTTCGCATCATGGCGATCGCCGATGAGACCGGCACGATTCGCATCGATATCCATGACCCCGACCAAGCTTGCATTCGGCAGGCCGGCATAGAGCCGGGCATGGTGCTGCCCCAGATGCCCCACGCCAATGACTCCGACCCGAATAGCCTCCATCCTCAGTCCTCAGTCTTCATACCCACAACGGCGATACCATACTGGTTGGCAAGGGCAAGGGTCTCTTGCCTGTCTAGGACGATGCCGCGGCCCGCCTCGAGGGCAAGCGCCGACGCTTTCACAGCGCCCATGGTCTCGATCGTCGCCGGACCAATCGCGGGCAAGTCAAAGCGGAGATCCTGTTGAGGCTTGCATCGCTTCACCACCACCGCGCCGGCCGTCGCCAATTGTCCGCCGCGCCGAATCGCCTCATCGGTGCCCTCAACGGCCTCGACCGCCACGACGACCCGGTCTTTGATGACCACGCATTGCCCGATGTCCAGTTTTCCAATTTCACGCGCGACCTCCCAGCCGTACCGCATGTCCTCCCACTCTTGGCTGCTGGGGCTCCGGGCCGTCAAACACCCCTGCTCCACCACGATGTCGCCGAGACCGAAGGTGGACTCCATGACACGGATGCCCTCCTTCTCGAGCTCCGCGGCCACCTCCCGAAGGATCAGGTCGTCTTTGTAGTGCTTCAACCGACTCGCCATCGCCAGGGCTCGAAAATCGGGGAGGACAGTGGTGAAGATATGGGTCTTTCTGATGCCGCCCAACATCACCGTCTCCTGAACCCCGTCACTTTTCAACGCCCGGATCAGCTTGTTGAATTGACCGATCTTGATCCAATGGATACGGGCAACGTGGCGTTCGAGGTCGGGGCTGGTTTCCCCGATATGGGCGACCGCACAAACCGAATAGCCGAGTCGGGTGGCATTCTGCGCAAAGATGAGCGGGAAACGTCCATTTCCCGCGATAAGGCCGATGCGCTTTTCTGGGGAGGTCGCGCTGACCGCGGGCTCCGACGCCCGCTCAAGCTCGGGCATCACCCCTCGTCCTCCTGCTCTTCTTTTTTGCCGACCGAGACACAGACCCCGCGCCTGCTTCCTTCGACGAAGGCCACGACCGACAGGATATCCTCGCTTTCCCGATAGCGCTCCCGTGCAATCTTCGCCGCTTCCGCCAGACGATGCCCTGAGCGGAACAACAACTCGTACGCCGCCTTTAACGCGGAGATGCGACTGCTGGAGAAACCCTGCCGGCGCAGCCCAATCGAATTCACCCCGTAGAGCCGCGCCCGATATCCCCCGGCCGCTCGCATGAAGGGGGGGACATCGCGGCCGACGGCCGAGCAGCCGCCGATCATCGCATAGGGCCCCACGCGGACATATTGATGAATCCCGACCAGCCCCCCGATGATGGCATGGTCGCCGATCGTGATATGTCCCGCCAGACTGCCCGCGTTCGCCATGATCACGTGGTGCCCCACCTGGCAATCGTGCGCGACATGCACGTAGGCCATAAGAAAGTTGTGATGACCGAGGACCGTGATCCCGCCGCCCTGCACCGTACCCCGATTGACGGTCACGTACTCGCGCAGCACATTGTCATGGCCGATCACGACGCGGGTCGGCTCACCCTGGTACTGCATGTGCTGCGGCGGCGTCCCGATGGAGGCAAAGGGATAGAGCTGGCATCGCGCTCCGATCTCCGTCCACCCTTCGACATACACATGGGACACCAGTCGAGTCCCGTGCCCGATTGAGACATGCTCCCCGATAATGCAGTATGGGCCGACGACCACATCATCCGCGAGTTTGGCCCCGGGGTGAACGACGGCTGAAGGATGTATGTTCAAAAGGGCTCCCTCGACATAAAAAAACGTCAGTTGAGTCGGTTGGTTCGTTCAGTCGGTTGTCTTCATCGCCTGGGCTGCCTGGCCGACCCGACCCGACTCAACTCAACTGACCAAACAGAATCAACGGGCTTTTTCTTCCGTGACCATCGCCGTCAGCTCCGCCTCGCAGACCAGATCTGAATCGACAAAAGCTTTGGCGTGCATCTTCCAAAATGGCGGACGCCGCTTCACCACCTCCACCTCGAAGCGGATCTGATCCCCCGGAACGACCGGTTTTCTGAACTTCGCCTGGTCGACACCTGTGAGATAGACGGCCGGTGGGCCCGACGTCGGGCTGGACTTCATGGCCAGCACGCCCCCGACTTGCGCCATGGCCTCGAGGATCAAGACGCCCGGCATGATCGGTCGGTTGGGAAAGTGCCCTTGAAAAAACGGTTCGTTAGCCGTGACGTTCTTGATTCCGACCACGCGCCGATCAAGCTCGATATCGAGGATGCGATCCACGAGCAAAAACGGATAACGGTGCGGCAGGACCGCTCGAATCTCATTTATATCAATCTCCGGCATCAGTCCGCCTCCTAGCGCGACGCGGTGCGTCCTTGTTCACTGCCGTTTCCCCCGAGCTCGCGCCGGCCCCACGCCGCCGAGCACGGCGGATTGGGAGCGATCCGGGATCATCTTCCCATGCGGTCGTTATCTTCGTGCTACGGCGCACTCTGCTGGAACTCCCGAATGACATCCGTCGTAATGTCGATGGTGTCATCGCTATAGATCGTCGGGGCTCCTCGGCCCTTCTCGATCACCAGGAGCAACTTGCGCCGACGAGCGACCACCGCTGCAAGGCGCTCGATCTCATCCCGGAACTGCCGCAGGAGCTCTTGCTGTTTGTCCTGGACCTCGCGATTAAGCTCCGACACACGCTGCTGGTATCGAATCATACGCTGGCGCAATTGTCCCTCGCGCTCCTTGCGGGCATTGGCGGTGAGGACGCCGGCTTGCTTCATGAGATCCTCTTCCATGCGCTTGAGCTCCTGCTCCTCGAGCGCGAGCAGCTCCTGGCGATTCTTCATGAACTCGCTGAGCGTGTCCTTGGCTTCGCGTCCCTTCTGTGTCTCATTGAGGATCCTCTGCGGGTCGACCACACCGACGTTCGTCAGCGGACCATTCACTCCGGGGCCGGCACATCCGGCCAAGGCCACCGCCGCCAGGGCAACCAGGCACCATGGCCAGGCGATATCTCTCCATGAGCGCCGCTCATCTACGTGTCGATTCGTCCATCTGGCCTGCCTCACAACGTCCCTCATCAGTCGCGTTTACGGTTGAGCGGGAGTGCGCCGCATCGACACGTTGGATCCACCTCCCGCGGTGAAAATCGCCACGGCTTAGAATAGAGAGCCGACCGAAAACTCGAACACAGCCTTCTTCTCCCCTGGGCGCCGATCCAGGTTCCATCCATAGGCCGCTCGTAGAGGCCCGAAGGGGGAGATCCATCGCACCTCCACGCCCGCCGACCTTCTCAGATCCAGTAGATTGATGTCCTTTCTTGAGTCATAGCCTTCGCCGTAATCGAAAAACAGCACGCCGTTCAGCTTGGCCTCCGACGAGATCGGAAAAATCAAATCGTTGTTGATGATGATCTCCCGCTCGGACCCCTCTGGTGAGCCGCTCGCGGTGACAGGACCGGCGCGCCCGAATTTGAAACCGCGGATCGTGTTGATTCCGCCGACGAAGAGCAGCGTGGGTACGGGCGTCTGATTGTCACCGATGCCCTCGACGATCCCGTACCGCGCCCGAATCATATGCCGGAAGTCGAACCAGAGCGGCGTGTACTTCAACGAATCGAGCCTGACCTTATAGTAATGGTTGGTCCCGCCGAGGAGCTTGGTCGCGTAATCAAAGGCGACGTTGTGGCGCCAGCCCGTGCGGGGGTCGAGAAAGAAGTCGCGCGTGTCACGGGTGGCCCCCAACCGAAACCCTGTGCTTGACTGGGAACCGACCTGTTCCAGGATGAATGCGGGGGCATCGACGCTTGGATTCTCGACGTCCAACTTTTCGCCGAACAGGCTGAACGACCCAAACAGGTATTCCGAGAAGAAGCGTCCCAGGGTAAGACTGCCCCCCGTTCGATCCTCCGTGTACGTCACAAAGTTGGTGCGCGTGCGGAATCCATCCACCTGAACGGATGTCGGAGAGTCACGGAAGTGGGGGTCTCTGAAGGAGATGAGGCCCAGGGTCCGCCGTTGCCCAAGTTGCCCCCTGATGCGCGCCGTATAGCCGCGACCGAAGAGATTGCTTTCCGTGATATTGGCGATCGCGACAAACTGGTCCAGCGTGCTGAATCCACCGCCCACGCTGAAGGCTCCCGTCGGCTTCTCTTTCACTTTGACGTCGAGGTCCACCTTGTCGGGCGCCACCTGGGTCGGCAGGATCTCCACCGTTTCGAAGTAGTTGAGGTTGTTGAGCCGCTCGAAGCTGCGCTTCATGGCCACGGTGTCGATCACTTGTTGCTCCCGGACCCGCAGCTCGCGTCGGATCACGTTGTCCCGTGTCTTGTCGTTGCCGGTGATATTGATTCTCCGGATGCGGATGAGGCTGCCTTCCTTGATGCTCATGGTCACGGTCGCGGTGCGATTGACGTCGTCGGTTGTGATCGACGGAGCCACATCGGCAAAGGCGTAGCCCTCCTCGCCGTAGAGGTCCGTGATCCGAGTCACCTCCTCGCGAATCAACCCTCGTTGAAACACCTCGTCCGTGGCAATGAGGGTATTTTGCCTCAACTCGGCATCGCTAAAGACGGTGTGCCCCTGGAACGCCAGGGGTCCGAACGTATAGGGCTCCCC
>JBFISJ010000019.1:0-21680 GCA_041608595.1 Nitrospiraceae bacterium
CTGCCTCCCGATGTTCCCCGAGGCGTCGGCCACCTTCGCCCCCCTCATCCTTTGGCTCTCGGTGCTGGCCATCCTCTACGGCGGCTACATGGCGCTGGCGCAGAGCGATATCAAGAAGCTCGTCGCCTACTCGTCGATCTCGCACATGGGGTTCGTCACGCTGGGCATCTTCGTGTTCAACAATCAGGGCATCCAGGGGGCGGTGCTCCAGATGTTCAACCACGGGATCACGACGGGGGCCCTGTTCCTGGCGGTCGGCCAGTTGTACGATCGCACGCACAGCCGGGACATTGCCGACTACGGCGGCCTGCACAAGCTCATGCCGCGCTTCGTCACGCTCTTCTGCATATTCTCCGTAGCCTCGTTCGGGCTGCCGGGGACGTGCAATTTCATCGGCGAGTTTCTCGTGCTGGTGGGCACCTCGTACCGCAGCTTCCTGATGGTCCTACTGGCCATGGGCGGCATCGTCCTCGCCGCGGGCTACATGCTCTGGATGCTGCAGCGCGTGGCCTTGGGTCCCGTCAACACGCAGGAGGGCGCGGCGCTGCCGGATCTGAACGCCCGGGAGCTCACCACCGTGGTGCCCCTGGCGGTCATCGTGTTCTGGATCGGCCTCTACCCGAGCCCCATGCTGTCGATGATGAACGAGAGCGTCCTCGGGCTGATCGCCGGCATGAGGCAGGTGCAGCCCATCGCGCTGTCGTACTTGTTTTGATGCGGCTCGCATTGACGCAGAGGCTTGCGTCATAATGGATCAACTCTCCGGCCAGTCAGGCTCGGAGGGGAGGGGAGTTCATGAAAAAGGTGGAAGTGATCGTCCGCGGGCAGTTTTTGAAGGAGGTCGAGGCGCTCCTCGACCGGGTCAAGGTCTCTGGCTACACCATCATTCCCGACATCTCCGGCAAGGGGCACCACGGCATGCACGAGGGGCGTCTCATGTTCAACGAGATGCACAGCATGGTGATGGTGATCACGGTGATGCCCAAGGAAAAGGTGCAGACCGTCTTGGAGGGCATGAAGCCCATGCTGGAGCACCATTCCGGCGTGGTGTTCATCTCGGACGTTGAGGTCATTCGGCGGGATTACTTCAATATTCCTTGATCCGGCCGGACCCGGCCCCCTTGTCATCTCACGGCGAATGCCCTACAATTCGCCCCTCTGTGAGGCTGGAGATGGGCAAGGGGCTGCGATTCGAGCGATTGGGCACGGACCGGCATTACAATGTGGTCTTCCACATCGGGAATGCCTACGTGCCGGTCAGTGACGAGACCGTCGAGGAGCTGAAATCCCAGAGCCTGCTCCCCCCCGAGCGATTCCTGGAGGTGCTCATCGAAAAGGTCGGCTATTCCGCCTATCTCAAAGAGCAGATCCGTGACGAGCTCAAGCGCTCCGGCGAGACCATCACACAAATGACCATTCTTCAGGGGGCCATTCGGGACCTTTGAGACCGGCCGCAAGCGGGCAGGCGGCCTTGAGTTTCAAGTTGTGAGCGTTTATTTCGGCAGCGACTCCACAACTCAAGGCGTTACTCTCTTCCACTATCCTTCCAGGTTTCCTTCCTTGACCAGATGGTTCATGATGGCGCTTTTCTTCTCCGGGTCCGTCTCGAGCTTGACGGCTTTGTTGTAGTACTCCATCGCCAGGTGCGGTCGCCCCTGTTCGGCGTAGGCGCGTCCGATGCCGAAGTGGGCCTGGGCGTCCTGCGGGTTGCTCTTGAGCGCCCGGTTGAATGCATCCATCGCATCACCTCTTTTGCCCTTACTGAAAAACAGCCATCCCATCGCGGTCTCCGCCGGGGAAAAGTTCGGGTCGATGCGGGTGGCTTCGACGTACTCGCCAAGGGCCAGCTCGGCCCGGCCCTTCGTCTCGTAGATTCCGCCGAGCGCGAAATGGAGCTCCGCATCGTTCGGGCTGAGCCGTAAAGCCTCCTTGTACTCCAGCAGCGCCGGCTCCAGCTTTCCCTGCTCGGCCAGTGCGCAGGCCAGATTGGCGTGGGCGATCGGATCGTCCGGTCTCATGCGCAATACCTCCCGGTACTGCGGAATCGCCATCTCGAGACGACCCAGTTCCTGATACCGGACTCCCAGGTTGGTCCGCGCGACGGTGTGGGATGGATCAAGCTTGATCGTCTCCCGATACTCTTTGATCGCTTGGTCCTTCCGACCCGCCACGTCATAGACCAGCGCCAGGAAGTAATGCGGGAGCGCCGAAGCGGGATCGAGGGTGATGGCTTCCCGGTAATGTTCGATCGACTTCAGAGCCTGACCGGACTGCGCGAGGAACAAGCCCATGACGAGCTGGAGAGGCGCGTTGTCCGGGTGACGATCGAGCAGGTCCTGCAGCCACGCGCGCACCCGCTCGATATCCTCCTGCGCCTGCAGCGCTTTGGCCGAGGTCTGCCATGCCTCCGGGATCTCACCGCGCATGTGGTGCGCCACATTGAGCGCGAAGTATGCGCGCGGATCCGCCGGTTGTCCCGCCGGCTCCACCGCCTCTGCCCAGGCCTTTCCCTCTCGGTAGACGCTGGGCCAGTCCGCCTTGATCAGCATGTCCTGTATGATCTCCGCTCGATCCATTACCCGTGTTTCTTTCCTTTGTGATGCTTGCCCGGCGACTCGGGCAGATCCGGCTGGGGCACGCCGACCTGGTGACGGTACACCAGCTCGCCGCCGTACCAGCCCTGAATCCCCAGGACGGCGACGGCGATGACGTTGACGGCGACGGGCAAGCCGATCGACCCAGTGGGCGGAATCACGCCCGCGTTCCTGACGCCGAGATTTAACCCCTGGACGACGAGGAGGCCCAAGCCGAAGACCAGATGCGAGGTCGCCGCACGCCTGGCCTCCTTCTGCTCCGGGCCGCCGCTCGCCACCGCCAGGAAGTCGGGCAGCCCTGTCACTGCAGCCGCCACGTGTGTCACGACCCCGAATACGATGGCCCAAAACGCGACCCGGAACCAGAAGGCGTCTCCCAGGGCGAGGTACAGGACATCGCAGAGGAGGGCGGTGGTATATAGCGCGATGGGGAAGCCGACAACCATCGCATGGATCGGATGCCCCGCGATTTGCAGACGACTCTTCATCTCACACCCCCCCACTTGGAAGCATAGAGCGATGAACGATGAGCATCAGAGGCGTTCTTTAGCCCCCCGTCCAGCGTCCCTCGCTCCGCGTTATCTTGTGAGCTCCTCTTCCTCCTCCGGCGGAGTGGCCCGGATAAGATGGGCGAGGAAGGGATGTCGCGCCGCAACCTGCCGCTTCATCTCCCACGCCACCGTCCGGTACGACCAGTGCCCTTTCACCCCGGATCGCAGCTGCGAAATATACTCCGCCTCCGCAAAATCCATCTTGAACAGGCACCGCACCTTGAATCCAAAGGGAATCGCGTACAGCGCCGCCTCTTGATTGGTCTTGCGAAGCTCCTCGATGTCCCGCCGCACGGCATCCATCGCGTCACGGTAATCTCGCTCCAACCCCGCCTCCGCCAAGACGGAAGGAATGTCGTACCCGTGCAGCGTGGTGAAATTCTGCTGGATTTGCTGGCAGCGGCGATGCCGATGCAAGTCCCGCCACCCGCCAATGTCCATGAGCACGTCGAAGATAAACGCGGATCCGCTCCTGAATTCACGAATCAGCTCGTCGTAGGGCCCGCGTTTCCGCACGGCGACTTCGATGACTTCCTGCTTTTCCTTGTCCGTCCAGTCCCGCACGAGCGCGAGGATCTTGCGGTAGGGAGCATGCGCCACACGGTAGAGGAGCGTCGCGACAATCTCATCCATAACCGGGTGGGGCTCGACCAAGTCCACGGGCGCAACCTGGTCCCCCCACGACGCCGGGCGATCCAACCCCGCGGCCCTCAGGACCTCGCGGGCATGCTTGCCCAGATCGGTGTACACGGTGGCCTGGTAGTCGCTCGGTCGCGCATGCCGCGCGAGGGTGGGCGCAAGGGGCTCGCCTGGGCCGGAAGATTGGCCGGCCAGGTCGGCCCACACGTTCACCGGCGGCCGCTGACACGCCTCTTTGAGATCGTCACCGATCGTGCGCAGCTCGGGGAGCGCCGAGGACAGCAGGCGGGTGATCTGCTTCTCGAGCGTCCGGATGCTGACGACCTGGCCCACGTTGGTCCGCACCCCGAGCGGAAGCAGGTACCGCGTGACGTCGAACGCACGCGCGGCAATGGTCCGGTCGTAATCCGCCTGCTTCATGCCTTCGGGCTTCGGGGCGCGCGCCGCGAGGTGTGCCTTCAACGGGACGTGCAGCTGCTGATACACGTTCGTGAGGCTCCGCAGTACCCCATCGTAAAGCCCTTCCGTCTCCGTTCCGACAATGTCTGCCGGTATGAAGCAGCCGCCGGGAGCGAAGTTCTGGTAGCGGCTCGACTTCGCCTGTCCATCCCAGAGCGGCTCGTCCTCGATCCGCGTCGCTGCCAGCTCGGAGACGTTCTCGAAGCAGATGATCACGTGGCCGAGATCGGCGATCGACGCATGGCCGTAGGCAAAATAGAACTGCTCCCAGAATTTCTCCGAGGAGTGTCCGTGTACCCACGTGAGGCTGTCTTCGATGCTGTCCGGGGAGCGGCTGTAGCGCGCGAGGGCGTAGGCGGATTTTTCCGGGGGCATGGGCGCGAGGGCCACCACGCGACGCACGGGCTTGTCTCTCATTGCTGAGCTGACCTCATTCTTGGCGGAAACGCGGCTCGATCGCGGACCGCATGATACCCTCACGCTCGGGACCATCGCAACCGCCCTCTGGGAGAAAGCCAATGACCTTTCACTGTTCTTCCCACTGCGTTGACTTGTCGTAAAATCGAGGGCTATAGTTCGGAAAATTCCCGGCAACTCGCTTGAGGCGAGGGGCAGGAAAGGGGTGCTCGACGACATGATTCGCGGCATCAAAGGCGTAAAAGACATCCTGCCCGACGACATGCCGAAATGGCGTCTGGTTGAAGAGACTGCGCGCCGCGTGGCATCGGCCTATGGATTTCGGGAGGTGCGCATCCCGATCTTCGAAATGACCGAACTTTTCGCCCGCAGCATCGGGGCGACGACGGACATTGTCGAAAAGGAAATGTACACCTTCCAGGACCGCGACGGCACGTCTCTGACCCTGCGCCCCGAGGGCACCGCCGGCGCCGTTCGCGCCTACATCGAGCACAACCTCGCCCAGGCGCCGTTCGCGCAGAAGATGTTTTACCTCGGACCGATGTTTCGTCACGAACGCCCGCAGGCGGGGCGCCTGCGGCAGTTTCACCAGCTCGGCGTCGAGTCGTTCGGCGTGGCCGACCCCGGCGCGGACGTCGAGGTAATCGACCTACTGTGGCAATTTTTTGACACGCTTCAGCTCCCCGGCCTGACGCTCGAGATCAACAGTCTGGGTGAGGCCGCGGATCGCCCGGCGTACAAGCGCGCCCTGGTCGCCTATCTGACCCCTCTGCAAAGGCGCCTCTGCGACAACTGCCGCCGACGCCTCGAGACGAATCCCCTGCGCATCCTCGACTGCAAGGTCGCCAGCTGCCAGGAGGCGACGGAGAACGCCCCCCGGCTCACGGACCACCTGTCGCCCTCCGCCCGATCCCACTTCGACGACGTCCTGTCCGGGCTCGCCGCCTTCGGCATCCCCTACCAGCTCAACCCTCGCCTGGTGCGTGGCCTGGACTACTACACGTTGACGACCTTCGAGGTAACCTCGCGCCATTTGGGCGCCCAGAATGCGGTGGGCGCCGGGGGCCGCTACGACGGGCTTGTCGAGACCCTCGGCGGACCGCGGATGCCGGCGATCGGGTTTGCCGTAGGCCTTGAGCGGGTCACCCTGATGCTCCCTGCGACCATCTGTCTTTCCGAGCCCTCCCTCGTCTTTGTCGCAGCGTTCGGCAAGGAAGGGTCGGCAGCGGGGCTCCGGCTTCTCCACTCACTCCGCCTCCGCGGTGTTCCTGCCGATACGGATTACCGGGCCAAGACGCTCAAGACGCTCCTGCGCCAGGCGGATAAGAGGCAAGCGGCCTTCGCCCTCCTGGTTGGGGATGACGAGGTGGCACGGGGTGCGGTGGTGCTTCGAAATATGCGCACAAAAGAGCAGACTGACCTGCCACTCTCCTCGGCCGTAGAGACCATTGCCGGCGCCATGCAGACCCCTTCCGGCGGGGACCCTTCCTCGAATAAATGAGGTTGACTTTTGCCTCGCGTTCCGGGTAATCTACTTCACTGACATTTTCTCTCTAACCTGTTGAATTTTCATTACAATCTTTCCGCGCCCCCCTGTGGATTCTCATGGAGAAACGAAAGCTGGGGGTCTTGTTATCCACACCCCCCAGGAATCCAAGCGTCACGACGATTGCGCGCCTCTGTGCGGAAGCCCAGCACACCGATACGGACGTTTATCTGTACCTGATTGATGAGGGGGTCAAGAACCTCAACGACCCCCGCTTTCACGAGCTCGCACGCAGCGGTACCAAGTTCTTTGTCTGCGCCTATGGCTGCCAAAAACATGGCGTCTCGACCGACGGCCTCGCTCCCGAGGTCACGCTCTGCGGGCTTGTGGTGCTCTCGAACATGATCAACGGCTGTGACCGGTTCGTCGCCTTCAACTGAGCTGGGCCCACTGACGATATGCCCGCACGCGTCGTTGTCGCCATTCGCCAAGATCCCCGCAAGAGCGCGCAACCTGTCGAAGCGCTTCGTATCGCTCTCGGCCTCGCCACTGGTGAGAATCCATTGACGGTGATCCTCGACAAGGAGGCTCCCCGCCTGCTCGCCTCCGAGGAGGATGAGGTGATTGACGGTGACATCTTGGAAAAGTATCTCCCGACCGTGAGGCAGATGGAGATCCCTCTCGTTGTTCCCCAGGGATCCATCCAGGCAATGGACCTCGACCCAAACTTCAATCTACGTGAGGCATCTCCAGACGACATTCGTTCCCTGATCGCCTCCGCAGATCGTACCCTTGTTTTTTAGCCCTTATTTCACACATGGCGTCGAGCTTGCTGTACTTGCTTCGAACTCACACAGTCGATCCGTTCATCCAGCTTGTCCCCTCTGGTGATAACACCACGGTTGTCCTTCTTCATGAGGCTGTCACGCTCCAGAATGTGCCTGCTTCCCGCGTCTTTGCATTGGCCGAGGATGCTGCTCAACGAGGCATCACTCCCTCCGTGCCAGGTATCTCGTACAAAGAGTTGCTGGATTTGCTCTTTGACGCTGATCGTGTGGTGGTGTTGTGAACCTTCGGACAGAGACTCCTTCTCCTAATTTTTTCATATAGATAAGATAAGAAGTAGTAGGTCGTCGGAGTAGGAGAGCGTGTTGATGGTGAGGATGAGCGGCATAACGACCTGAAAACACATTGGATGCGTGGCCGTGCAGCAGGTGGGTAGGGCTGTGGGGGAGGTCGTAAAGGGGTCGGGCTGCCTGTCAACAAGCTGTCATTTGGGGGCATTGGGGTGAGGACAAGTTAAGCCGTGACGGGAGGATAGAGTACGTAAAACGGGTTATCCAGGGCTATCAAGAGGGGCCCTGTGAGTAATGAGGACGAGCAAATTCGCATATCCACAGGTGTGTATAAGCTTGTGAATAATCAGGCGGGAGGGGAAGTACAGGGCTATGGGAGCTGAGGCGTTGTGGGCGGATGCCCTTCAGTACATCGAGTCAAGAGTACCGCGGCAGGTCTTCGATACCTGGTTTACACCGCTCCAGCTCCAGGGAATCGACGACGGTGGTGCACGTCTGGAGGTCCCGAACAAATTCTTCGGGGACTGGCTCCGCCAGCATTATCTCGGGCTCCTTGCCGAGGCCCTCACCGCTGCACACGGGACCGGGGGGATCGGGGTGGATTTCGTCACGCGGGAGCGCGAAGAGCTCCGCGCGGCTGACGGGATCAGTCGTGCCTCCGTCGCTGCCGTGGCAAGGCAGCGAAAGGTCGTGCATCTGAACCCGAAGTATACGTTCGACAATTTCGTCGTTGGGGCCAGCAATCAATTTGCCCATGCGGCCTGTCTTCGTGTCGCCGAGGCTCCAGCACAGGCGTACAACCCGCTGTTCATCTACGGAGGTGTGGGGTTGGGCAAGACCCACCTGTTAAACGCCATTGGAAATCACGTCGCGGATCAGGCGGACCTTCGGATCGCCTATGTGACCACTGAGCAGTTCACAAACGAGGTCATCAACTCGATCCGCTACGACAAGATGGCGGACCTGCGCAAGCGGTACCGGAACATCGACATGTTACTCGTCGACGACGTGCAGTTCCTGGCCGGCAAGGAGCGGACGCAGGAGGAGTTTTTTCATACCTTCAATGCACTGTACGAAGCTCGCAAGCAGATCGTGCTGTCAAGCGACCGGTCGCCCAAAGAGATCGCCAATACCGAGGAGCGCCTGCAGTCCCGATTCGGGTGGGGGCTGATCGCGGATCTTCAGCCGCCCGACGTGGAGACGCGGATCGCCATCCTGCGCAAGAAGTCCGAGGACGAACGGATCCCGTTGCCGGACGATATCGTTCAGTTCCTTGCAGAGAACCTCAAGAGCAACATCCGGGAACTAGAGGGCTCGCTCGTCCGCATCGGGGCCTACGCCTCCCTCACGGGCCAGGCGCTGACCCTGGATATGGCGAAGAACGTGCTTCGAGACCTGATTGGAGAGAAGAAGAAAATCGTCACGATGGACGACATACAAGAGGCGGTTTCCGCCCGCTTTCACGTCAAGATCGGGGAGCTGAAGTCCCGCCGTCGGAGCAAGACGCTGGTGCACCCGCGGCAAATTGCCATGTATCTCTGTCGCGAATTGACCGATTCGTCGTTTCCCGAGATCGGCCGCCATTTCGGGGGCAAGGATCACACGACGATCATCCATGCGTGCAAGCAGATCGCAAAGGCGCAGGAAAACGACAGCACCCTGAAGTCGACCCTTGAAAGCCTGAAAGCGCAGATCACGCGGGCCTAGACGACCGCATCGAGGAGAGGGAGTTATGAGAATACGGATCGCACGAGATGAGTTGTTGACCGGACTGCAGCGCGTGCAGGGGGTGGTCGAGAAGCGGAACACGATGCCCGTCCTGTCGAACATCCTGCTTGAGGCCAAGCAGGAAGGCGTGGAGGTCACGGCCACGGACCTGGAGATCATGATGCGCGGGCTCTACAAGGCAAGCGTGGAGGAGCCGGGAGCGGTCACGCTGTCTGCGCGCAAGCTCTACGAGATTCTCAAGGAGTTGCGTGATGGGGAGGTGGAGATTGCCGTCACCGACAACAACTGGACGACCATCCAGGCGGGGAAGAGTCAGTTCCGCATCGTGGGGCTGCCCAGCAGCGACTATCCCGCCTTGCCGGCGATCGAGCGCGAGGGGCTGACACCCTTGGAGGGCGCGGACTTGCTCGATCTGATTCGCAAGACGCTGTTTGCTGTCGGAGATAATGACGCGCGCTATATTTTGAATGGGCTCCTGATCACGCTTGCGTCGGCGGACGGCAAGATGACGCTGCGTCTGGTGGGAACGGACGGCCATCGGCTGGCCGTCGCCGAGCAGGAGGTCACGGGCGTCAGCAAGAAGGACCAGCCCCGAGAGATCAAAGCCATAATTCCGAAGAAGGCGGCGCACGAGATGCGGCGGCTCCTGGAAGAGAGCGATGGAGAGCCGCTGATCGGGTTCACGAAAAACCTCATGATCTTCCGCAAGAGCGGCCTCCTCCTGACCTCACGGCTGATGGAGGGGACCTACCCGAACTACCAGCAGGTGCTCCCCAAGGACAGTCAAAAGCATGCGACCGCCTCGAAGGCCGAACTCGAGGGGGCGATCAGGCGGGTCGCCGTCCTGTCGCGCGACAAGTCGAGCGCGGTCAAGGTGACGTTCTCGCCAAACACGATCACGCTGTTCTCGAGCAACCCGGATTTCGGGGAAGCGACCGAGGAGATGTCGGCACGGTATGGTGGGGAGCCGCTGACCACCGGCTTCAACGCCCGATATTTATTGGACGTGTTGGGTGTGATCGATGCGGAATCGGTGACCATTCAGATGGAAAGCGCGTTGAGCCCCTGCCTCATCCGCGAGCCGGGGCGTCCGGGCTTCCGCTGCGTGGTCATGCCGGTCAAGATTTGAGCCGATGAGCCGGCCCAAAGGAGTCTGAGGACACGCATGGCCAACGAGCCCCACGACGACCAACAGCCACTTGAACACGAGGCGGGCGGGAGCGCGCCTTCCGAGGGGTACGATGCGGACCAGATCAAGGTTCTAGAAGGCCTGGACGCGGTCCGCAAGCGTCCGGCGATGTATATCGGCAGTACGGGGCCCGACGGACTCCACCATCTCGTCTACGAAGTCGTGGACAACTCCGTCGACGAGCACATGGCCGGGTTCGGGGACAGCATCGACGTGACGATCCAGATCGACGGCAGCGTGCTGGTGGTCGACAACGGCCGTGGCATCCCCACGGGGATGCACTCGACCCAGAAAAAATCGGCGGCCGAGGTGGCGCTCACGATGCTCCACGCCGGCGGGAAATTCGAGCAGGGGGCCTACACCGTCTCGGGCGGATTGCACGGGGTCGGGATCTCGGTCGTGAACGCCCTGTCCGAATGGCTCGAGCTGGAGATCTGGCAGGACGGACAGGTTTTCGAGCAGCGGTACGAGCGCGGGAAGGCGCTGGCAGCGCTCGAGGTGACTGGAAAAACGAAGAAGCGCGGCACCAAGATCACATTCAAGCCGGACGGGCAGGTCTTCGAGACCGTGGAGTTCAGTTTCGACGTCCTCGCGCAACGTCTGCGCGAGCTGGCCTTCCTCAATAAAGGCCTCGCCATCGCCCTGCGCGACGCGCGTCCCGGGAAGGTCAAGGAACAGGTCTTCCAATACAAGGGCGGCATCGTCTCGTTCGTGGAGCACCTCAATGAAGCGAAGACGCCGTTGCACAAACCCATCTTTGTCGAGATCCCCAAGGCGGACCTGATCCTGGAAGTGGCTCTGCAATACAACGACGGCTACGCCGAGAACATTTACTCCTTCGCGAACAATATCAACACGCGGGAGGGGGGCACGCACCTGGTGGGCTTCAAGGCCGCGCTCACCCGTACGATTAACAGCTATGGAAACGCGAACGACCTGCTCAAGAAGGATGTGGAGTCACTCTCGGGGGACGATGTGCGCGAAGGCCTGACTGGAGTGGTCAGCGTGAAGCTGCGCCATCCGCAGTTCGAGGGTCAGACCAAGGCGAAGCTCGGCAACAGCGAGGTCAAAGGCATTGTCGAGGCGGCTGTCAACGAGGCCTTGGGCGGATACTTCGACCAGAATCCCCCGGTCGCCCGCAAGATCGTTGGCAAGGCTATCGATGCGGCACGCGCGCGCGAGGCAGCGCGCAAAGCCAAGGAGCTGATCCGCCGCAAAGGCGCGCTCGACGGCGGTTCGCTCCCGGGGAAACTCGCGGATTGCTCGGAGAAGGATCCCGCCCTCAGCGAGCTGTTCATCGTCGAGGGAGAATCCGCGGGTGGCTCGGCCAAGATGGGGCGGGACCGGAAATTCCAGGCCATCCTGCCGCTCAAGGGGAAGATCCTTAACGTGGAGAAGGCCCGCTTTGACAAGATGCTCTCCAGTGACGAAATTCGAACGCTCATCATGGCACTGGGCACTGGGATCGGCCGAAGGAAGGAGGATTCCGACAAAGACAAGGACAAGGATGCCTTCGACATCGCGCGGGCCCGGTATCACAAGATTATCCTCATGACCGATGCCGATGTGGACGGCAGCCACATCCGGACGCTGCTGCTCACCTTCCTGTTCCGGCAGATGCCCGAGCTCATCGAGCGCGGGTACATCTATATCGCCCAGCCGCCGCTGTTCAAGGTGAAGAAGGCCAAGGCCGAGCGCTACCTCAAAGATGAGAATGCGTTGAACGACTATCTTGCTGATCTGGCGGTCGAGGAGGTCGAGCTGTACGTCGAGGGGTCGAAGAGCTATCTCAACGGCCGTCGCCTCCTGCCGATCCTGAAAAAGCTGATTCTGTTCGAGGGGCTCCTCACGCGGTTTCGCAGAAACCACCAGGAAACCTCGATCGTGCGCGTGTTTGCCGATCAGCCCGGCCTGGATCGGGATCTCCTGAAGAATGCGAGGGCGCTCAACAGCACGCTCGACAGTGTGAAAAAGGCGCTCAAGCTCGCCTATCCCAAGGGCACGATCACGCTCGATGTGACCGAGGACGAGGAGCACCAGACGAACAAAGTGCTGTGCCGGTTGAACCTGAGCGGATGGACCTACAGCGTCGAGATCAGCCATGACCTCATCACGTCGGCCGATTTCAGGGAGCTGCAGAAGGTGGCTCCCACCGCCATCGGGCTGACCGAGCCTCCGTACAAGCTGAAGGTCAAGGGGGAGGAGGTCACGCACGCCGAATGCAGCGAGCTGGTCAAGGGCATCCTGGATGTTGGAAAGCAAGGCATCTCGATCCAGCGCTACAAGGGTCTCGGTGAAATGAACGCGGATCAGCTCTGGGACACGACCATGAATCCGGAGACACGCACGCTCATGCAGGTGCGGCTCGAGGACGTGACTGGGGTGGACGAGATCTTCTCCGTGCTCATGGGTGATGAAGTCGGACCCCGCCGCGAGTTCATCCAAAATCACGCCCGCGAAGTCCGCAATCTTGACGTCTAGCAGAATGGTCAGGGGTGAGCCGTAAGTGGTCATCGGGGCAAGAAAACCCGCTCACCGCTGACCTCGGACCGCGTACCCATTCAGGGAGTTATTCATGCCCGTCGATGAGCGCTTGATCCAGGTCGATATCGAAGACGAAATGCGGTCGTCCTACCTGGATTACGCAATGAGCGTGATCGTCGGACGGGCGCTGCCGGACGTGCGCGACGGGCTCAAGCCGGTCCACCGACGCCTGCTCCACGGTATGAACGAGATGGGGCTGGGCCCCACGCGGCCCTATCGTAAATCGGCCAAGATCGTCGGAGAAATCATGGGGAACTATCACCCCCATGGCGATGCGGCGATCTACGACACCCTGGTGCGGATGGCGCAAGATTTCAATATGCGCTACCCGCTGGTCGACGGGCAGGGCAACTACGGCTCTGTCGACGGCGATCCCCCCGCAGCGATGCGCTACACCGAGGCCCGGCTGACCAAGCTGGCCGAGGAGATGCTGGCCGACATCGACAAGGAGACGGTCGACTTCGTCCCGAACTACGATGAATCGACCCAGGAACCGGTCGTGCTGCCGGCCAAGATTCCCAATCTGCTCGTCAACGGCGCGGGCGGGATCGCCGTCGGCTACGCCACCAACATCCCGACGCACAACCTCGGTGAGGTGATCACTGCGCTGGAGATGGTCCTCGACGAGCCCGATGTGACCATCCAGCAGCTGATGAAGGTGGTTCCCGGACCGGACTTTCCCACCGCGGGGTACATCTACGGGACCAAGGGCATCAAGGATGCCTACGAAACAGGCCGCGGCCTCCTCACGCTGCGTGCAAAGGTCGCCGTCGAGACGGACGAGCGCACCGAACGGGACCGCCTCATCGTGACCGAGATCCCCTATCAGGTGAACAAAGCGCGACTGGTCGAGAAAATTGCGGAACTGATCCAGGAGCGGAAAATCGAGGGGATCGGCGATCTTCGCGACGAATCCGACCGGGACGGCGTACGGATCGTCATGGACATCAAGCGGGGCGACATCCCGCTGGTCGTGCTGAACCAGCTCTACAAGCATACCCCCCTGCAGACCACTTACGGTGTCATCATGCTCGCGCTGGTCCGGAACCGGCCCGAGGTGCTCACGCTGAAGCAGATTCTCGAGCATTTCGTGGAGCACCGCCGCGAGGTGGTCGTTCGCCGCACGGCCTACGAGCTGCGGAAGGCCGAGGAGCGGGCGCACATCCTCGAGGGCCTCAAGGTCGCCCTGGACAATCTGGATGCGGTCATCGCCCTGATCCGGCGGGCCGCCTCTCCGGACGAAGCCCGAACCGGCCTCATGAGCCAGTTTCGTCTGACGGAGATCCAGGCGCAGGCGATCCTGGAGATGCGCCTACAGCGCCTCACCCAGCTTGAGCGCAACAAGCTGGTGGAAGAGTACCAGGAGACCCTGAAGAAAATGGAGTACCTGCGATCCGTGCTCGGCAGCGAGGCCCTGGTGCGGAAGATCGTCAAAGACGAGCTGCTGGCGGTCAAGGAGGCCTATCAGGACGACCGTCGCACCCAGATCGTCAAAGAAGAAGCGGAAATCACGATCGAGGATTTGATCGCCGACGAGGAGGTGGCGATCACCATTACGCACGGTGGCTATATCAAGCGGAACCCCGTGGCCCTGTATCGCGCGCAGAAGCGAGGTGGCAAAGGAAAGATCGGGATGGGCGTGCGCGAGACCGATTTCGTGGAGACACTCTTTACCGCCTCGACCCACGCGTACCTGCTCGTGTTCACCACCACCGGCAAGGTGTACTGGCTGAAAGTGCACGAGATTCCGGAGGCCGGTCGGGCTGCCAAGGGCAAGGCCATCGCCAATCTGCTGGCGCTATCGGGCGAGGAGCGGGTGACGGCCACGGTTCCGGTCAAGGAATTCCGCGATGACCGCTACGTCGTCATGGCGACGCGGCATGGTGTCATCAAGAAAACGGAGCTGTCCGCTTACGCCAACCCGCGGTCCGGTGGGATCATCGCGCTGAGCCTTGATCAGGGCGATCGCCTCATCGGTGTCCAAATCACCGACGGCTCGCGTGAGATCCTGCTGGGAACCCGGCAGGGCATCGTGATCCGATTCAAGGAGTCAGAAGTGCGGGGCATGGGACGGGTTGCGCACGGCGTGCGGGGTATCACACTGGAGGACGGCAATGAAGTGATCGGGATGGAGACGATCCTGCCCGACTCGACCACCACAATCCTGACCATTACGGAAGGCGGGTACGGCAAGCGCACGCCGGTGCCCGAATATCGGATTCAGGGGCGGGGCGGCAAAGGCATTATCAGCGTGAAAATCACGGAGCGGAACCGGCCGGCCGTCAGCTTCCTGCAAGTCCGGGACGACGATGAGATCATGATCATGGCAGCCCAGGGCAAAGTGCTCCGGTGTCGCGTCGACGACGTGCGGGAGACCGGCCGCAACACGCAAGGGGTGCGGATTCTGGACCTCGAAGGTGAGGAAGACCGTGTGGTGGGCGTCGCGCGACTGGCTGAGCGCGAGGAAGCCCCCGTGGATCTCGGCACGCCGGCGGAGGACAGTAACAACGATCCCGCTGAGTAACCTATACCCCACTCCAGCGGTCGGCATCCTTTCACAGCCGGCCAGTGTTACCCGCCACCCTCTCCCTCCCCCATCTGGCCGCGACCCCAGCTCTGTTGGTACAGTGGTGGACAGCAGGTTTTGACATGACCGCGCCCAAAAAGAAGCTCGACATAGTGGTCAGGTTGGGGTTGGGGGTGTTCGTGATCTCGTTCGCCTTGATCTTCGGCGGCATGTTCCTGACTCGTCCCGATCGATCCATTCCGCCCTACTCGATTGGCGCGCAGGAAGCCACGATCGTCGCGGTGCACGTTCCGTCCTGGACGAGCGACGGCGAGATTGAAACCCTGATTCGGAGGTTTCGCAAGGTGGGACGCGAGACGGGGGACTTCGGACCGATGAAGATCCAGCCGACTACGCCGGCGGACCCTGAGGGGAAGTACGGGCGCATGACGATCTACGTCTTCGCCGACCCCCAATGGACCGAGCCGGAGGTGCTCGCTCGCTATCTGACCGGTCAGGACGCTGAGCTCGTGCAGGGTTTCAGAAAGGCGGTGAGGGGGACATATCGCCTGGAAGGGGCCGTCGAAGAAGGACGCATCGGCCCCCTGCTCATTCAGCAAGACTCCCCGGCGACCGCCGCCTATTCGCGCGTGCTTTTCAAGGGGCCGATCGATCGCGCCCGTCAGAATCGGGCGGGTTCGGCGGCACACGGGGGGGAATCGGCAGCGAGAGCACCGTCGCTATCACGGTCGTGAGCTGACGGCGAAGCTCGTCATCCTGGATCATGGCCGCCTGCCGGGCCGCCTGCTGCAACTGCTCTGCCGAGGGCGAAACTCTCTCCGACGCAGCGTCCGCCCGATCCTGCCGTGGCTGTTCCGCGTGACCCTCTGACGGATCCCCCACCCGTACCACGAGGTCCGTAATCGCCTGATCTCCCGACGCCTCATTGAGTCTCTGGATCAGCGTCGGCTTGAGAAAGGCCAACTGCTGCACCCAGACTGAGCTCGTGACGAACACATAAAGCTTTTTGAATCGTATGCGCCCCGGTCTCGCGTGCGTCGCGATCTGGGTCCCGACGATCCTCTCCCACTGTTGCCTCACATGCAGCTCGAGGAGCCTGGTCTCCAGCCCCAGGCGCGGGGCAAGATCTTTGAGCACCTCTCCGACTGATGCGAAGGGTTTGGGCATGGGGCATGATAGCAGGATTGGCCGTCCGTGAAAACCGGCGTCGGTCCATTCCGGGCAAATCACGTGCGGGCGATCCTTGGAACATAGTAGAGTAGCGACGCCATGGCCCAGCAGAAGGCACAGAAAGGAGAAAGCGGCGAGCGCATCGTGGCGACGAACCGCAAGGCCTACCACGATTACGCGATCGAGGAGAAATTTGAAGCCGGGATCGTGCTGAGAGGAACGGAGGTAAAGTCGCTGCGGGAGGGCAAGGTCAACTTGCGCGACAGTTACGCGAGCATTGACCGCGGCGAGGTCTTTCTCCACCACTGCCATATCAGCCCCTACAGCCACGGCAATCTCGCGAATCACGAGCCCCTGCGGACGCGGAAGCTTCTGCTGCACCGGAAGCAGATCGCCAAGCTGCTCGGCAAGACGCAGCAAAAGGGCTTGACGCTGGTCCCGTTGCGGATCTACTTCACGGCGCGCGGCCACGCCAAGGTCGAGATCGCCGTCGCCAAAGGAAAGAAGTTTTACGACAGGCGGGAAGCGATCAAGGGCCGAGAAGCGGGGAGAGAGATGGAACGTGCGATGAAGGGAGCGAAGCGAGGCAGCGATTGAGGCCCCGCCCGTCCGGCTTTGCGCTAAAGGTCGACCACGTCAAGGCCAGGTTATTCGGATGGGGGTTTCAGTAATTCGCGGAGGGCGTGAGCCAGGGAGTCACCGTTGAACGGCTTCCGAATGAAGGCGGCCGCGCCTTGCCGTATACCGTGGCGAAGGATGATGTCGTCTGAATAGCCGGACATGAACAGGACCTTCAGCTTGGGCCGCAGCGCAGTCAAGACCTCCGACAGGCGGCGCCCGTTGATGCCCGGCATGACGACATCGGTCAGGAGCGCATGAATGGGACCCTTGTGTGAGTCGCAGAGCTGATAGGCTTGCTCCCCATTGGCCGCCTCGAGAACTTGATAGCCGGCATCTGCAAGGACATTACGCACGACCTTGCGCAGGTGTGCGTCGTCCTCCACCACCAGTATCGTCTCGGTTCCACCGGTTAGTGCCGTGTTCTGATGTTTGCTGTGCTCACGCCGCCTCTTCTCTTCGATGCTGGGAAACTGAATGATGAAACAGGTCCCCTCGCCCATCGTACTCTCCACCGCGATGGTCCCGTTGTTTTCCATGACGATGCCATAGACCGTCGCGAGGCCCAAGCCGGTGCCTTTCCCTCGCTCCTTGGTCGTGAAGAACGGCTCGAAGATACGTGAGCGCGTCTGCTCGTCCATTCCGTGACCGGTGTCGCGCACGGCGAGCTGGACCGCAGCTCGACCTGTCGGCGAATTGTGCCCGGGGCCATCAGAGGGCAGCTCGGCCGCGGCCGTTTCTATGGTCAGCGTGCCGCCTTCGGGCATCGCGTCACGCGCATTGATCACGAGGTTCATGATTACCTGTTCGAGTTGGACCGGATCGATCCGCACGAGTCCAGTCGTCGGCACGAGCTTGGTCTCCAGCGCCACGTCCTCGCCCAAGATCCGCTGCAACATGTTGGTACAGGTGCGGACCGCCGCGTTGAGATCGATGTCGGAGGGCTGTGTGATCTCTTGTCGGCTGAAGGTGAGAAGCTGGCTGGTGAGACCGGCGGCACGCTGGGCCGCCGCGTTGATTTCCCCGACGTGTCCGCGAATCTGCTCGTCGAGCCCAGGACGCGTGCTCAACACCTGAGCATAAGCACAGATGATGGTCAGCAGGTTATTGAAGTCATGCGCGACTCCACCAGCCAGTTGTCCCACGGCATCCATTTTGGCCGATTGGCGGAGCTGTTCCGCGAGCCGCCGCTGTTCGGTGACGTCCCGGAACGTCACGACTGCCCCGATCAGGAGTGCATCCCTATCCCTGATCGGTGTGCTGGTGTAGGAGACAGGGAAACTCGTCCCGTCTTTTCGCCAGAAGACCTCGCTGTCCACGCGATGAACTCTCCCGTCCTTCAACGCCGCGTAGATGGGGCATTCCTCTTGAGGATAGGGCGATCCATCGGATCGGGAGTGATGACAGAGGCTGTGCTGCGGTTTGCCGATCAACTCGTCGATGTCGTACCCGATCATGTTCGCCACCGCCGGGTTGACAAAGGTGGTCTTGCCCTCCATGTCTAAGCCATAAATGCCTTCGCCCGCTGACTCGAGAATGAGCTGATGCTGGCGTGCCAGCTCGGTGAATCTCAGTTCGGCGGCCTTCCGCTCGGTGATGTCGATGAACGTGGCGACGCCCCCGACGATGACCTGGTCGGCATTTCTCAACGGAGCGGAGCTGACCAGGAGATCCGAGTGACTCCCGTCACGTCGTACGAGGCGCACCTCTTGTCCGACCGTGACCTTCCCGCAGAGAGCCTTGGGCAGCGGCCATTGCTCGAACGGCAGGGGATTGCCGTCCTGACCCTGGAGGACGCCCCAGAGCTCCGTCGCGGCATCCGGGGGACTGTCCTTGAGATCAGCCTGTGCGATTCGCCTGGCAGCGGCGTTGATGAAGGTGAGGTTGCCATCGATGTCGCAGACGACGATGCCGTCAGCGGCCTGCCGGAGGATCGTCTCGAGCAGGATTCTCTGCTGTGTCAGGCCGGCCTCCGCGAGCTTTCGTTCGCTGATGTCGGTGATGAATCCCTCCACATGAAGCATCCGCCCGTCGGATGCGTAGACGGCGCGTCCGCGCTCCCAAGCCCACTTCTCCTCGCCAGCGGCCGTGATGATCCTGTATTCGATCTGGAAAGACTCTCGGGCCTGAAGCGCCGCTTTCTTGGCTTGCACGACAAGGTCAAGGTCGTCTTCGTGGATGATCTCTCGATAAGAGATTGTCCGCTCTGTAAAATCCGTCGCCTGATATCCCGTTAGGGGCAGGCAGCCCTCGCTCGTATAGGTGAAGGTCCAGAGGGGTTCGGGGAGCGAGCGATAGACCATGCCCGGCAGGTTGCCGATCAGCGACGTGAGCGTGGGCTCGCTCTCAGGGGCGGCATCGACAGGAGGACAGCCGTCTTCGCGCCGGCGTTTGTGATCGAGGGCCTGTGTGACGGCGGCTCCAAGGCGGGCCAAGCGGTGTTTCTGAAGATGGTCCGCCGCACCGCTCTTCATGCACTCGACGGCCGCTTCCTCTCCGATGGAGTTTGACACGATGATGAAGGGAATCGCGAGGCCGCGTTCGTTCAAGAGTTGCAGGGCCCGTGGAGCGTTGAAGTGCCGCAGGGAGTAGTCCGAGAGGATCAGATCCGTCGGTCGCCCGAGTTCCCGGAGATATTCTGTTTCGGTTGCCGCTCGCCTGCATGTCGGGTCCAAACCCGCCCGGCGAAGCTCTCGTAGGAGGAGCTCGGCGTCCTTGGCGGAGTCCTCCAAGACCAGGACGTGCAGAGGTTTAGCCATGGAGCACAGGGGGCAAAGCCATTACTGAGAATCAATATCAGTAGCCGACAAGTGGGGAGACCCGTCCCAAAGAGCGTGAACTTTTCGCCTCCTATCAAATCTACATCACGGGACCGCTGCGTCAAGAAAGCCCTCATTCCCGCAGCTTGCGCGCGTGCCTTTGACTGCCCGGGAGAGGCACGCGAGGGGGCCTCGTTGTCGACCCTGACCGGTCGCCCTGTGCGATGTGCGGCGTGAGAGAGAGAACCGGCGGCCGGTTCATTACGAAAAGTAGCTGGATCAAGGTGGGATCCTGCAGTACACTGAGGTGTGCCCTTTGGGCCTAGGCTATGGGGGCGACTGGCTTCGACGGGGATCAAGAGGTCATCGGTGCATGCCGAGTTTCTCGGAGACTCGTAAATCAACCGGGACAAACACAACTGCCAACCAAGAGCTGGCACTCGCGGCTTAATTGACCGCGACGTCTCTCCGCGCACCCGCCTGCGGTCGTGGAAGGGGCGCAACTCAGCAGGCTGGTCCAAGGCTGGTGCTCAGCGGCTGAGGACGAGAACGCACTGGGCTAGCGGCTGTTCTAAGCCTGCCGGTGGGCGTGGGCAGTCGCGAATACCAAACGATCGGCTAAGCATGTAGGTCCGATGCGCTGAAGGTCTTCGGACAGGGGTTCGATTCCCCTCGCCTCCACCATGAGAGGCCCCTGGGCGGTCTGCCCAGGGGCCATTTTTTTTGTTGGCTCTTCAGGATATGCGGTGCGTTCCAGAACCCTTGGGTGTCCTCGGACGGAGGAGGGGTTTGCCCTTCCACCCGCCGCGTGCAGGAGGCGAAGAGCAAAGAGAGATGAGGTAAAGTTTCTCTCCGTGTGACCCAGCCCACACAGGCTCCGGGGCCTCTGCGCTATCATGACTCGCATAGCGTTCCTCAGCCGGGCGGGTTCATCGGGCCGTGTGCCCGGCCCGCCGCCCGGCCCCCCCAGTAAAATGCTCCCCGCAGGATGTTGGAACCCGTCCTGAGCCCGTCGAAGGAAAGGCCTCGAGCCGGGGGACCCGTTGCTCCCCCTGTTGCCACGGGTCGATGGCATCGGTCGAGGCCTCAACGTACCGTGTACCGTGAAAAGTACACCTCGGCCTCTCGTTCGTTGCGGCCTCGCTGGAAGGCCTTTTTGAACATCCTGCAGTCTAGCGTTAAGGCGTCCGGAGTACTTGGAGGCAAGAAGCACGGCCGGCAAGAGTGCATTGTTGAAAGCTCATCGGTGTTCACTCCACGCGAACTTCTCCTGAGCTAATCCAGCCAATCCCGCTCCTTGAGCTTCCGCGGCAGGTACTTCTTGGTGAGGTACTGAAAGTCCTTGTTGGCGAGGGCGTCGAGCTCGTATTTGAGGCCGCTCGAGAGCATCCGCTTGATCTCCTTCTGCCAGGCCGTCTTCTGGAACCACGGGTAGTTGAGCAGCTCCTTGGCGCGGTTGGTGTCCTTCTCGTTGAGCATGATGCCCACGTTCCGCGGCAGGCCGTAGCGCTCGGGGTCGGCGCTGGAGAGCCCGATGAACTTCGCCTTGGGGATGGCCATGCGCTGGCTCTCGAAGGCGAGGTTGATCGATCCCTGCTTGACGACCGAGTAGATGTAGTAGCCCCAGGGGTCGTTGTCGACGAGGACGTAGACGGGCAGCCGCTTCTCTTCGTGCAGCCTTCGCGCGAGGCGCCTGACGCCGCGGGGCGGCTGGCCGTTCCCCGTGAGGAGGACGCAGTTGTACCGCCGCCAGAACTTGTCCTCGGAGAGACGGTTCCACTGCGTGCCCTTCTCGACCAAGAGGAGGAAATCGGCCGTGCATTTCTTGATCTGCAGGTACTCGGGCTCGACGATGGAGGGAACCGAGTAGCCGCCCTTTCCCAGTCTGGCGCAGTTCACCTGGTCGCCGTCGTCGACCAGCAC
>JBFISJ010000020.1:0-21675 GCA_041608595.1 Nitrospiraceae bacterium
GGTCTGTTATAAGCAAACGTGGTGTCGGTTCTGTGCGATTTGTTCGCCTCATTGGCCGATGCCTCATGAACGCCGTGCGGTGAGCCCCACCCCTGGCACCTTCTCGCGCTATCGAGTGATCCAAGGGACAGAATGAAAATTATCAAGCACCTGATTACCCGTTTGTCCGGCACGCTCCTGGCCTCCATGCCCAGCCGTCTCCGCCCGGATCGCGAAGGGCGCGCTGCGCCCCCACTACGCCTCGTCTCCAACAATCCAGCGCATGCCGCTCCGGCCGACGTGAGCCCGCGCCGCGCCGGCGGGTCTGCCCCCGGGCAAGCCGAGGCCATCGATGAGGCCGTCCGTCGAAGCGTCGGCTGGTTCCTGGCTCGCCAGCACCCATCGGAGGGCTACTGGGTGGCCGAGCTCGAGGCCGACACGACCCTGACCTCCGAGTACCTGATGCTCCGTCGGTTCCTCGAGAAAGTCGACCACGAGCGGGAGCGGAAGGCTGTGCGATATTTGCTGGCGACACAGCTCGATGACGGAGGCTGGCCGATTTACTACGGGGGGCCGTCCGAGATCAGCGCGTCGGTCAAGGCCTATTTCGCCCTCAAGCTCGCTGGCGTCTCATCGGACGAGGCCTCCATGGTTCGGGCCCGTGAAGCGATCCACCGGATGGGAGGTGTGACGGCGGCCAACGTGTTCACCAAGATCGCCCTGGCGTTGTTCGGGCAGTACGACTGGAAGGGCGTGCCCACGATGCCCGCGGAGATCATGCTCCTTCCCAAACGCTTCTACTTCAACGTGTACGCCGTGTCGTATTGGTCTCGGGCGGTGCTGGTCCCGCTGCTGATCGTCTTCGCGTACAAACCCGTATGTCGCATCCGGCCCGAGCAAGCCATTGATGAACTGTACGTCCAACCGCGACAGGAGGTCGACTTCTCGCGTGTGCCCCCTTTGAAGCGGGATGCCATCTGGTTTTCATGGCGAAACTTCTTCATCACGGTGGATACCTTGGTCAAGCTCTACGATCGGGTGCACGTCAAACGTTTCCGCAACGCCGGCCTCACGGCGGCACGCGAATGGCTCCTCAACCATATCAAGGGCACGGGTGGTCTGGGGGCGATCTATCCGGCCATGGCGAATTCCGTCTTTGCGTTGCGCTGCCTGGGTTATGACGCCGACCATCCCCTCGTCGTGAAAGCCCTGGGCGAGATCGAGGCCCTGGAGGTTTATGACACGTCGGACGGCAATCCTGCCCTGGCGGATACCATGCACCTTCAGCCGTGCCACTCGCCCGTGTGGGACACCTCGCTCCTGATGAATGCCCTGGTGGAAGCAGGGCTTCCCGCGGATCACGCGTCGTTGCAAAAAGCGGCCTCGTGGCTGTTGGACAACCAGACTACGACCGTCGGAGATTGGAAGGTGTCCTCGCCTGGAGCGAATCCTGGGGGCTGGGCCTTTCAATTTGAGAACGAGCAGTACCCGGACAACGACGACAGCGCGGTAGTGATTATGGCGCTCGCCAAGACGAAGCTGTCCGACGAACAGCGATTGCACGAGGGCATCGGGCGTGGAGTGCGCTGGATGCTCGCGTTGCAGAGCTCAAACGGGGGCTGGGGGGCCTACGACAAAGACAACAATCGCGAGGTGTTGAATCTGATCCCCTTTGCGGACCATCGCGCCCTCCTTGACCCGCCCACGGCGGATCTCGCAGGGAGGGGCCTCGAGATGCTCGGCACGCTCGGGTGCGATCTCCGGCATCCGGCTGCCGCCAGGGCCCTGGAGTTTCTCAAACGCGAGCAGGAGGACAACGGGAGCTGGTACGGCCGCTGGGGCGTGAACTACATTTACGGAACGTGGTCGGTCCTCGCCGGGCTGAGGACGATCGGCGAGGACATGTCCGCCTCATACGTGCAACGTGCAGTTTCATGGTTGGAATCCGTCCAGAATCCCGACGGGGGCTGGGGCGAATCGTGTCTGAGCTACGCCGATCCACAACGGGCCGGCAAGGGTGACAGCACACCGTCGCAGACCGCGTGGGCCCTCCTCGCGCTGCTGTCGGCCGGCCTCTCGGATTCGCTGAGCGTCGTGCGCGGGGTGAATTTTCTGCTTCGCCACCAACGCAAAGACGGCTCGTGGGAAGAGTATCACCACACCGGAACCGGATTCCCTCGCGTGTTTTACCTTCGGTACCATTGGTACTGCCAGTACTTCCCGCTCTGGGCTCTCGCCATGTACCGCAACATGCGGACGCGCGGCCAGTCGAAGGCGGACGAGCTTCGCCGGGTCGCGTGCGAGACCCAGCCGTTTCGTTTCGACGCCTGACGCGCCACTTCCCTCGCTCAGGATGGGCCCGATCCGATGACATGGGTGCCCCATGAAGCCGATCGCCCTGTTGACCGCGACGCGCTGGGAATTCCGCGCCATCTGCCGTGCCTTGAACGGAGCATCTGTCGACCGACTACACGGGCAGCGCCGCGCCCAGGGGCGCCGAGGACCCGTCCCGGCGCATGTCGTGCAGACCGGTATCGGGAGAGATGCGGCCCGGAGAGCAGCCGAGCAGGTGCTCTCGAGCGAGACCTTCTCCACGGTGCTCTCCGTCGGGTTCGCCGGCGCGCTGGGCGGAGGGCACGTCGGCGATCTCCTCATCGCGACCGAGGTCCTGGAGATTGAACAGGGCTCGGATACCGTATCCTCTCGCTGGGCCTGCTCTCCCTTGGTGTGCCAAATCGCCTCGTCTGCGGCGGCACATGCTTCATTGCCGGCCCGCTCGGGGCCACTCGCCACGGTCCGGACCATCGTCGTGTCGGCGGGCCGCAAGACCGAGCTTGGGGCTGCGACAGGGGCGATCGGGCTCGACATGGAGAGCGCAGCCGTGGGCGCCGCGGCGGCCGAACACACGGTACCCTTTCTGGCTGTTCGCGCAGTTTCGGACCGGGCCGATGAGGATCTGCCGACAAGTTTGGACGACTTCCTGGTCCCGGGCGGGTGGGTAAGGGGAATACTCGCCCTCGCGGCGTCACCGGCCGATTGGGCGGCACTCAACCGGTTGCGACGGCAGAGCCATGTGGCCGGGGAGCGGCTCAGCGCGTTCGTCGCCGCCTTCCTGGACGCGCAACGGTGAGGCTGGCGCCTTCCGGACACGCCTGACATGGTCGGGACATTCATCGCCTAGGGCGGGTTGTTTCCGGGGGGTGGAGCTGCTGGGCGTGAACGTGGGTTCGTATTAGGATTTCGATCGACGAGGCCGTGGAATGGAAGGATGTGTACGGGGGGATGCTGAAGTCGATCAGTTTCGGGTTGATCGTATGCTGGGTCTGCTGCTACAAGGGTTACGACACACGGGTGAGTGAGAAAGGTCTGGATCGCGCGACAACCCAGGTGGTCGTTGAGTCGTCCGTGTCGATCTCCGCCGGCGGAGGGGGAGGCCCTGGAAGAGGGCGACCTAATTCGTGATACCGAATCCGGCAACGACCTCGAAGAAGCCATCAGTCAACTCCTCCACGGAAGCGTCAAATAGGTCTCATCCTCGTCGCAGAGGAGCGCTCGCCATGGCGTCCCGAACGCAACAAACGGAAGAGCAGCGAAGTGCGCCCCGTCCGGTTGTGTGGCGAGGCGGGAGCAGGGTTGCTTGGATGGGTCTCGTGTGCGGGTTGGTGCTGCAAGGGCAGGCGCTCGCCGAAGGCCCCGCGACCAAAGCCGTGAAGACCACCATCGACGAGGCGGTTGCGATCCTGGAGGATCCCGCCCTTAAGAAGCCGGAGCGCAGGGAGGAGCGTCGTCGGATGCTCATCGACGTCATCGGCGCCCGATTCGACTTCGAGGAAATGGCCAAGCGTACGCTAGGGAGAGAGTGGAAGCAGCTGAGCGAACCGCAGCGCAGGGAATTTGTTGACCTCTTCACGGCGTTGCTCGTGAGGTCCTACTCCGGCAGGATCGAGGGCTATTCGGGCGAGCAGGTCGAGTACCTGAATGAGCGCACCAAGGGCGACTATGCGGAGGTGCGCACGCGCGTCGTCTCAGGCAAAGTGGAGATCCCGCTATCCTATCGGATGATAAATCGATCAGGCAATTGGCGTGTCTATGATGTCGTCGCGGACGGCGTGAGCCTCGTGCGGAACTATCGAAGTCAGTTCTCGAAGATTCTCGACTCCGAACCGTTCGATGCGTTACTGAGTAAAATGCGTGAAAAGGTCGAGGCGGATGACCCCGGGCCCGGGTCATAGGGCAATCAGCGAACGCGATGCCGAGCGTGTCTCTCCGCGCCGCCTTGACCGCCTTCGCCGGCCTCCTGCTCTTATTCCCGCCCGTTCCCAATGCTGCTGAGTCAGCCGTCGAGTACTTCCCCATTCCCGCCGTGTCCACGTCCAAGAACGACGGGAACGACGCGGGCCTGATCGTCCCCTTCCTGATTTCGACTCCCGAGGGCGAGCTCAAATATCTCGTTGCCCCCTTGCTGATTCACAATTCCATTGTAGGCGTAAGGGGGGCGCTAAATGTCTTCGCCTACGGGACGCACGGGCAATCGATTAAATTCATCGCATCCGCCGCGGAGGAAATCGAGCGAAGGCTCACCCTTCACTATGCCGATCCGGCTTTCGGACAGGGACGGTTCTCGCTCGGCTTCGAGGGTGGTTTGGTCAAGAACGCCACGTCCCGCTTCTACGGCTTCAGCCAGGGCTCGCTTGAATCGGAACAGACCAACTACACCAACCGTGAAATTCGGGCGCGATGGTATCTGGGGGTACGGCTTGACGATGTCACGCAGATCGGCGTGGCGCAACGATACCGGGATGTGCTCGTGTTGCGGGGAGCGACCGACCTGCCCTTTACGCTGCAAGTCTTCCCCGGCGTGGATGGTGGTGACGGAGCGCGCATTCTGGGAAACCGCGCCTTCTTTCTTTACGATACGCGTGACAATTTAGTCTCGCCCACGGACGGCATGACATTCACGGCCTATGCGGAGGCCAATTGGAACTTTGACAACCAGAGCCAATCACCCTATTACCGCTACGTATTCGACTTCATGAAGCTCTTCCCCAGCCGATCCAAACGCGCGATCCTAGTGGCACGCGCAAACTTGCAGACGACGTTCGGCGAAGGTGTTCCGTTCTATGAGCGGAGCTCCTTGGGTGGGCAGAACAACCTTCGCGGATATGGAGAGGATCGATTCATCGACAAGCAGCTTCTCGCCTTCAACTTCGAGCAGCGCTTCCACCTGCTCCGGGCGCGCATCTTCAACGTCTTTGCGGACTTCGAGGTGGCTCCCTTCGTGGACATCGGCCGGGTGTTCAACACCTTCCAAGACCTCCAGTTGTTCGACAGCTTTGAGGTGACGCCAGGTGTTGGCTTCCGAGGGCTCGTCCGACCGAACGTGGTGGGTCGGGTCGATGTCGGCGTTAGCAACGAGGGAACCGCTGTCTTCGCCGGCCTTGATTATCCATTCTAGTGTCCAGTCTTGGAGACTCGTTTCGAAATGAATCAAGCGATCCCCCTTTCCCCTCCCTCCATCGGGACACCCATGGCTTTTCCGTTTGCAACGGATGATTTCGCATGATGGCCAAGCTTCGATCGACCGGGAGTTCGGGCCTGCACAGAAAGTGTAGGGTGCCATACTTGTCAGCCCGGAGAGCGGTCGGGCACCATCGCACGGCCTATGTCGACCCCGGACACATCTCGCCTGCCGGCAGGGACAGGACCGCTTCGGCAGCGGCGAGCCTGGCTCAGAGCCCCGCCTGTCCTCTGTTTGCGAGGTGTAGGCATTTTCCTACTGTTGTGGGTCACGCCGACTCTCGCTGAGAGCCGGGGCGACGGGCCCGTTCCTCTCCGCAATTTCCAAGCCATTTAGCTGCTCTTTCTGGCGATGTACGGGGATCGTGCGGCCGTCGTCCCCAAACGTATGCTCGACGTGCGCGTGGAGCTTGCGGAGACGGCGCAAATCTTCGACGAGCAGGGGGTCGGGACCAGCGCCCGGGTCAAGTTCGAAACCCTTCGGTCTGCCCTGTTCTTTCGCTATGGGTTCCTGGATCGCTTGGAGCTGAGCCTCGAAATTCCCACGATCTATCGATACCGGGGGTTCATGGGGGGTGCCATCGAGCAGGTCGAGCGCGTGACCACGGGGCTTGGAGGGCCCCGTGCACGGCTTGACGGCACGGGATTTGTATTTGACGTCACGCAGAGCGGGCGCACGCTTTTTAGCGGCGGGGACGGGGAGTTCGGTCTGGGCGACGTCAGTCTGTTCGCCAAGTGGCAGGTGGCCGAAGAGCGCGGACTCCGGCCAACAGCCGCGTTTCGGTTCGGGCTTAAGCTGCCAACAGGTGAGGAAGGCCGGGTGTTCGGCAGTGGCTACCCCGACGTGGGGTTAGGGCTGGCACTTGAGAAGACCCTGGCGACCCGCTGGATCGCCTATGTGAATGTCAACGGCGTCTTTCCCACGGGAACGGTTTCGGGGCTTTCACTCGATCCGATCTTCTCGAGTGTGACCGCCGTCGAGTATCTTTGGACACCCCGTTTCTCGCTGGTGCTGCAGTTTGATTACTATACGACCCCATTTGACCGGACCGGACTCAAACTGTTGGATCGAGACGTCACCGAAGTCGCGGCGGGCTTCAGCTATCGCCTGCGGGACCATATCCTCTGGCAGGTCTACGGCGTGGAAAATGTGGACTTCACCACGGAGAGCGCGGCGGACTTCACGCTGTCGACACTGGTTACCTACCGATTCGATACAGAGGCCGGGGCGGGGCGTTCTGCCCGGGGGCCAAAAACTTGACAAGCCCCTGGGCGTATGGGAGACTTCCCTGATATTTTTTGTAAGCCTGGGCATTCCACACCGCACGGTCCAATTCGATGCCTTCCCGCGACGCAGGAAGGGAACTCACGACAATCGATGAGGAGAGAGCACCAATGTCGCTGCTGAAAACTGTTCACAGCCCGTCCGACCTCAAGCGGATGTCGCCGGATCAATTTCCTGAGCTCTGCCAAGAGATACGTGAACAGATCATTTCCGTCTTGGCCAACGTCGGGGGGCATCTGGCCTCCAACCTCGGCGTCGTCGAGCTGACGGTCGCGCTGCATTACCTCCTCGATACCCCGACGGACAAGATTGTGTGGGACACGAGCAACCAGGCCTATGCCCACAAATTGCTCACCGGGCGAAGGGAGCAGTTCCACACGCTTCGCCAGTTCGGCGGCCTGAGCGGCTTCTGCAAGCGCGAGGAAAGCCACTACGACACCTTCAATGCCGGGCATGCGGGGACCGGTGTGTCCGCGGCCGTCGGCATGGTCGAAGCGCGAGAGCAGCGTGGGCAGCATCACAAGGTCGTGTGCGTCGTCGGTGACGGGGCGATGACGGCGGGCATGACGCTGGAGGGCATGCATCATGCCGGGGGGAGCAACCGGGACTTCCTCGTCATCCTAAACGACAACCAGATGTCCATTTCCAAAAATGTCGGGGCCATTTCGGCCTATTTGAATCGTACCTTCACGGGTGAGTTCTACACCAAAGTGCGGGAAGAAACCGGGCACTTGCTCGAATCGATTCCCCACATCGGCGAACAGGTCAAGCGGATGGCACAGCGGGCCGAGGAGCTGGCCAAGGGACTGATTCTGCCGGGCGTGCTCTTCGAGGAGCTCGGGTTCACCTACGTCGGCCCCATTGACGGTCATCGATTCGATCACCTGCTGCCGACGCTGGAAAACGTGCTGAAGCTCAAAGGGCCGGTGCTGCTCCACGTGATCACGAAGAAGGGACTGGGCTACGAGCCGGCCATGAAGGATCCGGTCTGGTTTCATGCCTGCTCGCCCTTCGTGCGAGAGACGGGCAAGCCGGCCAAGAAGGCGCCGCGCCCCAGCTACACGCAGCACGCGGTCAACACCCTCGTCAAGCTCGCCAAGCAGGATCACCGGATCGTGGCGATCACGGCGGCCATGTGCGAGGGGACGGGGCTGAACGCCTTTGAGAAGGAATTACCGGATCGTATCTATGACGTCGGGATCGCCGAGCAGCACGCGGTGACCTTTGCGGGCGGCCTGGCCGCCCAGGGCATGCGGCCCGTCGTCGCGCTGTATTCGACCTTTCTGCAGCGAGCCTACGACTCCCTGGTGCACGACGTCGCAACGCAGAATCTTCCCGTCACCTTTTGCATCGATCGGGGCGGTCTCGTGGCCGAGGACGGCACGACCCATCACGGCGCGTTCGATTACGCGTACCTGCGCCACGTTCCTAACATGGTCGTGATGGCACCCAAGGACGAAAACGAGCTTCAGCACATGGTCAAGACGTGCCTGACGCACGAAGGGCCCGCCTCGGTCCGCTATTCCAGGGGCGCCTGCCTGGGCGTGGAGTTGGATGCGGAGCCCGTGGCGCTCCCTGTTGGGAAAGGGGAGCTCTTGAAGGACGGCACGGACGTGGGTATTGTGGCGATCGGGGTCACCGTGCCCCAGGCGCTCCAAGCCGCCGAGCGGCTGGAGGAGGAGGGGATCTCCGCCGCCGTCGTCAATGCGCGCTTCGTCAAGCCCCTGGACGAGGAGCTCATCTGCGGCCTCGCTCGACGCGTCCGCTGCCTGGTGACGGTCGAGGAGGGATGCAGGATGGGCGGATTCGGCTCGGCGGTGCTCGAAGTGTTGTCTGAGCAGAGGATCCTCCATGTGCCGACCACGCTCATCGGGCTGCCTGATTGGTACATCGAGCAGGGTCCCCAGGACCTGCTCCGTGAAAAGTACGGCCTCACGGCGGAGGGGATCTATCAGGCCGCGAAGGAGTCAGTGAAGCAGGGGAGCACCAAAGCGGCTGCGCTGTAGCGCTCAATTTCATGTTTATCACTCGACGCAAGACACGGCAGGTTACGGTCGGCTCCGTCAAGATCGGCGGGGACGCCCCGATCTCGGTCCAGTCCATGACGATCCCGAGCGCGCGTGACGTGCAGGGGAACGTCGAGCAGATCAGGCGGCTCGAGGAGGCCGGTTGCGAGCTCGTCCGCGTCGCCGTCCCGGACAAGGAGTCGGCCCAGGCGCTCCCGAAGATCAGGGCGCAGATCGGCATCCCGCTCATTGCCGACATCCACTTCGACCACCGGCTGGCGCTAGAAGCTGCCAAGCACGTGGACTGTGTGCGGATCAATCCCGGCAACATCGGGGCATGGTGGAAGGTCGAGGAGGTCATCAAGGCGGTCAACGATCGGGGAATCCCGCTCCGGGTCGGAGTCAACGGCGGGTCACTGGAGCGCCCCTTGCTCGAGAAGTACGGCTATCCCACGGCCGCGGCCCTGGCTGAATCGGCTCTGAATGCCGTCCACGCGCTCGAGGACATCGGCTTTACCAACATGAAAGTGTCGCTGAAGGCCTCGGACGTGCACATGGCCGTGGACGCGTATTACCTGTTTTCGCAGCAGTCGAACTACCCGCTGCATATCGGCATCACTGAGGCGGGCACCGTCCAAACCGGGGCGGTCAAGTCCGCGATCGGGCTCGGCTGGCTCCTTTCGAACGGCATCGGCGACACCCTGCGCGTGTCGCTCGCCGCCGATCCGGTGGAGGAGGTGCGCGTCGGCTTCGAAATCCTGAAGTCGCTTGAGTTGCGCCATCGGGGCATCAACGTGATTGCCTGTCCGACCTGCGGCCGCGTGGAGATTGACGTGGTCCGCATGGCCAACGAGCTGGAGAAGCGGGTGGGGCACATCAAGACCCCACTCACGGTCTCCGTCCTCGGCTGCGTCGTGAACGGGATCGGCGAGGGTAAGGAGGCGGACATCGGCATCGCCGGCGGCCAGGGCGTGGGCATCCTCTTCAAGAAGGGTGAGCGCATCGCCAAGGTGCCGATGGATCAGCTGATGGAACGGTTGATCGAGGAAGTCGAGCAGATGGCCAAGGAGCAGGAAGCGGAAACGCCGGCCGAAGGCAAGTCCGCGAGCGACGGAAACGGCCACGACGTTCCTCAGCCCGCGCCCACGGCTGAGCCATCCGCGAAGTCCCGCGAAATCCCTCTCGTCAATCGGCGCTGAACGCGCGTCTTTCTCACCTGACTCCTCACTGCCGGCTCCGGTTGAGTTGCCCCAACCCCGCCGCTATAATGCCGGCCAGGGCGCCGTACCCAAGTGGTTAAGGGAGCAGTCTGCAAAACTGCGATTCGGCGGTTCGAATCCGCCCGGCGCCTCCACCCGCTTCGACAGGAGGGCCAGACGCTCGCCTGATGAGGTCCAACATCGTCCACAAATTCATGCTGTTCCCATCCGCCGAAGCCTCGCACAGCGCGTGAGGCTTCCATCATCACCTCCATCGGCACCATAGCTGACCATGTCTGAGTGGATCTTCCATCGCTACAAGAAGGTCGTCATCGAGCGCCCGGCCGTCTCCTTGACGATCATCGCTCTGGTTGTCGGGTTTTTCTGCCTCCACATCCCGAACTTTAAGCTTGATGCGTCGGCCGACGCCCTCGTCTTGGAGCATGATGAAGCTCTGCAGTATTACCGCACGGTACGGGAAACCTACGGATCTGACGACTTTCTTTTTATCACCGTCACCCCGCCTGGTGACATCATGTCGTCGGATTCGCTTGAAACGTTGAAGGCACTCCACGAGGACCTCGAGCAAGTCGACAGGGTTGAGTCCGTCAACAGCATTTTGAACGTGCCGCTCTTAAACAGCCCCAAGGTTGCGATCGACGATCTCGCGAGCGGCGTCAAGACGTTGGAGTCAGCTGGCGTCGATAAGGAACTGGCGCGCAGGGAGTTCCTGGAGAGCCCGATCTACAGCAACCACCTCGTGAGTCCTGATGGCCGGACGTCCGCGATTCAGGTGATCTTCGAGCGTGATGACAAATATTTCGATCTGTTAGCGGCCCGCAACGACCTGCGGGATAAAGACTTGCGAGAAGGGCTGACAGCGGAAGAGAGAGTTCGGCTTAAGGAGGCGTCTCGGGAGTTCAAGGCCTACCTGGCCCTCGTGATCGACGGGGAACGCGATCGAATCCGGACGGTCCGAGCCATCATGGACAAATACCGGCACCAAGCAAAGTTGTTCTTGGGTGGTGCATCCATGATCACGGCGGACATGATCAGCTTCATTGAGCACGACCTGGTCGTGTTCGGCATCGGGGTGACCGTGTTCCTGATCTTGATGCTCCTGTTCTTCTTTCGGCGGCTGCGCTGGGTGTTGTTGCCGATGGCCTGTTGCGTGATCACCGTCGTGTTCATGGTGGGGTTCCTCGGGTTCCTGGACTGGCGGGTAACGGTGATCTCCTCAAACTTTATCTCCCTGCTCCTCATCAACACGATGTCGTTAACGATTCACCTGATCGTACGCTATCGTATTCTGGCGGAGCAGAGCCCAACGGCTGACCAGAGGAGGCTCGTCGAGGATACCGTGCGTAATGTTGCTGAGCCGTGCTTCTATACGGCGATCACGACCATCGTGGCGTTTTGCTCGCTCGTCGTCAGTGACATTCGACCCGTCATCGACTTTGGCTGGATGATGACCATAGGAGTTGGGGCGGCGTTCATACTCAACTTCACGTTCTTTCCCTCGGTCCTGGTGTTGCTCCCCCGCGAAGCCGCGACATCCCGGGGTGATGGCACGCAATCGTTCACGTTGGCGATCGCGACCTTTACGCAGAACCACATCGGCAAGATCGTGGCCTTCTGCGCCGCCCTGGCAGTATTCGCGCTCGCCGGGATTCCCATGTTGGAGGTGGAAAACCGCTTCATCGACCATTTCAAGAGCACGACGGAGATCTATCGAGGCATGGAGCTCATCGATACGCAACTGGGCGGGACGGTCCCGCTGGATGTGGTCATCGATGCCGACGAGGAGTTCTATGCCCACCTGGAGGAGCTTGAGGCCTCGGACAATGCATTCGAGGACCCCTTTGCGGAAGAGAGTGATACCAGCGGGGTGAGCTACTGGTTCAATACCGACATGCTTGAAAAGGCTGAGGACATTCATGGCTACTTAGACAGTCTGCCTGAAGTCGGGAAGGTGCTGTCTGTGGCCACGGCTGTGAAAGTCTTTCGTACTCTTCTGGACGGTCAAAAGCCGGATGATTACGACCTCGCGATCATACGGAGAGTCATGCCGGAGAACGTCAAAGCAGCTCTGATGGATCCGTATCTCTCTTCCGACGCAAACCAGGCCCGCTTCACCATGCGAATGATCGAGTCTTCCCCCACGCTGAGACGACACGCGCTGATCGAAAAGATCAAGAAGCACCTCGTCGAAGACATGGGCTTCGCCCGGGACCAGGTGCATGTCAGTGGCTTGGGGGTGCTCTACAATAATTTGCTTCAAAGCCTCTATCGATCTCAGATCCTCACCCTTGGCTTCGTCTTCCTCAGCATCCTCGTCATGTTCATCATCCTGTTTAGGAGCCTGTACCTGGCTGTGCTTGCCATCATTCCCACGCTGCTGGCCGCCGGGCTGGTGCTCGGGGTCATGGGTTGGGTCGGGGTTCCGCTCGATGTCATGACGATCACGATTGCGGCTATTGTCGTCGGGATTGCCGTGGACGACGCGATCCACTACATCCACCGGTTTCAAGTCGAGTTTCCGAGGCACGGCGACTACCTCGCCACGATGCGGGCGTGCCATGGCGGCGTGGGCCGGGCCATGTACTACACCTCCGTGACGATCACGGTGGGCTTCTCGATCCTGGCGCTATCGAGTTTCATCCCGACCATCTACTTCGGTTTGCTGGTCGGGCTCGCGATGATTGCGGCCCTTCTCGGGAATCTGAGCCTGCTGGCTGCGCTCATCATCCTGCTCAAACCACTGGGGGCAGAGCAGGACGCGGCAATGCGCCCCGCGTGAGGGCAGGGCGGAGAGAGGCAACCGCCAGGTGGGTGGAGAGAGGCCGGATGCGGCCATGTCGCCGAGCGGTGCGGGGTGGGAGAGTCGCAAAGGGACAGCTCTACGCCCAACGGATGGGTCGCCGTGGGACTGCGATTCGGCGGTTCGAATCCGCCCGGCGCCTCCAGCCAGCTTGAGCACGCCCTGCGCTGGTGCCCGAATTCAGGGTAGACTCATCCGGTCACGCCTTCTGTCCGGTCTCATTGACGATCCGGGGACTGGGTGATAAAATCGCGATTCAACGCTGTTTCCAAGGCCTTTGAGTATTTCCCCCCTGACAAGAAAAGGCCGGATTCCCGAACGATAGAGGAGCAGACATGGCGGTTCCGGTGTCTCAGATGTATACAGTCAGCAAGTACGTCCTGACCCAGAAATGGAAGGGCGTGAAGCGATATCCCCTCGTCCTCATGCTGGAACCGCTGTTCCGGTGCAACCTCGCCTGTGCCGGCTGCGGCAAGATCCAGTATCCCGATCACATCCTGGACAAGCGGCTGACCCCGGAGCAGTGCTGGGCCGCGGCCGATGAGTGCGGGGCGCCCATCGTCAGTATCCCGGGCGGCGAGCCGCTCATTCATCCCGAGATGGCGACGGTCGTCCGAGGGCTGTTGGAGCGGAAGAAATACGTCTATCTGTGCACAAACGCCATCTTGCTCGAGCGGAAGCTCGATGAGTACGAGCCATCCAAGTTCCTCACGTTCAGCGTGCACATGGACGGGCTGCGCGACGAGCACGACCACGCGGTCTGCCGTGACGGCGTCTACGACGTCGCGGTCCGCGCGATCCGCGCCGCGTTGGCACGCGGCCATCGGGTCACGACCAATACGACCCTGTTCGATGACGCGAATCCGGAGCGCGTGCGGGCCTTCTTCGACGAGATGATGGAGTTGGGCGTGGAGGGCATGATGCTCTCGCCAGGGTACAGCTATCAGAAGGCGCCCGATCAGGAGCATTTCCTTAAACGTGATCGCACACGTCAGCTGTTCTCACGGATTCTTGGCAATCGAAAGCGGGGCTGGCGTTTCAACCAGTCTCCGCTCTTCCTGGAATTCCTCATGGGCAAGCGCGAGTATCAGTGCACCCCCTGGGGCAATCCCACATACAACGTGTTCGGCTGGCAGAAGCCCTGTTACTTGCTTCAGGACGGCTACGTCAAAACCTTCCAAGAGTTGCTCGATGGCACCGAGTGGGAGCGTTACGGCACCGGTCGTAACGAAAAGTGTGCGGACTGTATGGTGCACTGCGGATACGAGGCCTCGGCCGTCGAGGATACCTTTGGATCATGGTCGGGTTTCGGCCGCACCGTCAAAAGCACGCTGCTCCCCAATGCCCGTTGATCCGCAGCGGCAGCTCGTCCCCGTTCATCCAACCCGTTTGAGGCCGTTATGACAGACCTAGTCGATCAGCCGGAGCGCGGTGGTTCGCCGGAGGGGCGCGACGTGCGGCCGCGCACCCGGGAAGAGGTCGTCGAGTTGGTCGAGCTGGCCTTCGATTACCGTGGTGACGTGACGGTCGAGCTGGCGGCTGGCAGGAAGATTGAGGGGTACGTCTCGAATCGGAATACAGGAGCACCCCGCCCGTACCTGGATATCATTCCGCAACAAGCCCAGGAGATTGTCCAAATCCCCTATGACGAAATCGTCGCCGTGACGTTCAGCGGCGAGGACACGGCGTTCGGCAAGTCGTGGCACGAATGGATGAGCAAGCACGAGTCGCAACGGCGTGCGGAGGCCGAGAGGGTGGAGCAGGAAGCCAGATCCCGAGGGCTCCTGTGAACCCTCCGAAACAGACCCCTCAGGACACGTCCACCTCGCCTGCCTGAGCAGCCACAATTTTCCCAACCGTGGCAGTTTTCCACGTGGCGCGAACCCTCTGCGCGCAGAGCCCTTTCCACCGCCATCTCAGAGCCGAAGGTCTTGATATTACAGTCAACCTTCGAGCCTTCCCGTGGATACCGCAATTGACAAGAAAGGGTATTCATGCTATAGGAGGCGCCGCCCAAAATCCCGGCATGAGAGCCTGTTCGAGGCGTGCCGACGCGTCAGCGAAGACGGTCGATCAGTCTGCGAGGTGCTGAGCCGGGCCGGGGTGTTGGGACATGGTCAACCGGAGAGACGGACAAAGACACAGGAGCACGGTGAAAGCGGTGGCCGCGGCGGCCACGCTTATCACGACCTTGTGGGCCCTCTCCTCGCCGGTGGTCGCCACGCATGAGGTCGATCATCGGTTCACGGTAGAGGGTTTTGTTTGTGGGGCCGGGGGCCAGCCGGTTGTCGATCAGAAAGTCATCGTCAAGGACACTCGAGTCTCGGTCGTGGAGACCGCCTATACGGACTCCTACGGGTATTACAAAGCGCTTCTCCACCTCCACGACGACAATCTCGGTGATCCGGTCCTCATTATAGCCGGGGACCAGGAGCAAAAGACAAAGGTTCAGTTCGATCCGGATGATCGCTCGAGCGAGCGCGGCACGCGTGTCGATTTCGGCACGGGCTGCGCGGTCGAGCGGGATGCTCCGGCCTGGGTGTTCTACGGGGCCGGCGCGATTGCCCTCCTGGTGGCCGCCTACGCCGGGGCCCGGATAATTCGGAAGCGCCGAAAGGCGCAGAGGAGAGCCAAGAAGCCGCACAAGAAAGATGAGACATAAAAATGTCGGGGCCGCGGCGCCGTACCCAGGATTGTTGGCGCACGGGACAGTGGGGGCCTGACGGTGCACGGCCTGCGGAAATGACCGAAAGGGCGTTTTTGCGCGAAGCCAGGAGCCTTCCGTAAAAGCGTTTTTTTATTTTGGCAGTCCGTGGGTGGACCCGCGGACGTGAACAATACACCGCAGTCCGACGAGGCGGGCCGCCGCGTGATTGGCCCTACGCAAGTTCCTGAATGGGTTTTGGAGAGGCTGGCTCGATACCATGCTGAGCGGACGAGCTCAGACGATATCGGACATGAAGGAAAGGATGGAAAGCATGACGCGTTCGACCTGTCAGAAAGCTGTGATGGTATTGGTGGGAGCGGGCCTCTGTCTCGCGCTGGTGGGCTGTCCTCCCGGTGAGGGCCCCATTGTTCCGCCGCCGCCCGCGCCACCGGAATACGCCGACAAGCACATGCCAGAGGGCTACTGGGGGAACAAGGACATCATTGAAGAAGGTCGCCAGATCTTCATCGGCGCGGCCAACATCGATGTGAATTGCGCGAGTTGCCACGGCAAAGACGGCAAGCCGGTCAAGGCCGGCGCGCGGGATTTCCGAACCACCGAGCGGATGAAGCTGTATTCCGATTCCGTCTGGTTCTGGCGTGTCTCCGAAGGCGTGCCCAATACCAAAATGAAGCCGTGGAAGAGCAAGCTCTCGGAGGACGACCGGTGGAAGGTGATCGCCTACGAATCCACTTTCGGCATGGACGGTATGGAGTACAGACCGTCGCAAAAAGCATGGGTGAAGATCGGATCGCCCGAGCCGTCGGCCAATGGCGCGCCCGCTGGTGGCGAAGCCAAAGGCGAAGGTGCCAAGGCGGGCGAGAAGAACAAGGCGGGCGAGAAGAAAAAGTAACCGAGCTCCACGGGCAGAGATGCATGCGGGATGCAAGAGGGAGGATCGGCCGCACGTGATGAAAACGGGATCGGTTCCGGGGAAGGAAAGGACGCAGATATGAAGACCTGGCAACGGAGTCTGCTCATCATGGCCGGCCTGCTGATGGTGTGCGGCACGGCGGCCTATGCCCAGATGGCGCCCGATCCGCCGGCCGGGGAGTTTCCCTACACGGGGAATCGCACCGCGGTGTGGATCGTGGCTCAGCTCCACATCCTCTTCGCGGCGTTCATCCTCGGGGCACCGATCTTCGTCGTCATCTCGGAGTGGTTGGGCTATCGTACGCAGGATCCCCGCTATGAGCGCCTTGCGAAAGAGGTCACCAAGGTCACGGTCATCCTGTACAGCATGACCGCGTTGACGGGCGGTCTCTTCATCTTCGTGCTACTCGCCACCTACCCGGATTTCACGACCTGGCTGATCAATCACTTCTTCCTCATCTTCGCGGTGATCTATCCCCTCCTGTTCATCGCGGAGACGATCGTGCTCTACTTGTATTTCTACACCTGGGACGCGTTGAAGGGCGAGAAGAAGGCGCGGCACATCGCGCTGGGCGTGCTCCTGAACGTGATCGGGACGGTCACGCTCTTCGTCATCGACGGGCCGACCTCCTTCATGAACAGCCCCGGGAAGGGCTCCGTCGATATCTCGATCTACGAATATATCGCCCAGGCCAGCCTGTGGGACAAGGTCTACAATTATAGCTGGATGCCGTTGAACCTGCACCGCTTGGTCGGCAACGTCACGTTCGGTGGGTTCATTGCCGGCCTTATCGCCGCCTACATGTACATGGGAGCGAAGAGCGAGCGGGAGCGTTCCTACTACGACTGGATGGGATTCGTCGGCAACCTGATCGGGGTCGGCGCGCTACTCTTCCTGCCCTTCATGGGCTACCTGCTGGCCTTCGAGCTCTGCGACTACGACGCGTCCATCTGCCCGTACATGATGGCCGACCAACTCTCGATGTTCTTCGAAATGCAGGGAGCCATGGTCGGATTGATCTTCCTGGCCAGCAATTACTACATCTGGCTCAGCATGAAGCGGATCGAAGGCGTCGAGCGCGTTCGGATGAACGTGCTGACCGTGGTCGTCATGGTGACCATTCCGTTCCTGATGACCTGGGTCTGGACCATGTTCCCCGTGCCCAATCCCCTGTCACTCGCGTATCTGATCCCGCTGGCGATCGCACCGGCTGTGCTGCCGAAGGTGCTCCCCTTCCTGCGGAAATTCACGGTGTCGTCGCGGACCGTCATCAAGGTGGGGTTTCTGATGGTCGTTGTGGGCAACGCCATCTGGATGACGCCACATGCCTTTGTCGCCACCCAGGCCCTGGCCGAGCACCATTTGGAGCTGCCGTCGGAGTGGGGCTTCCTGGCCCTCATGCCGGCGAAAAACTCCGCGGCCTTCACCCTGGTCTTCGTGACCGTCATCAATTACATCCTCTATAATCGCGCCATTCGTCAGGGCACGATCGTCTGGGGCAAAATCGATTTCGCCTCCCAGTTCGTGCTGATCTTCCTGGCCTTCAGCGCGATCTGGACGATGGGGCTCATGGGGGCGGTGCGGTCGCTGCTCCGAAAGTACTATCATACCTATAATCTGCTGCCGGACTTCACCGCGGAATCCTACACCCCGACGCTGTCGTATTCCGGGTGGTGGATCACGGCCATCACGCTCACCTTCTATATCGTGGTGAGTTTCGCGATCGTGCTCACGCTCCGCCCGGCGGACGCGAAGGAACCGGTTGCCGGGGGCGAACCGGTGCCGGCCGGGGCCAAATAATCATCAGAGAGGGGTTATGTCTCAGCAGCCCAGTGTGTTGAAAAACGTGGCGATCAAGGGCAGTGGCGGCCTCGTAATCGGCCTCATGCTCGCGGGGGCGGCGTACGCCTTGGGCTTTCCGTTGATTTTCCAGGCGATGTTCTTTTTCTATGCGATGCTGGGAGCCGCCGTGTTCATGCTCCTGGACGCGCCGGCGCTGAAGCCCATCAGCGGCGTGAAAGCAGTCGCCGCCCTCGTCGCGTTTTATATCGTCCTCTCGAGCGTCTACATCGTCGGCGCATCCCTCTGGCCGCAGTACGACCCCAACGACGAGAAAGAAAAGATTGACAAGCTGCTGTCCCGGCGAAAGGCGATGACCGAGGAAGGGAAAACCGAGGAGCTGATTGCCCGGGCGAAGGCGCTCTCGGAAAAGGCCGAGGCGCTCATGAGCCGCCTCGAGTCCGCCGGGGTGAAAGGTGTCGATGCCGTTGCGGTCAGCATGCCCAAGTCCAAGCCGAAGGTGTCGGGAGGCGACCTCGCGGCCCTGGGCTTGGAGCAATGGAACCTCCAGGAATGCTATAACTGCCACGTGATTTCATTGGGACAGACATCTGAGAAAAAGAAGCGCGGGCCGAACCTGGACAACGTCGGCACCATGTTGACCGCCGAGCAGATCAGGAAAAAGATCCTCTATCCTAGAAGCTTGATGGCCGAGGGATACGAAAAGCAATTCAAGCAAAAAAAAGGCAGGATGCCCGACAAGTATCGAGACTTGATGTTCGAGGAGGAAGTGGACGCCCTCGTCGCGTTTTTGACGACCCTCAAGGATGATAAGGCCGATACGCCGAAGGTCATCCCCGTGAAGGAATAACGTGCAACCCAAAATCAAATCACCCGTCAAGTGCAGCGATCGGGACGTTGGGGAGGTCACCCGCGTCATCGTCGATCCGCTTTCGCGCGAGATCAGTCACATCGTCGTCGGACGGGACGGCGGATCGGAGCGGCAGGTGCCGGCCGCGCAGATTCAGTCGGTGACGGAGGCCGCGGTGCATCTGCGTGCCTCATCGGGTGAGTTCGAACGGCTGCCGGCGTTTTCGCGTGACGGATACGTCACCGTGCACGAGGTCGAGATTGCGCATCTGGAGGAGAACCTTCATGTCGAACCGGGTGAAGTGTTGGTCCCGGTACCCGAGCTGGAACGGAATATTCCGCGCCGCACGTTCTTCATGAACATGACCCACGCGATCGGCGCGCTTATCGGACTCCCCCTCGTCTATCCCGTCATCAAGTATGTCATGAAGCCGATGTATGCGCCCTTTGACAACCGGTGGCTGACCATCGGCAATGTCAACAAGATCAAACAGGACGATGTCGGCTATCAGTACAAGTACAAAAAGAGGGTCAAAGAAGCCTTTATGCCGGAGGAGGACGTCACCAAAAACGTCTGGGTGGTCAAGGCCACGCCCGCAATCCTCGAGTCGGTCTATCAGGGTAAGAGCCAGATCCAGTTCGAGGACTCGAAGGGCAACCTCGTCTGGACCAATACCCCGGACGTGCCCTTCGTGGCCTTTTCCGGAAAATGCCCACACCTGGGTTGCGGCTACAAATGGCGCCGGACCAAGGCCATGGGCGAGGTCTTTCTCTGCCCGTGCCACCTGAGCGTGTACGATGCGGCCGGCAAGGTGCTGGATGGTCCCGCGCCGCGGGCGCTCGATCCGGTGCCGCTCCGCTTGAAGCCGACGGGTGAGATCGAGATCATTGACGTCGAATACAAGGCCGGCACCAAGGCCCAGACACGGATCGTGTGATGAACGGCCAACCGACCGCGATCGAGAAAGTTATCGCCTTCGTGGACGAGCGCGTCGGCCTGAAGACGATTCAGGCCAAGATGCTCAACGAACCGGTTCCCGGCGGCTCACGCTGGGCTTACGTCTTCGGCTCGTGCCTCCTCTTCATCTTTATCATGCAGGCGGTCACGGGTATCCTCCTGATGTTCTATTACGTGCCCAGCGCGGACCATGCCTACGCGAGCACCCAGTACATCATTCATCAGGTCGATTATGGGTGGTTTATCCTGAGCTACCACTTCTGGGGCTCGTCCGCCATGGTGGTGATGGTCTTTGCCCACATGTCGCAGGTGTTTCTGTGGGGTGCCTACAAGAAGCCACGCGAGCTCATCTGGCTGGTCGGGCTGGCCTTGTTCGGCCTCGTCATGGCCTTCGGGTTTACCGGCTATCTCTTGCCCTGGGACCAGCGCGCCTACTGGGCGACCACGGTGGGCGTCGAGATCATGGACAAGACGCCGATCATCGGGGATTTCATGGCGCGCTTCCTGAAGGGCGGGCCGACGCCGGGCCAGATGACCCTGAGTCGCTTTTTCGTGATCCACGTGATGATCCTGCCGGCCGCGCTGATGGCGCTCGCGGGCCTCCACCTGTTCCTGTTTAGAAAGGCCGGTCCCGCCGGACCATTCCGGGGGAGCACCGAGGAGCTCAAGGCAAAGACCGATTACTTCTTCCCGCGTCAGGTCTGGAAGGACATGGTGGCGATGGCGGCGGTCTTCTTCACGATCTGCGCTCTGGCCTTCATCGAGCCGGTCCACTTGCTGGAGGAGGCGACGCCCGATCCGGGGGACTATCACCCCGAACCCGAGTGGTATTTCCTGTTTCTGTTCCAGATGCTGAGGCTGAAAATCTTTGCGGGCGAGTTCGGCCAGTTTGTCGGTGCCGTGGCGCTGCCGGGCGCGTTTCTGGCTCTGCTGGCCGCGTTGCCCTTCATTGATCGGAGCCCCGAGCGGAATATTTTCAAGCGGCCGATTGCGCTGATAGGCTGGCTGGTTGTCCTGATCACGATTGTGGTCTTCACGGTGTCCGCGGTCATCAACCGTGAATTCCTCGAATGAGGCGGTTACACAGGATGTGCCGTGCGGCCTGAGGTCGCTGCGATGCCGTCACGGGCATAGGCTCAGCGCTCGCCATTCACGGCGTGTTGGTTGATGTCAAATCAGTCCACTGACATATCGACGGTCAAGCTTGGCCTCGCAGTGGCTTGGCCGGCCTTTTGGATCGGCGTCCCGATCAAGGTCGTCTTTGCCTTGCTGTTGCTCGCCATGGGGCTGCATCCCTGGGAGGGCAGCGGCCTCGCCTTGTTGCTGGTCCTGTCGATTCCCATCGATATCTGGGCGTTGAACCTTGCAGCGAAGACCGTCTTCCTCGAGCGGCTCCGCTTGGATCCCCCCGCCTCGGTCGGACTCACCCTGTGGTGGCAGGTGGCACTGATGAGCGCGATCTACCTGCCGGTCGCCTCCTTCGTGCAGAAGGGAATCGTAGCTGTTGCGAAAAACGTGACCGAGCACATCCTGTCGATCCAGCTCCTCGAAAAGCTTCCAGTCGCGGAGAGGATTAGCATCGAGTTGATGCTCTGGGGGAGCGTGGCGACCGTGGCGGTGATTTTCTTGGTCCTGGGCTGGCTGTTCCTCGCCGGGCTGATCGTGAAAGGTCAGACGAAA